>JADEWQ010000136.1 GCA_015207585.1 Pleurocapsales cyanobacterium LEGE 06147 | reverse complement strand
TAGGCCCGTTCAGTCATGCCTTACATTTTATCACGAAATCTGTAAACATTATTATGGAGGACTCGGCATTCCTCTCGCCGCTAACCCTCGACGGGTATAGCGGGAGTCTCCTGCCGAGAAACTAGATAGATTCAGGAGTATAAATAAGCTCCTGAATCCTGTTATCAAATTATTAATTTTTTGGACAATTATTTTTTACCTTTTACCTTTTGGCTCCCAACTCCGCTTGCGTAGCACTCCCGCCCGCCGTAGGCGCAGCAAAGCGAAGGGAGCACTCCGAATTCCGAACTCCGAACTAACTTTTGCTTTTTGCCTTCCACACAAAGTTACTACATCTGTTCGAGGGTTTTGCCTTTGGTTTCTTTAACGAAGAAAATTACAAAAAAGATAGAGATCGCAGCGGCAATCGTATATAAACCGTAAGCGAAACCTAAACCAAGGGTAGCCAGAAGTGGAGGAAAGGTAGTGGAAACGATGAAATTAGCAATCCATTGAACTGATGCTGCTATAGCCAAAGCAGCCCCGCGAATCTTGTTATTAAATATTTCTCCTAATAGTACCCAAACTAGAGGACCCCAGGAGAATCCGAAAAAAACAACATATAAATTAGCAGCCAGAAGGGCAACTAAGCCTCCCGCACCAGTCAAATTTGGCTGTCCATCAACTATAGGTGCAGTACCGAAGATTCCCGACATCGTTCCTAAAGTAAGGGTCATACCAATTGAGCCAAGGAGGAGAAGCGGTTTGCGACCAAACTTGTCAACTGTTGCGATCGCCACAAAGGTTGTCAGTATATTAATCAAGCCAGTGATAACCGTTACCCAAAGGGCATTTTGCTCGGTAAATCCAACTGCGCGCCAGAGAACGCTGCTGTAGTAAAAGATGACATTAATACCGACAAACTGCTGTAGCACTGAAAGTCCCATTCCTACCCAGACAATAGGTAAGAGTCCGCCTCTTCTGGTTAAAAGGTCGGACAAACGGGGTTTGCGCTCCCGCAATACTGTTTCGCGAATTTCTCCTATTCTTGCTGGTACATTGCCGCCTTCAACTTTAGCTAAAACATTGGCTGCTTCTGTTTCCTTCCCTTGTGCTACCAAATATCGAGGCGATTCAGGGATGACCAAAGCCAAAACTCCATAAAGGATAGCAGGCGGAATCTCTGTCCAAAACATCCACCGCCAAGCTTCAACTCCAAACAACCAGGGATTATCTGCCGAACCAGCCAATGAAGCAATGACATAGTTACTCAGCAAAGCAATAAAAATCCCCACCACAATTGCCAACTGTTGAAGGGAACCCAACCGTCCCCTAAACTGAGCGGGAGAGACTTCGGCAATGTAAGCAGGAGCAATCACGCTAGCAGCTCCAACTCCTATTCCACCTAATACTCGCCAAAAAATAAACAGTCCAATGTTGACGGGAATCCCCGAACCAATTGCACTGATGGTAAATAGGATAGAAGCGATAATCATGGTTGTCAAACGACCGTAGCGATCGGCGATTTGTCCGGCGAAAAAAGCACCGATAGCCGATCCTAGCAGTGCCAGGGACACGGCTAGACCGATCTCTACGCTACCTGCTTCAAAGTAATTTCTAATGGCAATTACTGCACCATTGATAACGGCGGTGTCAAATCCAAATAAAAAACCGCCAAGAGCTGCCGCTGCGCTAATAAGAATAACAAAAGACGTATTTGCTGGCTTTGCGTCGGCTCCTTTAAGATGAGTCATGATTTTATTTTCTTTTTTATGATTGAGAAAAGATCGGAACAGCAGACACAACAAAGCTGCCCCAATTAAATAAATTGATGCCAAGAGAAAATTTGCTTATTATAATTTGTTTGTGAACTATTAATTTAATTCACAAGTTTAGATCGCCTTAAGCAATGACTTAATTAGAGGATAAGATAAAGCAATTCATTCATTTTTCGCTCTAAGCAAATCTTTACATAATGCTAAAATATATCTCAAGATGGATGAATTATTGGCTTTAAAATATTTAAAAACTAATTTAGTTTTCTAGAAAAAGATAACTCAGATTATTATATTAGTCTTGTTAAAAATTAATAATATAAAAGCTTGAAAGTTAACAAAATTTGTAGAAAAGATTCGTCAAAACTAATCTTCGTTCTAATCTTAAACCAAGAGGGATTAAATCATTTGTGGTGTAATTTAACTAATTTTAATGCTGTCAAAAGTAAAATCAAATTCTCCAATTTTTCCAAGATATTCGCTCGTTATCCTTGCCACTTGCTCTGGTTGTATTTTTGGAGAAGTTGCACCTGTCCTGGCCGCACCAAATAACAATCTCTCGGTGAAACAAAGTCACCAAGAGCGGACACTTCAGGAATCAGATACTCCAATGTCTCAAGTAACATCTGTTTCTCAATTAAGAGATGTCGAGCCAACCGATTGGGCCAATCGAGCTCTACAAAATTTAGTAGAACGCTACGGATGTATTGTTGGTTATCCCGATCGAACTTATCGCGGCAACCAAGCTCTATCTCGTTATGAATTTGCGGCGGGTTTAAATGCTTGTTTGAATCAGATCGAAGGTCTGATTGCCTCTTCGGAGGCGGTAGCGCAAGAAGATATTGAAACAATACAGCGACTGACGCAAGATTTTGGGGCAGAACTGGCGGCATTGGGAGGACGAGTCGATAATGTTGAAAGTCGCGCCGCTTTTCTGGAAGACCATCAGTTTTCTACAACAACAAACCTTCGCGGTCAGATGATTTGGTCGATTGACGACACTTTTGGCGATCTCGCCGGAGGCGAGGCACTGCGTGATCGCGTGGGGGACGGTGGAAATGATACCCAAACTCGTTTTGCTTATCGGATTCGCCTCAACCTGGAAAGCAGTTTTACGGGTCAAGATTTATTCAGAACCCGCCTTCAGGTTGGCAATTTTGGCGCACTAGCTCCCCTGACGGGAACTAATATGGTGCGGCTCAACTATGATGATAATTCTAAAAATCAGGTACAGATTCCTCACCTGTGGTATCTTACTCCCATCACGACAAACTTAACTCTCAGAGTGGGTCCGGTGGGGGTTGGCTATACCGATTTGGTGGGCACTCTTACTCCGCCAACCATTGCCGATGACAGTTTAGGCATTCCCTCCAAATTCGGGGAATATAATCCAGTCTATCGCCGAGGTGGTGGTGGTGCCGGAATTAACTGGCAAATTATCGATAATGTCGAATTATCCCTCGGATACTTAGCTGGCGATGCCAATAATGCCCAAGAAGGCAGTGGCTTGTTTAATGGAACTTATCATGCTCTGGCGCAATTGGCTTGGAGGGGTGAAGGTGGGGCAATTGGTTTTGCTTATTCCCGTTCTTACTTTCCTGCGGGAAGGACCAACCTGATGAGCGATACCGGAAGTTTTTTGGCAATCCAGCCCTTTGGGGAAAATATTGCTACCTCTGGAGACTTTTATACATTACAGGGCTTCTATCAAATTACGCCAAATTTCCAGATTCACGCTTGGGGTGGTTATGTTAACGCTAGGGCGCACGGATCGGGATTTAGCAATTTCTTTGATGGGACGCAAGACGTAAGCACTCAATTCGTCAATGACGACGATCGCGCAGATATCTGGTATGGAGCAGTTGGCTTTACCTTTCTCGATGTAGGTGGTGAGGGTAATTTAGCCGGTATTTTATTGGGAATCCCACCTGTGGTAACCAACAGTGATGTCCGGGATGAACCAGATAATGCCTATCACATTGAAACATTCTACCGTTTCCAACTCAACGATTATATTTCTATTACTCCTGGCTTTTGGGCAGTAATTAATCCCGAGAACGACAGCAGCAATGCTACTCAATGGGTAGGTCATCTTCGTACCAGCTTTAACTTTTGATTAAGCCGGATAAATCCGCAAGCGGCGATGGGGTTCTCGTCCAAAACTTTCCGACTTCAAATGGTAGTGTTCGACTAGTTCGTGTTGCATTTGACGAACTGAGGTAGAACGCGGCAGCAATTCCACTGGCTGACCTTTGGGAATCACAACCTGCTCGATCGCAATTCTCGCTTCTTCTAAAGCTTCGATTTCGGAATCACCGCGTCCGGGGCGAGAAGGTTCGGATACATCGATAGTCTCTGGTTCGTCGATTGCCAAGCAAGATTGTAAAGCTCGAGCGATCGCCCTTGTATTATTAGCCTTAATTGTATAGACGGGTACTGGATGGTCTGCAAGCATACGCCGGAAACTAAAGTGTTTGCGAGCGTGCGATCTCAGTGCCAAAATCGCATTTGCGCTCTCAATATCCTTTGTGGACTTCACCGGCAAATTGAATTGAGCAATTATCTCCTCTAATTGGTGACGACTTACACCATAGGGGTAAACCTGCAGTGGCAAATCTCGACCAGACTGATTGTCAGCTTGAGAGGATTGAGCGAATGCTTGCTCGGATTCTTCTACAATAGGGCTAGCATCTTGAGAAGCCCGAAACGGTATTACTCGCCTAGAACCACGCCCCGAATTTGACGGTTGCATCTGCTGCTGGAAATTGGGTATTTCCCGTGTAATCGTCACCTGACCCAGCTCGTTAATGGTTCTTACCTGTGGGTTCGGTTGATACCCCCGCAGTAGATTATCCACTGTATCGGCAACACTTTCATGTACGACCCAACACTGGCGTTCGGACATCTCCACCGCAATTTCGAATGTCGGAGGTGCTTTACGTTCCAAAACCGTTTTTCGAGTCTGTCGTCTTCTGGCTTCGTCATCGCCTAATGTCACGGATTGAATTCCACCAACCAAATCGGATAGGGTGGGGTTTTTGATTAAGTTTTCAATTTCGTTCCCGTGGGCAGTACCTACCAGTTGTACGCCCCGTTCGGCAATGGTACGTGCCGCCAAAGCTTCCAATTCTGTACCAATTTCATCGATGACAATAACTTCTGGCATGTGGTTTTCCACCGCCTCAATCATCACTTGATGTTGTAACTCGGGACGAGCTACTTGCATCCGCCTTGCGCGGCCAATGGCTGGGTGGGGAATATCGCCGTCCCCAGCAATTTCGTTAGAAGTGTCAATGATGACTACACGTTTGTGTAACTCATTGGCTAAAACCCGAGCAATTTCCCGCAGTGCAGTGGTTTTACCCACTCCAGGACGACCGAGCATCAGAATCGATTGACCGGTTTCTACTAAATCACGAATTGTAGCGATCGTGCCTTGAACTGCTCGACCAACGCGACAGGTCAAGCCGATAATTTCTCCCGTGCGGTTACGGATGGCACTGATGCGGTGTAAAGTTTGCTCGATACCGGCGCGGTTATCGCCGCCAAATGTTCCGACTTTTTGGATACACTCATGCAACTGCTCGCGGGTAACAACTGCCTCAGAAATATACTCGGCTTCATTGAGGAAACGAGCTTCTGGACAACGTCCCAAATCTAGGACAACTTCAATTAAACTGTCCTGTTGTGGATGGTTTTCTAGAGGTTGCCGGATATTGTCAGGCAAGATATCTAGCAATTTTTGGAGATCGTTTGTAATCTGCATATTTTAAAAATGATGTAATTATGCTGTAAGAAAAAACGTAGAAGTGGTTTAGAGAGATTTGACTTGGGAAAAGCCTTATCCTCAACGTAGTGGAGAGGATCGGTTAAGCTCGTCCCCCGCTAAAGCGCGGGAGATTTCGCATCCTTCGTCAATTGTCCTTTGTTATTTGGGGTCAGGGGTATGGGATCGCCAAAGGCGCAGCGTTAGCGATCTGTGACCTCATTTGACCAATAACCAATGACTAATGACCAATTTATTACCTTAGATCTTTACTGTATCAATACAATTGTGGCGAAGTGGACGGTAAACCGATTATCTAATAGGCGAATTTCCCACCTTCAAAAGATAAGGAACCCCAGAGAGAAACAATAAATGTGTTTAAGCTAACTTAAACATTTGATAGAGCAAGACGTATTACTCTTAAACACGTTACTTAATGAAATAATCGCCAATCAGCGAGTAGGCTTGAGCAGAATTTATCCGAACGATTTAAGCATCGGACGCTATGTACTTAGCGGTTTGCGATCGCTCTGGTTTGTTTTAGACGAGCTAGATTCCGGCTGACGGTAGATGTCTGCACAAAAGACTTTAGGCACAATGATTGTTAAATAGCAATGGAGGAAATAAATCCATGACTCAAGAAGAAAAGTCAAATCAAGATCCAATGAAAGGGATATCAGACGCAGCAGAACAAACCCCAGCAGAACCGCAAGCCGGTCACTACACGGGGGACAGTCCTGCTCAAAAGGATGAATCTCAGGAATCCCAGGAATCAAGCGTTGAAGGTAGTTCTAGTCAAGGAATGGAATCTCGTTAGAATTTAAACTATCGAGAGTCTAGCGAGTTTAAGTTAAATGCTAGCTAGGGCTTGCACTAGACTGGGCGATCGCATCAGATATAGATCGAGAATAGTGGTTTCCAGTTAAATAAAAGGATAAAAAGCGATCGCGATAGAAAGCCTCATTTCAGTTTTGAAAAGAGGCTTTTTGATTAAATATTTTTTTAAGACTCGGTGTAGGGACGTAGCATGCTACGTCCCTACTGATAACTGATAACTGATAACTGATTTAAGTCTCTCCTGAGCCAAGGTTAAAGATAGATTTGGCTGTAGATTTAAGAGATTGCCCTGCATCCGTTAAGATCTGAGCAACTGGATGCTGTTCTTGTAAAAAGACACTAGCGCAGTTGCGGCCTGGCATTCCAGAAATTGAACCTCCTGGATGAGTTCCCGCGCCAGTGAGAAATAGACCCTCAATTGGCGTTTTGTAATTAGCTATCTCTGGCAAGGGACGGAAGAACATCATCTGGTCGAATGTCATGTCGAGGTGATAGTAATTGCCGTTGAGAACTCCTAACCTTTGTCCCATTTCCGCCAGGCTTTCCACCCGACGAGCGATAATCGTCTTGTTAAGGTTTGGCGCATAATCGGCTAATTTGTCCAGCACGCGATCGGCCACTCGATGTTTCAGTTCGTCGGTCCATCCCGTTCCAGATAAACTAGTTCCTTCGGCACCTTTAATTTGATAGGGTGCAAAAAATTCAATCCAGAGGGTATGCTTGCCTTCAGGAGCCAATGATGGATCTAGCATTGTAGGCACCGAGAGGAACATTGAAGGATCTTCGGGAATTTTTCCCACCTGAGGATCGGTATGAGCGACCTCGACATGATCGACTGAATCGGCAATTAATATCGATCCCATTAAATATTCATCCTGATGTTGGTGATGAACAAAGCGGGGTGGTTCTGATAAAGCACAGTCAATTTTAAGAATTGCTTCGTTATTGTTAACAATTCGGCGTGCAACGCGATGCGGCAGCACTCGCTCCGCGAGACCGCGTAAATTAGGGTCAGCCGCATCCACATCCGTTGAGTCCATTAAAGATAAGAAAAGGCGTTTGGTATCAATTACGAGAAATTACCCCTCGGTTCGCTCGGTATTCCTTGCCACCTTTGACCCGCACCCCTACCACTCGACCATCGTCGACTAAAACTTTTTCCACCTGGCGAGCGGTGAGAATTTCTCCCCCAAATCTTTAACCAGCTTTAGCAATGCCTCAGTTAACGCTCCCGTGCCTCCTTGAGGTCTGGCGACACCGGGACTGTGGCGCATTGCCGTCATGATTGAGCCGACCGCACCAGTTTTTTGTGAAGGAGGAAAGCTTAGTTCTGAGGCGAGACGAGCTAGGGGAGCTTTGAGAAATTCTTCATCAAAATACTCCTCGATCAGATCTTTTGAACTGGTAAACCGGGATGAGGGCAAAAAAGTACGGGGTCGCAAAACAGATATTTCAGCCCATATTTGGCAAGCTCCAATTCCTCAACTACTGGTCCCAAGTGAATAAAAATGTGGTCGATCGCACAAAGATTGAATTTGAAGCCAGGAGCTTGTTGGGGCATCGCTTCTTCAGTGGTTGATGCTCCTCCAGCAATTGCGTTTTTTTCTAGGAGCAAAACACGGTAGCCTGCTTTAAGTAAGTAAGCCATGCAGACTAACGTATGGAGAAAATTTTAATAATTTGCAGATATTACCCTTTATTTTAAAGGGTGTGAAAGTTGCCGATATTGTCACTATTTTAGGCAGTATTGATATCATCATGGGATCGTTGGACCGATAAAGATCGACAAAGGTGACCTGCTCTTTAAGCGATCGCAATCGGGAACTCAAATCAAATGTTACTGACAATCACTGCCTTCGAGAAATTCTCTAATTTCGCGATCGCGCAACAGACAACTTTTGTCAGTCTCGGTATGAATTTCGAGATCTCCTGCTTCTGACAAAACGGCAGCAACTAAAGAATTATTTTTTGACTGCGAACATCTTAATTGTTGTACTTCTTGCTCTAGAAACTCGATTCGATCCACCAAAGCCCGAATCACTGCTGCTTCTGAGTCTGGCAAATTACCATGTTCGAGCGGGTTTACTCTAACTCCAGAACGGTAAACAATTCTACCAGGAACCCCTACTACGGTACAGTCAGAAGGGACATCTCGCAGTACTACCGAACCTGCACCTATACGAACATTATTACCGATTTGAATATTGCCCAGTACCTTAGCTCCTGCACCGACAACTACATTTTCTCCTAAAGTTGGATGGCGTTTACCAGTTTCTTTTCCCGTACCGCCAAGGGTAACTCCCTGATAAATGAGAGAATAATCCCCTAGAATAGCAGTCTCCCCAATAACTACTCCCATCCCATGGTCGATAAATACACCCTTACCAATTTGTGCCCCTGGATGAATTTCGATTCCAGTCAAAAAACGAGCTAAATGAGAAATCATTCTAGGGATAAAAGGAATACCGATACAATACAACCAGTGAGCAAACCGATGAAATAAAAGAGCTTGCCAACCAGGATAGCAGAAGAGAACCTCTAGCCAATTGCGGGCAGCAGGGTCGCGTTCAAAAATAATGCGAAAGTCAGTACTCAGTGAAGATAGCACGGATAATCCCTATCTTAATTCTTATCAATTACTAATTATCTTATCGTTCGCGGTGACTTTTTGCGGTGGAATTTGCACTCGTAAAATCCCTACTATTATCCTATTGTCGAACGGATAACCGATATGGCGAATTTTGATTTGGTTTCATCGAGCCTACCCAGATCTCATATGTTCCTGCTTGCCAATTAATGTCATCGACAACAGCATCCCTACTTTCGTTGTGAGCAAAACCACAGCGAATGTTTTGTCGCTCGGGACCTCTGACTATTAAAGTAGTATCTTTGCCGCCACTGTCAATTTGTATAGTCAGTCGAGGAAAATCGTTTTCTAAAACCATCGAATGATCTGGTTCTGGATCGCCATAACCAATACAGGGATTACCATGGCGATCTTGATTGACAATTGATGAAAGAGAGTAAGAACCGCCAGTATATCCCATCACTATGGCTGTGGCGCGATCGAATCCTAGTGCCAAATTTAGGTGGCTGAAGCGGTTGTTTTGGGCAAGCATAGGCATAAGGGGTATAGCAACAACAACTATCGCTATCGGTATTAAACTATAACTAGATATTTGCCACATTAATTATTCCCTCCAACAAATGACAAATAATTCTTTTTGTCCGCCTAAAAAAAATTTGGTTGAATTAAGCTTATTTTGATAACTAAACTAATTTTAGACGCTGTATCTTTAAAAAAGATTTTAATTAGCAAAAATCTCTTAATCTTTATTGATACTTTAAAAACAAGAAAAATATGTTTATCTTCCTGGTTTTACTTGTAGGTTTAGTAGCTAATTGGATACTTTCGGGAATTTTAATAACTATTCCTGAAAAAATAATTAATTATTTTGGTTCTTTTTTCTGGTTAGGCTTATTGTTACTCTTGGTATTATTTTTAAGTTGGTGTATGGGAGATAGTTAAAAATTTATTCCTTCGAACTCGACATTTTTTCTAGGCTCATTCCTCGCGACGGAAAAGCGATCGCGCTTAAGGAAGGGGGATCGAAATCAAATCATTTTCGTGAAGGTATTGTTAACCAGTACCGACGATATCCTCGTCTACTCCGAGGCGATCGCTAAATATATCTGTTTCAGCCGTGCCGTTCGATGTCATCCAGACAATATCATTTTACTGAGGTTAGTTCTGAATCATTGCTATGTTCCTTTGCATTAAATAAGCATTGCTTGAAAAATTTGCTCGACTGCATGAGAGAGAATTTCTGCCGATGCTTCTATTTCTCGATCGGTGGTAAATTTTCCTAACCCTATTCTTAACGAGCCTTCGATTAAATCGTCTGATAAATTCATCGCTTGTAAAACATGAGACGGTGCTACTACTCCAGAGGAACAGGCAGCACCAGTAGAAATAGCGAGCTTGTGACGAACCCTGGCAATAATGGCACTGTTAGGAATTCCTGGAATAGAGATATGAAGATTTCCTGCTAAACGAGAAGTAGGATCGCCATTGACAACTAAGCTAGGTATTTTTTCTTGTAGCAATTTCTGTAATTTATCTCGAAGAGTGGCGATCGCTTTTTCATCTTCTTCCATTTCTAAATGTCTTAACCGACAGGCTTCTCCTAAACCAACAATGCCAGGAACATTAAGCGTTCCAGAACGCAATCCTTTTTGATGACCACCACCAAAGATAATCGGTTCTAAATGGTACTCTCTTCTAACAATTAACGCTCCTACTCCTTTAGGTGCATAAAATTTGTGACCAGAGATGGCTAAATATGTAATACCCCACTGTTCAAAATTAAGGGGTATTTTACCTACTGCTTGGGAAGCATCACAAAGGAAAGGAATGTTATATTTTTGAGCTATCTCACCAATTTCTCGAACTGGGTAAATATTGCCGATTTCGTTGTTGGCTGCCATGACACATAGCAGTGATAGTCCTTGTTTGCAAACTTGTTCGAGATGTTCTAAGTCTAATCTGCCAAAAGAATCAACCTGGAGAATAGTAATTTCAGCTAATCCTTTAAGAGCGATCGCAACACAGGTATCCAATACTGCTTTGTGTTCGAGTGGGGAGAAAGCAATGCGAGGTTTACTATTGTCATGTAGGTGTTTGAGTATAGTTCCTTGAATAGCTAAATTAATGCTTTCTGTTGCCCCAGAAGTAAAAACCACTTCCTTTGATGATGCACCTACTAATTCGGCAACTTGAAGGCGTGCTTCGGATACAGCTTTTGCTGCTTCATCACCGAAGATATGGTCTGTACTGCTAGCATTACCAAATACAGTTGTCATGTAATGTAGCATTCGGTCTGCTACTCTAGGGTCTACAGGAGTAGTGGCATGATAATCAAGGTAAATTGGTTTAGATAAGAAACTAGATTTGTCAAACATATTTCTAACTATAATCTTGCTGAATTGCTCTAGTTACTACATAAAAATCATCATCAGAAAGGAAAGGAACTTGAGCATAAATCAGGTCTGACTCTCCATATAATTTTGCAACTAAGTGACCTTTTCCTAAAAGATTTTCTGCTCCTTTTTGTCCCAAAGAAAATTCTGACGTTCCGACACTTTCAACTTTTAAAATTAAACGATTCCCTAAATTATCTCTTAGTTGCATGGGAAACACTTGATTATCAGGACGTTGGGCTGCAAAAATTAAATGAATTCCGGCTGCTCTTGCTTTAACTCCCAATCTTTGCACGGCAGAAGAAACAGCATCTTTATATTCATTAACTAACATCCAGTCAGCAAATTCATCATGAACGATTAATAAAACAGGAAGCTGTTTTTCTGGAGAAACTTTTTGATTGTAAGCAAATAAATTCTTAGCATTTTCTTGGCTAAATATAAAATATCTTCGTTCCATTTCCTCTACAATTTCTTCAAAAATATTAATTGCGTGTTCTCGCTCGAGAATAATTCCTTTTTGAAGATGGGGAAGTTCTTTTAAGGCAAAATAATCTATTCCTTGTTTAGCATCAATAAGATATATTTTCAGTTTGTCTGGGCTGTTAGTAGCACAAGCATCAATTAATAGATTTGTTAACAGGACAGATTTACCACTGCCAGTCGTTCCTGCAATTAAAGTATGAGGTGCATGACTTTGTAACTTTTCAAATTCACTTCCTAGATTTAGGTAAAGTATTTCTCCATCAAGTTCTTTGATTCCAATAACTAAACTAAGATTAACACCCGCATTTGAATGATTGATTTTACGTTTCCGCCATACTTCTTGCAGAGAAATAACTTGACGTTGAGGACGAGCAACAGAAACAACAATTTTACCTGGTTGTCCAGAGATATTAATTACATTTAAACCATGAGTTGTTAATAATTGAGAACGACGACGCTCGATATCAGAAATATTGAGACGATCTGAGCCTTGAAATTGAATCAAAGCTGCATTAGGAGTTAATCTTTTTTCTAAAACTTTAGCTTGAAGGTCGTAGCTTAATAAAGCTTGACGAAGGGAATAAACAGCATTATCGAGCCATCGATTTTCTTCTGTTTTATCGCTAGATGAGGTAGCAGAGCGAACGAGCCAATTTTTAAAAGTTCGACTCGTCCATTCGTTGTTTATTGGTTGAATAACAGATTGTTCCTCTGATATTGTTGTGGTTGGCAAAGCTAGGTTAGATTCATCAGTATTAGAAGAGAAATTATTAGTTTGTTTTGGTTGTTTTGAAGTTAATTCTTGTTCGGTTTCATTTGATTTTTGTTCAGTTTCAGTTGCTTTTATTTCCTCTGTAATATTGTCAGTCCAAATAACCCGCTCGGCAGGAAATTGAGGCTTTGAAATAGCCCAAGGTTTTTCCTCTCCTAATTTTTCTCGAATAGTTAATAATGATTTTCCAGAGTAATAAGCCAAAATTAATTGTCTGACATCTCCACGACTAAAAATTTCTTGAAAACATCGTTCTACTTTAGGAATAATAATTTGTTCGCTGGTAACAGAGGTATCATTAGGACCAGAAACAAAAACATGAGAGTAACCCGACAAATCAATCTCAATTTGACCATAACGGATTTCTTCACGCCATTGTTTGAGAGAAATAGAAGATTGAGAACTAAATTCAATGCCTTCTAGCATTAAATCACCCAAACGAGATAACCATAAGTCTCGATCTAAACGTCCTGGAGTAATAAAAAGGGCATTAGCAATACGTTGTACTGTATCTCGTAGTTGTTTTTGTGACTTTTTTCTAGCATCAGCTACACCATTCGCATTAACATATTTAGCTTCTGAAATAATAATTTTTAAAACAGATTTCTCCTCTATTATTTGAGGACTGATGGCTAAAAGATCGGCAATTTGTCCTTCTTTTTGCCCTAACCATGTAGCATAATCATCTAAAAAATACCACCCTTTAGCATCACTATGATTTAGTTCCGAGCTAATTAAAGCTTTACTTAAAACTACACCAATTAATTCACTTACAAAATAACCGCATTTAGCTGCTCTAAGAACAATATCTCCAGATAATTCATTAGCTTCATCAATAAAACGTTGAGATAAATCTGTTAATTCTCCCTCGTCAAGATTCAAATTTAATGATTCTAAGCGACGTTTAATCAGGACTTGTAATAAATTTAAAGGAACTTGAGAAGAAACTAATAAATTACGCTCATCAGTACGATGTTGTTGATAACGAATAACTTGTACTCCTTGATTGATAAGTTGTCGTCGTTCTAACAAATCATCATAATTAACAACCCATTCTCCTAAACGATGGACTTCTTCAAATACAGTTTTAGTGATGTCATTTTGAAAAGAAATTTGTCGTGCAGGAAGGAAATGTTGCTCAGGAGATAATTCTTGTCCTTCAATCACACTATAAATTGCATCTAAATAATTTTTAGCTACTTGTGGTTGACTAGGGCAAACCAAATAAACCGTTGATTTTAATTCATCTTTAGCAGCAGGACGTTTTCTTGCCCATCTTGGTGGTACATGATGTAATAAATGGGGAGTTGTTTTTTCAATCGGTGAAGCTTGCCAAACTACCTGAGCATTTCTAGAGATAACATCTTGTAGGAAAACAAAATCGGCAAATTTTCCTTCGCTGCTATTATTGATTGAACTTGAGTCAGAAATAACACTGATCCGAAGTTTTGCCATAAAATCTTGAGAGGCTTCACTGGCAATAAAAGCATCTGGATCTGCATCAGAACTCTCAATCATTTGTTCGTACAAACGACTAAGTTTTTCTGATTCTCGATGTCGCAGAATAATATGACAACGTGATTCTTCTTGATTTTCTTGTAATTTAGCTAATTGATTAACAACTGCTTGAGGTAGTTTAATAGAATCACATTGATAAAGAACTAAACTTAAATTAGTTTTTTCATGGGGAAGTAATTCTAAATATCGTTGCACTAATTTAATTAATTTAGAAGCTGCTTCAGTAGGGTCTTCATTAGTAATTTGATTTCTTACTTCCCAAGTTGGTTGTTCTAATAAACTATAATCATTAACTGTATCAGATAAAGATAAAAGAATCGGTTGAGAACCTTGATATCCTACAGCAACTTCGGGATAGTAGGGGTGAGATAGTTCTGTGGTCAAATCAGAAAAGAAAAGACGAGAATCTCCAAATTCAACTTGTTCAGTGCTGAGAATATATTTGAGCAATCCTGATATTTGACGAGCTTTAATAGCTATGGATGCTAGTCTTAAAGGATGCCAAGGAGCAATAATAGCAGCAGGATTTCCTCTTTCTACTCGAATACATCCTAAATTGAGTAAAGGTTGATAAAGTTCAATTCGGTTTCTATCTCCACGAGCATTGTTTAAAAGTGTTTCTAATAATTTTTGGTAGGCTTGACCTTGTTCTAAGAAATATTTACTAGAAATTCCTTCTTCACTTAGCCAACTTTTTAAGGCTTCTTGATATATTGCAGTAAATTTATGCCAAAGATTATTAATTTGTTCGGCAGCTTCTGAGGACAAGCGGTTTTTTTCAACTGCTTGTTTAATCTTTTCAGGAAAGGTTTTAGCTAGGTCAAGTTTAGGTTCGTATTTAGGAATTAAAGAACCTCTATCTTGTCCAAAAGCAGCCATTAATGTGCCAACATCATTTAAAGATATTCCTTGAAGACGACCTTTTTTGCTAACTAATTCCCGTGCAATTTGAGACTGAATAAAGGCTGATTTAGCTGAATCAGTAAGTCTTTCTAAGTCTTGACGAAGTTCTAGTCCGATAGCATTCGGGTTGTATTTCCAAATTAATTGAATCTTATGATTATCTGAAGATGAGGAGTGAAGCTCGACATAGAATTTGATTTCTGTGGCTGCTTTGCTAACAGATTTATTTTCTTTATATTTTTTCTTCTGCCGTTTTTTAGTTTCTTCTAATAGTTCTTCATACTTGAATAACCAATGGGTTTCCCATTCAATTTCTGGTGAGGTGAGTTTTTCAATCCCTCGGTATCTCGTACAAAAGTAAAGACCAACTTCTGCATTTAGTTCAAGCCATTTACTTTTACGTTTACCTTTTTGGGTTTTAATAATTAATTTTTGTTGTCCTTCTTTAGATTCAGATTGAGCATATAGTCTTTCAAGAGCCTGGATTAATCCAACAAGAAAATCAGAACATTCAACTGGTTGTCCGTAAACAAATTTATCCCATTTAGCTTTTAATTTTGGGTTTTGTTCTAAAGATTGTCGATAAGTTTCATAAAATTCTTCGTCATCTTCATTGGGATTCTTAGTAGTAGAACGCTTTTTAAGGGCTTTTAGATATTGTTCTTCTGCTTCTGTTAAAGTGTCAGGATATTCATCTTCAAAAAGTTGGATTGTTAAAGAAGCTAAATCTGTTTTCGGAGGTTTTAAGCCAGTAAAAATAGAATCAATATTATCTCTTTCCCATTCCAATTGAGCCAGATTAGATGCTTGTTGATGCCAACCAGAAGAACTGTTAATAAACTCAATAATAGTTGCATGAGCTATTTCTGGAATCTGCTCTTTGGCTTTGGCAAAAGCATTTTCTAGTTCTTGTTCTTCTATGGGTTTGAGATTGGGCATTTGCTTTGTTAAGTAACACCCTCGTTTAGAAATTGCTTGTTGAAAAAGACTTTGCCAACGCTGATAATGACCTCGCTTATTTTCAGGAATTGCTTCAAAATAACTAGAATCACGGGGAATTTTTAATGCTGGTAAAGCCCATCCTAGTGCATTAATAATTGGTTCACTTTCATTTTTAATTCTGGAATGGGTATCAACAATATACTGAGCAAGATTGTCTAAGCTCAAATTCTTAGCAGCCTGTAATCCTTTTAAAGCTTTTTGCCAATACTTAATCTGTTCCTCTGATAAGGGTAGATCTCGACTAGCAACTTCAACCCAGATATCATTTTCAGCTTTTAGCTCACTTGCGCCAATACGGGTAATATCTTGTAAAGATTGTCCTTGGTCGTCATTAGTATTAGCAAGTAATAAAATAGGTTTGTCACAAGAGGCATGACGCCAATAAACCGTTCGCTCATTGGTCATAATTTCCGTAGGTAAATCATCAAAATTATCAATAAGAGTGCGGGGAACTTGAATCTTAATTTGAGATGATAATTGAGGATTTTTAAGAATTTGACGACAGATTTCAGCAACTTGAGCAGAGGTTAGACAATCTAACAGAAAACGAGCAACACCATCGTCGGTTTCTTCCTCCTCTGCTGAACTAAAGCTTTTGAGATATTGTGTTGTTACTTTACCAATTAATTCTAAGGAATTCATTAGACATCTCCAAAATACAATTATAAATAAAATTAAAAAAGTAAATCAAGCATAAATTGGTCAAACAAGCCAAAATAAATGAGTAATTACACCTGGAAATATATAGAGCAACATCCCCAAGAAG
>JADEWQ010000135.1 GCA_015207585.1 Pleurocapsales cyanobacterium LEGE 06147 | reverse complement strand
TTAACAATAAAATCAAGTTAATTCTTCGCCAAAGTTATGGCTTTAATACCTTTGAATCTTTACGAGAAAAACTGTTAGCTTGCTTATTTATATAATCTTTACTTATCACCACAGGTTCGAGAGAGCCTTCCTCTAAAACTTAAAGGAAGCAAACCTTGCAATCCATTTGGCATAACAAGTTTGCTGGAGGCTATGGCTATAGGTAAAGCAGTTGTCGTAACCGAGCAAGAGTACATCGGTATTGATGTAGAAAAGGAGGGAATTGGATTAACTGTCAAGCCCGGAGATGTGGAAGGATGGAAAAAATCGATCTTATATCTTTTGGAAAATCCAGATATTGCCAGAGAAATGGGACACAGAGGAAGGCAATTGGTTAAAAAAAAGTTTACCTTAGAGATTTTTTCGAGGAAGTTAGCCGCTCATCTACATACGTTTTAGTGTTTTAGTTGCAGAAAATATTTTTAATGTTCAAAAACATTTTCATAGCTAAGGATGTCGAGAGAGACAAATACTGGAATGCAATCAAAACACTGTTGCGCTAGTTCCCAGCGTCCTTCCCTTTTTAGCATGGCTGTCAATTTAGCGCGCACTCCAATTAAATAACGGACATCATTGGCAGCATAACTCAGTTGTTGGGGAGAAAGATTTTCCGCATTACCCCAGTCTGAACTTTGGGAACTTTTGTCTAATTCTACCCTTTCTAATTCCATCACTAAATTTTTCAGACCGTGATTGGAAGTATAAGTACGAGCGAGTTTGCTAGCAATTTTGGTACAAAAAATCGGTTTGGTTTCGATACCGAAAGTGTAGCGAAATTGAGCTACATCAAAACGAGCAAAGTGAAAGACTTTCGTAATATTTTCTGCTTCAAGTAATTTTTGTAAATTGGGAGCTTCGGTTTGTCCTTTATTTATCTGGATAGCAGTAACATAACCTTGCAGATCGCATAGCTGAACTAAACACAGGCGATCGCGTCCTAATACCAATCCCATTGTTTCTGTATCTACGGCGATCGCCTCGGCTTGTAAGTAACGAGTTAAAGTATCATCATCGAGATCGCGATCGCATATCTGAAAATTATCTAAACTCATCAGTGATTTATTTATTAGAAAAAGTACTTTTCATCTTGTTGAAGAAGGAGACAGAATTAATTTTACTTCTGACTCCTGATTAGATAATATATTCACATTTACCTCAATTGGCAAAATATTCAAGGTTTCTGTGATGAGTAATCTTGTTCGGCTAAAGCGATCGCCCGATACAGTCCCAGTTTATCTCCAATCAGCACTAGCACGCTGTTGACCGCCGCTCCCAAGTCATTCACCATTTTGCCCAGGAATTGATTGAGTTTAGCTTCTGTCACAGTCATCGATTAACTTCCTTTTCTTACTTTCTTTTGTTTGTTTCTCAACTTTAGAAAGCGATCGGGAAGAAACAGAGATGATGCTTAAAATTTATAACTCATTGTTCCCTAAATACTTCGCCACCGTGTGCACGTCCTTATCTCCCCTTCCAGAGCAGTTAATTACGATGTGCGGACTGCCTTCTAACTGCGGACAAAGAGTTTCTAAATAAGCAAAAGCGTGGGCGGTTTCCAAAGCCGGAATAATTCCTTCTAGTTGAGATACTCGGCATAAGGCATCGACTGCTTCTTTGTCAGTAACGCTATAATATTCTGCCCTGCCGCTATCTTTTAAATAACTGTGTTCCGGACCAACACCAGGATAATCGAGACCAGCACTAATAGAATGAGCTTCTACTACTTGCCCTTCTGTATCTTGCAATAAATAACTCATCGCTCCGTGCAATACCCCAGGACGACCATGAGTGAGAGTAGCTGCATGTTTGCCCGACTCTATACTTTCTCCTGCTGCTTCTACACCAATTAAACGTACGGAAGATTCTCCCACAAATTCGTAAAACAATCCCATCGCATTGGAACCACCACCGACACAGGCGATAAGAATATCTGGCAAAGCACCCCATTTTTCCTGACATTGACGGCGAGTTTCTGCTCCGATTACCCCATGAAAATCCCTAACTATCATCGGATAAGGATGGGGACCGGCTACCGAACCGAGAATGTAATGAGTAGTTTCAACGTTAGTCACCCAATCGCGAATTGCTTCAGAGGTCGCATCTTTGAGAGTTCCCGTGCCAGCAGTTACTGGCTCTACTTTTGCCCCCAACAAGCGCATGCGGAAGACATTAAGCTTTTGTCGTTCCATATCCTGAACGCCCATGTAGATAATGCACTCCAAGCCAAAACGAGCGCAAACTGTGGCGGTGGCAACTCCGTGCTGTCCCGCACCTGTTTCGGCAATAATTCTTTTTTTGCCCATGCGGATTGCTAGTAAAGCTTGAGCCAGAGCATTATTAATCTTGTGCGCTCCCGTGTGATTTAAGTCTTCTCGTTTGAGATAGATTTGCGCTCCACTGCCATCAGGTCGAGCGTAACGCTGAGTGAGGCGTTCGGCAAAATAGAGAGGACTAGGTCTACCGACGTAATCTTTTAATAATAATTGTAATTCTTGCTGAAAGTCAGGGTCGTCTTTATATGCCGCATAAGCTGTCTCTAACTCTTTAAGGGCGGGCATTAAAGTTTCTGGTACGTATTTACCGCCATAGAAACCAAACCGTCCGAGAGCATCTGGTAGTTGAGTAAAAGATTGGTTAGGGGAAAAGGGTGCGGTTGTCATCTGAATTATTAATGCTGAGTGCTGAATTTTAAAATAATTTATTCGGGCAAGTAGATCAAACTGGATCTAGCTACAGTTAGGCGAGTTAATGACAGACAGGATCTTATTATAGATCTAGGTGTTTTTATTTAGTTCGCCCTATCTACTATGTCTGCAAAGGATAAGTCTTCTGAGCAAAAACGTCTAGTATATCGAGAGTTTGGAGCGGATAACTCAAAGGCAACAGAGAGAGCCGTTCCCGATTTACCACCACAACAACAGAATATCAGAGTCCAGGCTACGCGATCGGGACGTAAAGGAAAAACAGTCACTGTCATTACTGGTTTTCAGCACAAACCAGAAACTTTAGCCAAGTTACTCAAGCAATTAAAAACTCAGTGTGGTAGTGGTGGTACGGTTAAAGACGATATCTTGGAGATTCAGGGAGATCACAAACAAAAATTAGTCGAGATTTTAGGTAGGTTAGGCTATAAAGTCAAAATTAGCGGTGGTTAAGTTGCCATGCCCATCAATGCCATCAGCCTTAAACTAGAACCAGGTCAAAAAGCTACCTTACAGCCTGCTTCCTGGCAAGAATTTGAAGAGATTCTTGCTCAGTTAGGAGAACGGCGTTCGTCTCGAATTGCCTATGCTAACGGAATTATAGAAATTATGGTACCTCTGCCCGAACACGAACGGTCAAAAGTTCTGATGGCAGACTTAGTCAAAATTTTACTCAAAGTTCAAAAACGCAGATGGGAACCACTAGGTTCTACCACCTTTAAGCGAAAAGGCATGGCAGCGGGGATCGAGCCAGACGATTGTTTCTACATTCAAAATTACCAAGCTGTAATAGGCAAAAATCGAATAGATTTGACTGTAGATCCACCACCAGATCTAGCACTGGAAATTGATGTCACTTCAAAAACTGAACTCGATGCTTATGCAGCATTGGGAGTACCAGAAGTATGGATTTACGAAAACGGCAAGTTAAAAATTAATGTACTGCGAGAAGGAAAATATGTTGAGTCTGAGATTAGCTTGATTTTTCCCGATCTAGCTGTCGTAGAAATTATTCCTCAGTTTATGCGGCGAGCTATAGAGGTTGGAGTCAGCCAGACTCTAGAAGAGTTTGAGAAATTTATTAAATAACTCTATAATATCAACTCACTCTCCACTGAAGTCTCTATTGGCGATCGCCAATAGAGAGATTCTAGTATATGGAGTAGACTAGACAAGTTCGATCCCGACTCCGATGTATGACTGCTACGATTCCCTTCGTTAAACCTGTTAGTCAAATAAGTCTAGCTCCTGGTAGCACAGTTACTATTCTCAATGTAAGCTAAGCTGGCAAGAATTTGAATCGATGTTGCAGGAATTGGGAGAAAATCGTAGTGCCAGATTAAGCTACAGCAAAGGTACTTTAGAAGTTATGCTACGTGCTTACGAGCTAAAGCTCTCCAATCAGATTTTTTGACAATGGAAATTAACTTCCGACTGTTCGTTAGGGAACTTAAGTGGCACCTCCATATAGTGCGAAGCTTTTTTGAGGTCCTTAACATCAATACTATCGATGACTTCCCGTGCACGATTCTTATTAATCTTGACTGAACACTGTGGCGAATACGCCAAAGCTCTACAGGATTGACGTACATTCTCAACCGTTGGCGCGAGTCTCAACGGAAACTTTTTCGGTTTTAATTCTCGATTAAGATTATTCATCTTGTAATTGTTATTCATTACAGATAAAATACAAGTTTTTCTGCTTTAGGCAACATCATCTGCTGAATCTGACGGTCACTAGCTCTGCACTTAGGCGGAGTTTTCCTCTTTGAGTTTTTCAGTTAGTAATGCGATCGCCTATTTATTACTTGAGGGAGAACATACCGAACAAGCAGAAGCATTACTCTTGTGTTTGGCAAAGAGTTTGAAATACAATCAAAACAAATACTAGATCTGGTAAAACAATCTAGATGTTCGGCATACGATTGTGAGTATGTAGCTCTCGCTCAACAATTGAAGATTAATTTAGTAAAAACAGACCAAAAAATTTTGATGGAGTTTCCCTCTACAGCAGTTTCCTTTAGATCGTTTAGTTCTCCATCCTGAAGGCGATCGCTTCTGAGAGCGTAAATATGGCGTTAAAAATCACCAAACAAACGAGATAATCCTGATTATCGAATAATTTTTAGTGGATTGAATGGTTAGGAATTGAGGACTAAAGAACCTTCTAACGAGACAAGTTGGTATCCTGCATCGGCGGGTGACACGACTGAAATAAAAACTAATGGCTCGTCACCGTTATTGAATACTCCATGTACACAACCAGTATGAGCAACTACCACATCCCCTGCAAAAATTGGCTTCGTAGTGCCGACTTTATCCAAATAATAATTTCCCTTCCCAGTCAAAATAGTCCAGGTATCTTGCCCATTAGGATGAATATGCGGGGAGATTTCCTGCCCCGGCTTGATGTACCAGGCTACAACGACAGCATCTTTGGATTCCGTAACAACCGAACGAATAGGTTCCCCGTCTGTTGGCTGAAGAAATTTAGAGCTATTGAATATTCTGGTCGTACTCATCTTTAATTTCACCAAAAAAAAAGTGCTGTCTTTGACAGTTTTCTGAGGTGTAATTGTCTCACCGATCGCCTTGAAGAATTGTCTCATCGATTACCATACAGTAACTTGAGTCTGAGATAGTTGTAATCATTAATAATGTCTATTACACGAGCTAAAGCTTTTCAATCAGATTTTCCGGCAGAGGTCGGTATTCGGCAAACTCCATGGAGAAAGTTGCCATACCTTGGGAGAGCGATCGCAGTTCTGTCGAGTAACCGAACATCTCGGCTAGGGGTACTTCTGCTCGCAATACCACATCATTGTCTCTCGTCTCGGAACCGAGCAGCAAGGCACGACGAGATAATAGTTTTCCCTGAATTCTTCCTAGGAACTGGCTTGGAGTTTCTACTTCCAATAGCATCATGGGTTCGAGAATAGTTGGCTTGGCTTTAGCAAATCCTTGCTCGAAACCCTGTCTGGCAGCAAAACGAAACGCCATTTCCGAAGAATCGATCGGCTGGAAAGAACCTCCTGCTAAGATCGCCTTAACTCCCACAATGGGATAGCCTTTAAGCCATCCCGTCTTTAGAGCATCGCGGAATCCTTGTTCGCAAGCGGGAATAAATTGAGTGGGAATCTCGCCGCCGACAACCCGATTTTCAAAGACAAAAGGTTCGGCACAAGGTTCCAAACTGCCTCTGACATGAGCGTATTGTCCCGCGCCTCCTGTTTGTTTCTCGAGCATATAATCGAAGGTAGCAGATTGAGTAATAGTTTCCCGATAGGCAACGGCAGGCGCCCCTACATAAGCTTCGGCATGATATTCTCGCTTCATGCGTTCGAGGTAAATATCTAGGTGCAATTCTCCCATACCCGAGAGCAGGGTTTTATGAGATTCTGGATCGGTGCTGACGCGCAAGGTAGGATCTTCTCTTACAAACCGATGCAATGCTTTAGTAATGCGATCGATATCTTCTTGGCTTTTGGGGGTAATAGCGATCGTCATGACGGGTTCTGGTGTAAAAATACCTTCGAGGGAGAGGTTAGTGCCTGGGGAACAAAGGGTATCGCCAGAAGCACAATCGACCCCGATTAACCCGACAATCTCCCCGACGGTTGCCGTTTCTAATTCTTGGCGTTTATCTACTTCAATTCTGACGATTCGGCGGGCGCGAATCTTCTTTTGCGTGCGGCTATTGTATAAGAGATCTCCTCGATTGAGGGTTCCGGAGTAAATCCGAATATAAGTCAGTTGACCGAACTCATCATCAATTAATTTAAAGGCTAGAGCAACTACGGGGTCATCGGGTTCGGGATAAACTTTCACTTCCTTCTCAGTGGCAACATCAGTAGCCGTAATAATTTCTCTTTCCAGTGGCGAGGGTAAATAGAGCGCAATTGCATCGAGCAAGTTTTGCACTCCTTTATTTTTGAGAGCCGAACCGAGAAGTACCGGGGTAAACTCAAGACTTAAAGTTCCCTGACGGATAGCATCCCAAATCATCTGTTTGGGTATTTCTTCCCCTGCGAGTAACTTTTCCATCATTGCTTCAGAGAGTATGGATATGCGATCTAGTAGCCTTTCTCTTGCTGCTTGCGCTTCATCCTTAAGATGTTCGGGAATGGGTTTGCTGACTCGATTTTCTCCATTGTTTCCCTCGAAGTAGTTTGCCTTCATCTCGATTAAATCAATAATTCCCTCAAACTGTTCTTCCATACCAATGGGATACTGAAGGAGTAGGGGATTTAAACCCAGCTTCTCCTGAAGAGCTTCCATCACTCGAAAGGGATTTGCCCCTAAGCGATCCAGTTTGTTAATAAAGGCAATCCTGGGGACTCGATACCGCCTCATCTGTCTGTCTACGGTATAGGACTGAGACTGAACTCCTGCTACGCCACACAGCACCATAATTGCTCCGTCGAGAACCCGTAGCGATCGCTCGACTTCGATAGTAAAATCTACATGACCGGGAGTGTCAATTAAGTTTATCTGAGTATCTCTCCAAAAACAGGTAGTCGCTGCCGAGGTAATGGTGATGCCCTTCTCCCGCTCTAATTCCATATAGTCCATCGTGGCACCTTCCTCATCACCCCGCACTTCATGCATTTGGTGGATTTTACCAGTGTAGTAGAGAATCCGCTCGGAGATAGTAGTTTTGCCAGCGTCGATATGAGCGGAAATGCCGATGTTGCGAACTTGGTTGCGAGGAATCATCATACTGGCTCCTATGCTGCCTGTATTTTTTTGCGAAACCTAAATTAATTATCGATTTATTTCAAGCTCGACTCAATCGATTTAGTATTTACGTTGTAATATAATTAAATCTTTGCTTATTGGTAGTGACCGCCAATAGCAAAAATATAGATATAGCGATCGTCGAATTTATAAATAATCCGATCCTTTTGAGATAGTCTCCTTGACCAGAAACCAGAAAGATTATGCTTTAAGGGTTCAGGCTTACCAGTGCCTATACTCGGATCTTCGCGTAACATTTCTTTGAGCAGTTTGCGGAGGTTTTTGTGTAGTTTTTTATCTTTTTCTCGAAGTTCTTCGTAAATCGACCAGGTGTTACCCTCAAATACCAACGATCTCATCTAATTCCTGCTCATTTGGGGAATAACCACTCTTTTGTGCGTGGGTTTTAGTTGAATCAGCAATTTGCTGCATCAAGCTATGATTTTGCAGTACATAAAGGGTTTCTTGCTCTCTCTCCCAATCTTCAGCACTTATCACAACAAAGCTTTCCCCATTTCGTCGCGTAACTTTCAGTGGCGCGTGTTGACTAACTACTTGTTCGACAAAATGCTTTAGATTTTCCCTAAACTGATTGACACTAACACTATCCATTATTTCGTCGATGTACGGTAGTACCGTACATTATAGAAGAATTAAACTTTATCTAGCAATCTTTCGTTACACTAAGTGACAACTAACACTGCTGCACCATTAATCTTGCCGCTACGAAGGGCATCTAGAGCTTCGTTAGCAGCAGTTAGAGGGAAAGGAGTGACTTCGGTGCGAATGGGAATTTGGGGTGCTAAAGTTAAAAACTCTTCTCCATCGGTGCGGGTAAGATTGGCTACCGATCGCAACATTCTCTCTTCCCAAAGAATTTCATAAGGAAAACTAGGGATATCGCTCATGTGAATGCCCGCACAGACGACGACACCGCCTTTAGCTACAGCTTTTAGGGCTGCGGGGACTAACTTGCCTACCGGAGCAAAAATAATTGCCGCATCTAATTCTTCTGGCGGGGACTCTTCCGAACCACCAGCCCATACCGCTCCCAAATCGCGGGCAAACTGTTGTCCTTGGGTATCTCCCGAACGAGTAAAGGCATAAACTTTTCGTTCCTGATAGCGGGCTACCTGAATCAGGATGTGAGCAGCCGCACCAAAACCATAAAAACCGATGCGTTCTGCCTCTCCCACCATCCGATAAGAGCGATAACCAATTAAACCCGCACACAGAAGGGGTGCTGCTTGTAGATCTGGATAGCCATCGGGAATAGCAAAACAAAAATGCTCGTCAGCAACGGCATATTCGGCATAACCTCCATCGAGATTATATCCAGTAAACCGAGCGCGATCGCACAAGTTTTCTCTGCCAGAAAGACAGTAGCGACAATGATTGCACGTAGAACCGAGCCAGGGAACGCCCACGCGATCGCCCAATTTAAACTTAGTTACTCTTTCGCCTACTTCTACTACGGTACCGACTATCTGATGACCTAAAACCAGGGGAAGCTTTGGTTGAGTAAGCTCTCCATCTAGTATATGCAAGTCTGTTCTACATACTCCGCAAGCATGGATTTGTAGTAACACTTGCTCTGGTTGAGGTCTGGGCACTGACAAGTCAGCTTCCCGTAGAGGTTGACCTGGTGCACCCAAAATCATTGCGCGCATAAGCTTGAATTAGAAGTTCTAATTTAAGAATATCGAGATTTGAATCTTGCTACACAAACAAAATTTCTATTTAAAGTCTTACTTAACTAAAAGAAAAACTTGTATACATTAACTGCTACGAACTAGCTCGATGAAATTTCTCTTGCCTAATTTGACTATTTTCCTGGGGAGCTTTTTTTTCCAAGCCCATATCTATTCTTCTTTAATTAAATATATACTGATGCTCATGCTCTTTTTTCACTTTCTGAAGCTTGAGATAACTACTTTTTATCTAAATACTATCTGGATAGTTGTCGCTAACATAACTCTGGCTTTTATTGTTTATTGGCTAATTTTTCCTTTCGATTCTGAATTAGCATTTTTTTGTTTTCTTACTTCCATTACTCCTACGACAACAGCCCTTTGTCGACAAAATGTTGGTAGCGCAACTGTGGTCGGGAGCAGTAGTGATTGCTGATAATCTTCCTGCTCACAAAGTCAATGGTATTTCTGAATCTATTGAGGCTGTTGGTGCCAAACTCATCTATTTATCTCCTTATTCACCTCAATTTAATCCCATTGAACAATGGTGGTCTTGTCTTAAAGCTCAGTTAAGAAAAATTAGAGCCACTACTCGTCAAGCACTGGAATTAGCGTTGCTTCGCACTCGCCCGTGGCGAGACCGCTAATTGTCTTGATTCGGTTACTCCTCAAATGTTACGCCACTGGTTTACTCACTGTTGTTATTGTTCTCAATCTTTCTGCAAACCGCTATAAATTAGCTACTGCACCAAACAAAGTAAGGTTGCCAGCTAAGGTAGACCCTGCTGCCAAAAGTAGCCAAGAATGGGTATCGGTTTTGTCAATTAAAGGTTGCAGTAGTAAGACTGCCGGAACATTAGAAATTAAATTTAATTCTAAATAGCCTATTTCTGAAAAAGAGCCAATTAAAATATTTTGAGGATTACCATTAATTGTTGCTACAGAACCAATGTTAGTAGCGGCAGCAAGAGCTAATAAATAGGGGATAGGATTTAGCCCCAATGTACTGGTTACATGTAAAGTTAAAGGAGTAAATACTAAAGCCATTGTATCGTTAATAAACAAGGCAGATAAAAGACCAGTACCAACAGTTAAAATAATTAGTAAACCAAAAGGACTTTTAGCAAGACGAACTAATAAATATAGAGCAAGTCCAAAAAAACCAGAATAAGTAAGAAACCCATTGACGATCATCATACTTAGTAAAAAAAAGATAGTCCCCGGATCGATCGCCTCCCATGCTTCTTGTAAATTAATTACTCCTAATAAAATGAGAAAAGCCGAGCCAGTAAAAGCAATAGTGGCTCGGTTCATCCTAAACCCCGGTATTTGTCCTAATGCCAATCCTAGATAGGTGATGGCTAAAACTAAATATTTAGTAATTTGCTCAATAATCACTAAAGTTCACAACAATTATTAAGAACTTTGTAGGGGCGATTGGCCAATCGCCCCTACAATTAATAATATTGTCCTAATCCATATGGCTATTGCTAGATCGTCAATTTCCAGCAACTATTAAGCCTCCACGAGCGGGTAAACTCACTTCTAAATATATATTTTTTTCACTAATATCCCAAGATACTCGACCATTACCATAAACAACTTTTTGGGGTTGAGATGTCAGCTTGGTTACAGAAAAGCTGTCTTTAGCTGATGAGGTATCGGTGTTGACTGCCACAATAACTTCTTCCCCATCTAAAATGCGAGCAAAAACATAGATATGATCTTGAGCATGCAACACTCTATATTTACCTCTCCGTAAAGCAGGATAGCGATGGCGAAGGGCAATTAATTGTTTGTGGCAGTCTAGTAAATCGAGATCCCAATTTTCTTGTTGAGGAAAACTACGGCGACTATCGGGATCTAAGGCTCCAGGTAAACCAACTTCATCTCCGTAATAGATACTAGGAGCACCGGGAAAAGTTAATAATAATAAGGTTGCTAACTCCACGCTAGCTTTATCTTCATCAGCAATAGTAAGTAATCGAGCCGTATCGTGACTGCTGAGCAAGTTGAGTTGAGTTTGCTGGATTTCCCAAGGATAAAGGGTCAGTAACTTTTGCATCTTGACTGCATATTCTTGGGCAGATAAAGCCGGATAGGGGTAGTAGTGTGGCTTTTCTACATATTCCATAATGACGCGATCGCGAGCCGTAAAAGCGATCGTTGGTCCAGCAAATAGATAATTCATCACGCCGTCAAATTGAGTTCCATCCAGCCATTGACGGGAATCAAACCAAACTTCACCGACAATATAAGCTTCGGGATTAACTGCCTTGACGCGATCGCGAAATTCCTGCCAAAAACCGGGGGTTTCAATTTCAAAAGGTACGTCCAATCGCCAGCCATCTATTCCTTCGTGCAGCCAATATTCCGCAACTTGCATGATGTACTCTCGTACTTGAGGATTATCGTGGTTGAATACGGGTAAGGCGCGATTGTCCGCCCAACCGACATAATTGGCGGGTCTACTGCCATCATAAGCAGATAAAGGCCAATCAAGGAGCTTAAACCAGTCTAGCCAGGGAGAATACGGTCCATTTTCGAGAATATCGTGAAAAAAGAAAAAACCACGACTGGCATGGTTGAAAACTCCGTCCAAGACTACTTTAATATTTCTTTGATGAGCTGCTTCGAGAAGGACTTCAAACGCTACGTTTCCTCCCAGCATGGGATCGACTGTATAGTAATCGTGAGTATGGTAGCGATGGTTAGAGGCAGATTGAAAAATAGGAGTAAAGTAAATGGCATTGATGCCTAGATCTTGCAGGTAATCTAGTTTTTCCATGACACCCCACAAGTTACCCCCCTTATAACCTTGAAGAGTAGGAGTAGCATCCCAACCTTCAAGGCTAGATGCTTGCCAATGCCCTTTAGGTTCATGAGGTTTTCCTTTAGCAAAGCGATCGGGAAAAATTTGGTAAAAAACAGCGTCTTTGACCCAATCTGGCGTTGTTATATCCATTGCCATGATTTATTCGTTCTCTGTCGGTTACTAATATTTAGTTTTTGTCTTTGTGTCTTGTGCCTTTGTGGTTCAATATTTTTACCCCTAGTCAGTGCACGTGCCGGACACAGGAGAATCTCTACCCGGCACAAAGGCTGCACTGGAACAAAGTCACTAAGTATTTCTTACTTACTTTATTAAGTCTTTACCAAAAGAGACTCTTCAGTATCTGCTGTAAAAAGATGGATTTTTTCTAAATCGATAGATAAGTAAATAGTCTCGCCGATATTAACAAAGCGATCGGGAGGTATTTTTACTTGTAAGGTAGAGTCTACTTCTTCGGTAAGGTGAACGGAAAGATAGGTGTCATTGCCCAAAGCTTCTACTAAATCTACCACGACTGACAAATGGTGTTCGCCAGGAACGCCAAGACGAAAATGTTCCGGACGAATTCCCAACCAAAGCGATCGCTCTCTATAGTTTTGCAATGGTTTAGCCCAATTTTCGGGTAAAGTAAGACGAAATTGGGAATGAGAGATCCCTAGAGGAGGGAGAAACTGTACTTGTAAAAAATTCATCGGCGGCGAACCGATAAATTCAGCAACAAAACGATTGGCAGGTCGATGATATATTTCTAGGGGAGGGGCAATTTGTTGAATCTGACCTCGGTTCATTACCGCAATGCGATCGCCCATAGTCATCGCTTCAGTTTGATCGTGAGTGACGTAAATTGCCGTCGTGCCCAGCTGTCTTTGTAATTGGACGATTTGAGCGCGGGTTTGCGCTCTCAATTTAGCATCCAAGTTAGATAAAGGCTCATCCATCAGAAATACTTGAGGATTGCGTGCGATCGCTCTTCCTAGTGCCACCCTCTGTTTTTGTCCGCCAGATAGTTCCTTCGGCAGTCGAGTTAATAAAGATTCAATTTGCAACAATTTTGCTACGTGTCTTACCCGTTGGCTAATTGCTTTTTCTTTGGCAGACAAATAGCGCAATCTTTTTGGCAGAGAACGAGTTGTTGCTACTAATAAATTTTCTAACCAGCCTCTGTTTTGTCTCCTTGTCCCCTTGTCTCCTTGTCCCTGATTCGTCCGTCGCAAGCCAAAAGCAATATTATCGTAGACATTGAGATGAGGATAGAGAGCATAATTTTGGAAAACCATGGCGATATCTCTTTCCTTGGGAGGAAGATGATTGACGAGGCGATCGCCAATCCAAATGTTACCGCCCGTTAAGGTTTCTAATCCAGCAATTAGACGCAGGAGAGTACTTTTGCCGCAGCCGGAAGGACCGACAAGCACCATAAATTCTCCATCCTCGACAGTAAGGTTGATGTTGCGGAGGATGTTAACTTGAGGCGATCGATTTGGGGGTTGCCCAGACTGTTCGACTTGTACTACCGACTGACTGGGAACGAGAGCTTCTGCGGTTACGGGAGCCAACTCTTGCTCTGCTCTACGGCGAGGATAACTTTTGTAGACGTTTTCAACAATAACCTTTGCCACGATTGGATACCGATTAGCTTGGTTTTGCTTTGTAATACTAGCATCTAGTTTTGGTCATGGATTGATGAACTAATTGTGAAGAAAAATACCGAGATTTAGGTAAATTAAAGAAGACTTTGAGAAACTATACTTTTGGCTATAGGGGCGTATTGGAAAATTTTTAGGTTTGATGCCATGGGATTAGCAGGAAGATTGAGTCAGGTCAACCCTTCACTAACATTAGCAATTACCGCTAAAGCTAAGGCAATGAGGGCGGAAGGTATCGATGTCTGTAGTTTTAGTGCTGGAGAGCCAGATTTTGAGACACCAATTCATATTAGGGAGGCAGCCAAACGCGCTCTCGATGAAGGGAAAACCAAATACGGACCTGCTGCTGGGGAACCAAAATTGCGAAAGGCGATCGCCAATAAACTAAAAGTTGATAACAATTTGGACTATCAGCCAGAAAATATCATCGTTACCAATGGAGGAAAATATTCTCTATTTAACTTGATGATGGCACTGATTGAAGCTGGGGATGAAGTAATTATTCCCGCTCCCTATTGGCTTAGTTATCCAGAAATGGTCAAATTAGCGGAGGGAAAACCAGTAATTGTCGATACTTCAGCCGAAAATGACTATAAAATCGCGCCACAACAGTTAAAAGATGCAATTACACCCCAAACAAAGCTTTTTGTACTCAACTCTCCCTGCAATCCTACAGGTACGGTCTATACACCAGAAGAAATAGACGCTTTAGCAGAAGTCATAGTTACCCATGACTTTTGGGTAGTATCGGACGAGATTTACGAAAAAATTCTTTACGAGGGAAAACAACATCTCAGTATTGGTGCAGTCAGTCCTGAAATATTTGCCCGTACTATTATCAGTAATGGATTTGCCAAAAGTTATTCCATGACTGGTTGGCGCGTGGGTTATGCCGCAGCACCAGTAGAAATAATCGAAGCCATGACTACTATCCAAGGTCATAGTACTTCTAATGTTTGTACCTTTGCTCAGTATGGCGCGATCGCTGCTTTAGAAAGGTCTCAAGACTGTGTCCGCGAGATGGTGCAAGCCTTTGCCGAAAGACGGGAATTTATGTACGAGGCAATTAAAGCTATACCTAAAATTAATTGTCCCAAACCTTATGGTGCCTTTTACTTGTTCGTAGATATTAGTAAAACGGGGATGAATTCTCTGGAGTTTTGTAATAAACTTTTAGATTCCCAACAAGTAGCAGTTATTCCTGGCATTGCTTTCGGTGCAGAGCGATGTATTCGTTTCTCTTATGCTACAGATATGAAGACGATTGAAAAAGGAATGCAACGTTTAGAAAAGTTTATTGATTCTCTCTAGCGATCGGTCAGGAGTTAATGGATAATTGATAATTTTTCACTGTTTTAGGACTTATGCAATTTGCCGCGAACTAAAGTTCCGGCTCAAAGCTCAAACCCATTGAAATGGGTTAGCTTAACCAAATTTTGAGTCCAAGGTACTTCGCTGCCGACCTGACTCGAATTTGATTCGAGTCGCCCCGGTCGCTGGAAGACACTCCGCGTAGTGGGGCGAATTCCAGACGGGGCTTACAGGGTTCTGAATTTAATTCAGAACACAGCCCTTCGGCTTGTACGCCCGGTCAGTTTTAACTAACTTTAGCTTTGAGATGAGGAAATGATTTCCTAGTGGCTATGGGTAAGTCCTATTTTTAACTGATGACTGGTGACTGTTTCCTGTTCCCTTTCAGGCTTAGCCAAAATAGTGAGTAGCACTTTCGGAAGCAGATAGCGATGACTCAAACATTTTAAACCAGCTTCTCTTCCTAATTGTTCTCGTTGCTGCTGGTTGTATAGTTGAATTTTTCCCACCCAGGGAATGGAGTTAGAAATATTTTTCTCTTTGATACAGGAATCGACTAAGTAGAAGCGTCCCCCAGGAGAGAGAACTCGACTGACTTCGTTTAAAATCTGCTGGGGGTTAGGGTAATGAAGAAAACTAAGGGTACAAAAGACAGCGGCAAATTGTTTTTCACTAAACGGTAAAGATGCTGCATTTCCTTGTATAAAAATTAGTCTTTCTCTGTATTGATTTCGCGCTCTTGCCTGACGCAGCATTTCCCGAGAAACATCTATACCAATACCGCGAAGCGTTGGTTCTTTTTCAGCTAGGCGATTGAGCAAGCGACCCGTACCACATCCGAGGTCAAGTACTTCAGCATTCTCTTCTAATACAACATACTCTAACAATCTTTGATGAATTGCTTGGTAATTGACTGTAGTTAACAAGCAGTCGTAGTAAGGTGCCCAACCATTAAAAAATTTTTCTTTGTCATTGATAAGATTGTCGGTCATCAGCGGTAGAGCGATCGTCGGTAAGGAAAATTTGCTTGTATAAATATACCTTGGGAATGGGTCGGTAATGTTAACTGGAATGGCAATAAAAATATTTCTGCCTTAGGCACCTGGTGCATCAACGCCCAGAACTAAAGTTCCGGGCTAAAAAATCAAGTCCATTAAAATGGACTGAAATACTTATCTAGTCTTTTGAAGAAGACTTTGGCGATTGCCAGGAAATTGATTTCAGAAGTGGTTGTTGAGAATGGTGCAAGATCTGAGTAATACTGTCACTTCCCAAATCCTTTAGCTTTGCACCATGGGCATTTCTTATATCTCTCCTGATAGAAATAAAATTAAAGGAAGCTTCATTGATTGGTCGTCGCGAAGCTTCCCTGACATAAAACCTTAATAGGAATATAGCAAATGAGCATCCAGATCGAATCAGACCTCAAAGAAATTCTCCAAAGATTCGAGCAGAGATTTGACAAAATAGACCAAAAGCTCGACAAACTAAGTGAAGACGTTACGGAATTGAAAGTAGGTCAAGCACGGTTAGAAGGCAAAATTGAAGCTGTTGATGAGAAATTATCAGGACAAATTAAAGCATTAGATAACAAAGTAGACGGATTAGATAAAAGAGTTAGCAATCAAGAATTCACTAATCGTGGCGTATTGATTGGCTTAATTGTCGTCATTCTAGGTGGTGCTGCCAAAATATTCGGGATGGTAGGCAATCCTAAGTCAACTACCGACGATTGACCGCAAGCGGTACTTTATCAAGGCTTGTAACTAACTGGTAATCCCAGTTGCTACAGTAGGCTGATTGACTGCAGCCCTTTGTTTTAACTAATCTGCACGGATGTTTAT
>JADEWQ010000134.1 GCA_015207585.1 Pleurocapsales cyanobacterium LEGE 06147 | reverse complement strand
GCGCTCTTCTCGCCCTCAACGCCATCATATCGGTTTAGCGATTCGTGCCTTTTTGCGTTTAGAAAATCACTGGTTCAACACGGGCATTAGTTGGTACGAAGCCAAAATCAGTATTGTTCGAGAGGCGATGCGTTCTTACTTGGCTTCTCCTTGGTTAACTCTCTTGCCAACTGCGTAACTCCTGAAACTGCGTAACTCCTGAGTGGAAGACAATGCCGGGTGGCATAGAAGTGAAAAAGTAAAAGAAATAGAAGGAATTACTGTAGAATTTCTCCCCCCTTACTCTCTAGAATTACAATCAGCCGAAAGACTGTGGACATTAGTAGACGAACCGTTAGTCAATCAAAGTTTTGAAACTATTGATGAGATTGAAGAAATTTTGGTAGAGCGTTGTAATACGCTTAATAATATGAAACAAGAAATTAAAGATTTAACTAACTATTTTTTCCTTTATAGGTAATACCAAATCCACCGTGTCCCAACAGTTTTTCTATTTGATATTGTCCTTGTTTGAGTAAGATTCCAGAAGCTAAGTGATATGTGGAGGAAGTAGTAGTGGAGGAATTAGAACTGAAATCTAGAGGTTCGTAACCACAAGTGGAACATATTACTGTTCCATCTGGGTTATCTGTTAAACAAGCAGGACATTGAATAGACATCTTAATTAGCTGTTTCTATACTGCATTGCAAAGCCAGAAGAGTAGCATTATCCGATGCTCCTTCATGGAGAACTTGGTTAATAGTTGCATCTACGGCTGACTGCAAAGACGAAGTGTTAGCGAAAATCTGGGCTAATTCATTGTTTGAGACTAAATCCCAAACTCCATCCGAACAGAGTAATAAAATATCGCCATCTTCTAAAGTTAATGCTAATTCTTGCTTGATACGTCTTAAATCTTGAACGTAGCCATCGCTTAATGTACGTTTTGAGCCTAAAGATTTAGTTAATACATTACGGTCTGGATGTTCTAAACTTTCCTCTTGGGTTATTTGACCGCTTGCTACCATCATTGCTACAAGAGAATGATCTTCACTTAATTGAGCGATCTCTCCCTTGCGGATTAGATAGATGCGACTGTCACCAACATGAGCTACCATGAGGCGATCGCACATTGCTAAGACTGTGCTTAAAGTTGTTCCTCCATCTTTTACTGTATTGGCAATGGATTCGTTGGCTTTTTGGAATAGCTCGATCAACCAATTCGCTCTTAATTCTTCTTCTTGAAATTCTTGGGGAATCGGTTCTTCTAGCAGAGTTTTGACGGCGATTTTACTAGCTACTTCTCCCTGTGCCATGCCTCCCATACCATCAGCTACTATTCCCATAATTAGATTTTTTGAATCACTTAGTTGCTGTTGCCTTACGCCATAGTTATCTTCATTAGTAAGACGATTGGTTGATAACCCTAAAGTTGAATTACTGGCAACTTGCCATTGAATTTTTTTTACCCGAAATAAATTACGAGTTTCGACTAAAAGGCCAAGTAATTGAGATAAGGGAAATCTTTCTTCGGGAATGGGAGATAAGCTAATTTTTAATAGTTGATAAATTCGGGGAATTGGCTCAATTTTAATGTCAAGTTTTTGGTTGGATAACAGTGGCTGTTGATTAAAACATTGATAGAGTAAAGCTCCTACTGCGTAACTAGCCATGGATTCCTGGATATGATGAGCAGCCGAAAGTTCGGGAGCGCAGTAATCTCCTACTAAACCAGAAGAAAGTGATTCGTCAACAAGATAAGCGGTAGTTAAGTCAAAAAACTTAAGCGGTTTTCCTATTTCAATCAGTTGAGGAAGAAGATCGATGAAACACCACTGCCGCTGATATAGATAGGAAGAAAATTGACAGACTTGAATAGCGATAGATAAGTATTCTTCACTAGAGTGCTTTTTTTCCAACCAAGTTGCTAATGTTGTATTTTCTGCTGGAAAATCACTTAATAGTAAAAGTTTTTGTCTAGATTCATCGGAACTAATTTCTTTTTCGGGATAATATTCTTCTTCTAAATATTCTGAATGTTCGTCTGTGGTATTATTTTCGCAAATTTTATCGGAATTATCTGGCGTTATTTGGTAGTTTTGCACTGTTTTTTCAATTATCTCTGCGTTCGTATCTATATCTACAGAGTTTAATCTTGTTGCTCCAATGACTTCGCGATCGCTAATTATAAATTCTGTCGCTTCTTGTTTCTGCTCTTCCTGGTAATTTTCTAGTTCACTTAACGCTGATGGAGGATTAATCAGTACAGATTCTACTGTGGTATGAGCTAGTAGTTTAGCAACCATCCCATATTCGCCTAAAGTTTCTCTAAGCTTTAGTTCTCGATTTAAACTACCCCCAACCGAACCTGCACGCAACAAGCCAAGCTGCTCGATATTTGGCTCGGAATCGAAAGATTGAAATTTAACTTTGAAGTAGTGAACGTCTGCGGTTAATAAACCCAGATAGGCGACAACTTCTACTTGAAATTCACCTATACAGAAACATTCTTTTTCTTTAATGCTCAAATCTGTGCGATCTAAATTCTGAATTCTGAATTCTGAATTCTTTACTTCCTCTAAATCTTGCATTGCTTATTCCAATTAGTAAATATTTAAGGACTTTGAAAGACAAAACGAATTTTGGCGATCGCTACTTCATCTCCAGAATTTAAGCTCTCAGGGGTTGTAATTCTTGCACTAAAACGAGTTTGACCCATTGGCTTAATAAAAACTCCATTAGTAGAACCAAGATCTTTAATTTTCCAGATTCCAGCATCTTGGTAAATTTCAGCATGATGGCGCGAAACTGTTTCATTTCCTGCAAAATCTTCGAGATCGATATCTACAGGACCCATATCTGAATCGAAAATACCGATGAGAGCATTATTTTCTAGAGAAAATTCAGCAATGGGAGCATTTGGCTGTTTGGCAATAAGTCGAGCAGTTGTTCCAGTAGGTAGAGGATTATGGAAAGTAGAAGAGATAGGTTCTGGTACGGAAGTTTCCGTTACAAACATCTCATCTAATGGTGTTGAAGTGGGTATAGGAGGATCGACTGTAGAATTATTTGTCGGTGTTGCTACTGTACTTTGTAGTTCTGCACCACAAGCATCGCAAAATTCTGACCCATCAGGATTTTTATCGTAGCCACAAACTGTGCAATTAATCATTTGGTTCGCTCCTTTGTTAATAATTGAAATAGTTTTAATCAGTTGTCAGACTGATTAAGTTCCCGAAATCGCCCGTATTTGTTCGTCTGAAAGTCGATCGTTGAGATCGTCGTCCATTTTGACGGTTTTTCCTTTAGAACCCATCTTGACTGTTTTGCGAGTTCCCGCAGATAGCTTGCGAGTTTTACGCAATTCGTCTTGAGCATCATTGAGAGATTCTTCCATAGCTTTATTGCCGATTTTGACCGTAAGACGACGTGCTGTTTCTAGTAACCTCTCTGCTTCTTGAGGATTGCTATCTGCTACTTTGGTAGCATCTCCAACCAGTTGAGCAATATTACGCTGCTGCACGTAACCCATTACCTCTTGGTCTACTTGTGCTGCACCATTTTGTCCCACAATAAATTGCACCACAACATTTTGAGGAGTTAATTCGCCTCGCCTTTTTTGTCCTGGTACATCGTAGGTTAAACCGAGTTGAGCGATGCGAACGCGGGAAGTAGCGCGACTATCTACATCAAATTCGAGAATAAAAATAGTGTCATCATCGCCTAAAGCAGCACCGATGGGATAGGGTTGTTGAGTTAGAGAAAATTCTGCTAGATTTGGATAAACGCGAGTTACGCGATTGAGCTTTACGCCTTCGACAGTTCTAACGTTGAGAGTAAGATTATTGATAACTTCTTTTTGTGCTTCCTTTACTTGTTCAAAGATTATTTTGGGTAGATCGGTAATTGAAACCTGATTTGCGCCAGTGGCGTTTTCTGGGACTATGTGAAAGGCACAACCACCTGTCTTATCACTTAGATACAGGAGTAAGTCTTCATTATAATCACCAACACCTAAAGCTGTAATTGGTATTCCATTCTGAGCAAATTTTTGAGCCAATTCTCGACATTCAACTTCATCAAAAGCTTCACCATCAGTAAAAATTAAGGCACGGCGACTGGTCATATTTTGATTTGAGAGAAGAGACAAGGCGAGGCTCATTCCCTTTCCCATGCAAGTACCGCCAGAAAAGTTACGTAACCCATCAACAGCACTTTGTAATTGACTAATCTCAGTAGCTGGTGTTAATCCAACTAGAGTAGATGCTTGGTCATCAAATTGAACTAGAGAAATGCGATCGCTTTCATTCAGTTTTCCCGACCAAATCAGTTCTTGCAAAGATTTGATGACAATATCAATCTTGGTTTCTCCGCCAGTGACTCCCATATAATCCCGATCATCTACCCGAAATGTTTGACCCGTAGGTTGAGGTTCTCCAGCTACTACCTCATACATCGAACCACTGGTATCGATTAGAAAAGCAAAAGTAGTTGATGGGCGAGTATTAGCTACTTCTTTGGTCGGTCGCAGCTTTAGCATGATAAATAGTTTCTGAGCGGGAGAATCTGCTGGTAAAAATTCACGATGGGGAGTAAGAGTAATGTTAAGCATATTTTTGTTTATTAATAGTCTTAAAATTTAAAATTCCCACTTAAACAGCAAAAATTAATATGAGATGCCAATAATTTTTTATCTTTAATCAGAAAATACTAAAGGAGGTAACGCTCCAATTTGCGGTTCAATTTCGGATATATTTGGCTCAATCATTTCTGGTAACTGTTGATTGCCCGACTCTTGTAATTTTTCAATTTCTGATTCGATGAGTAGCGGTAAATCTAGAGTAATTGTGGTGTTGCGATAACCTTCGCGAATATCTTCTTTCCAAGCGGCGATCATGCGGTTAAGATTGGCATCGCTAATTTTACAAGCACTTTCAGTCTGAAATTTTTGCTTAATTCTCTGACAGATTTCTTGCTCGAAGATTTGTTCTGGTCGGTTTTCTTGGGCTGAGTTTAAATCCAAGGTATATCTGTAGCTATTTTGAACATCGTCATGATTTTTTATTTTCAGTTCTAGGCTGTATTTAACCATAGTGAATTAAGCACATTTTCAATAAAGATTACTTGGTGGATTTTTAGTCAAATTTCTTTATTTCTTGAGTTAGCAAAGTGCGAACTTCTAAAACTAGATTTCCCAATTTCCGCTGCGAACCATCAACTAAATTGTGTTTAAGAATTTTCAGGGATTTGTGCGCTGCATAGGTTTTATCGAACTGCATAATAATTTTGTCTTTTTCTGTATATATCTTTGCGGTTATCGGATAAAATCCTTGAGATTTAGGTAAGTAGATATGTGCTTCGTTTGAGCTTCCCAAAATAATCGGTTTTTCTCCCAAGGAAAGAGTAGTTTGTTCTTTTGTATTCCAGTGAATGATTAGCGATGCTTTTCTACTCAACTGTTCAATTAAAGCGATCGCTAAACCAATAAAAAAGCCTAAAATGGCAGTACCAACCAAACGTCCCGCAACATCGCCCAAGATGTTGGCTGCTAATAAAAAACCAATAGCTCCTAAACTACCGCCAATCGCACCTGCTAATAGAGCGCGATTTAGTTTCAGATTGGGCACAAAAAAAGATATTCCGCCGCCGACGATAGTACCTAGAATAGACCAGCCTACGAGTCTACCAAGCATTTCTAAAACGGGAAAATTGGCAAGGGGAATAAAAATCAATTGACCAATTCCACCAGCAATTAATCCAGCAGCCAGTCCACCGACTATGCCAATACTTGCATCACGAGGAGTTATAAGACGACGATGCAAATAATGATTTTGTAATCAGAGCTTGGGAAATACCGAGAGCTAAAAATCCAGTCCAGCCGCCGATACGGAGAACGGAGTAAATGGGACTGTAATTACCAGTATCACCAGATACTACCAGTTGTTTTCCATAAATAGCTGTTTCAGCAGCGCGAAAAGCTTGCTCGAATTGACCAGAACTAGCATAAAAAACTAGGGAAGGATCGCCCGTAAGTTGAGTAAGGAAGTTAGCGTCGGCATCATCAGTGGCGACAGCAATCAGGTTAATTTCCTGATTTTTAGAAAGTTGAGCAGTTGTTAAAGTATCTGTTTCAGAATGAGGTTGACCGTCGGTAAACAGTAAAATGTTGCGAGTTAAATTGGTAGATTGCAATTGGGCGGTGGCAGCTTGTAATCCTAAAGCCATGTCAGTTCCACCGCCATCGTATAAATCTGCGATCGCAGTTTCAACATCTCTCAAATCTGAGGTTAAAGGAGTTCCGAGGTGAACGTCGCTGCCAAAACCAATGACAGCAAAGTTATTCTGTTGAAGATCTTGGCGTTGAACAAAGCTAGTAGCTGCTGATTTGACTTCTTGCAATTTGCCCCCATCCATACTGCCAGAACAATCGATCAGGAGAACGACAGCTTGAGGCGATTGTTCAATTGTGGGAGGAAGTTTGGTTAGGAAAAGTAAAAGTTCTCCTAATAACAAAGCAGCTATTAAGCAACCGATTGCTCCGTACAAACCAAAAAGCAATGGTTTACTGAGTTTTCGTCTTAAGCGTCTTAATAGCTGGTTCATTAGTGTCGTTACCTCTTTATATTGGCTTTTTTGATGTTTTAGAGATCGTGATTTTTAATTTTTTTTTAATATAATTATTGAATTTCGTAATAATAAATTTTCCAAACTCCGTTATCTTTTTCAAACCAATAATTGACATTTTTTTGATAATATTGTGGTCGATTACCACAACCAGCACTACTCGGTCCATGAAGCTGTAATTTTTCAGAAACTTTTATTTTTAGTAATGGTCGCGTTCCTGAAGTAGAAAATAGCCAAACATTATCAATATTAGAGAAATCGTAGGTATAGTAACAGCCATTACTTCTTAACCACCCTACTGATCCACCACCGTCTTTTTCTAATTTTTCATAGTACATCTGACCAGTTGTATACTGAGCAACTAAACTTTCGTCGAAAGGATAACCAAAGATTTTAGGTTTTGCTCTATACCAACCTGCTACTATTTCTAAAGCTTGTTCTTTAGTTAAATCAAATTGTCTTGAAGCTGTTTGAGAAGTTGAGTTATTAGATTCATTAGTATTTGATATAGGTGGTGTTGAAGCAGCGTTTGAAGTAAAAGTTTCTAAACTCATTTCTAAATCAAAAGTTTTTGAACCTTTTGGAGCGGCAACTTGAATAACATATTTACCTGTTTCTGGTAATTTTGTTCTATTAACAAGCTGATTATTAGGGTCATAAACCCAAATACAAATATCTTCATCGGTTTGATAACTGAGTTTTTGTCCCGCCTCAGCTTGAAAAGTATAACCAATAGCTTTATTACTACTAACTCGGTTTGATTTATTGACTGTTTGATTAGTTAGAGATATGTCCTCAATATTTTTTTTATCTAGTTTTAATTTAGGTTCTTCTGGACATCCTGTATCTGCTAAATTACTTTCATTTTGGCTTGATAATTGTTTTGGTTTTGAGCATCCACTAAGTATCAAAATAAAGATAAATATAAAAAATTGGATTTTTTTCAAACAATTAGAAAGTTTATTCATAAATAAAAGCATCTAATAATTAAAAATTTATTTTTTAGGTAGATTTTTTTTCAAATAGCCAGCTATTAGAATATTTATCCCAGCTCAGATAAATACGTTGTTTAGGATCTTTAATATATTTACCTGTATTCATCATGTAGCCCAACTCAGCATCGACTATAGCAGTATTCTGAGTTTGCTCTATTAAATAAATATTTTCTATCCTGACTTCGCTAACACTATCCCACCACTTTTGATAAGTAAAATAACTAGATGATATTGTTTGGAATCGCGGAGAAAGTTTGTTCCCGGTTGATTCATAATTACGGTTATTAATATCTATGTAATAATTTATGACAAACTCATCTGCGGGTGGACGTTCTTCTATTTGTTGAGATTGAGATGAATTATTTATTGAAATATTTGAATTTAGAGATGATAAATTTTGAGATAAATCTAATCCTATCTCTAGCTCAAAAGTAGCTGAACCTTTAGGCGCAGAAACTTGAATTGTATATTTTCCATCTACAGGTAAATTTTTACTATTAACTAACTGATTATCTGGGGTATAAATCCAAATACAAATATCTTCTTCAGTTCTATAATTAAACTTTTGATCGGATTTTGCTTCAAAGGTATACCCTAGAGATTGATTTTGTTTAGCTATTCCAGACAAAGTAATTGGTTCATCATCAAGAGCGATCGCCTGAACATTTTTGCGATCGAGAACTACTTCTGGTTGTTCAGGACATTCATCTGAAGTCACCCTAGAATAATTTATAGCATCAGATTTTTGCTCCAATTTAGAAGTATTAAGCTGACAGCCAGATAGAAAAAATAACCCTATAATTAATATTTTTTTAATACCTAAATTATTCATAAACCACAGTGGGAGATCCAACTCTTACTTCTGGAATTTGAGTATAAACAAATTCAGCAAAGGCTCTAGCTTTTTCTTCATTAGTAAATGAGGCAATCTGTACTTCTTTTTCTCTAGTATCTTTAGCTCTTTTCTGAAAAGCATCCTGACAAAAATATGATTGTGCTATGTACAAATTGTCTTCACTATAAGGAACATTAACTGGATAAAACTCGACTGGATAATCGCTAGGATCGGTAGGTTTAGAATCTCCGCAAGCGTACTGGGGAAAATCTTCTGGATTAAAGATGAAAGTTTGCTCTAAAGCTTGATTAGAAGTTTGACGACGTGGATTTTTGGGTGGAGAAAAAGATTCTTCAGTCCTTACAATTGATTCTGTTTGTTTTTCTTGTTCTTCTGATAGAAGACCAATTGTTAGATCGAAACTCTTCGAGCCTTTTGGTACACCAATCTGTAAAGTATATTTACCTGTTACAGGTAATTCAGTACTATCGATAATTTGGTTGTCTGGACTATATAACCAAATACAAAGTTCTTCGTCCGTTTGATATTGAAACTTTTGACCAGATTGGGCGGTAAAAGCATATCCTACTTGTGTATTAGAACTAACTTTTCCTGAGACAGTGGTGATTTTATTGTCTAAATCTAGTGATTTGACATTTTTGGTATTTAAGGTAGCTGTCGGTTCTGAAGGACATTCACCTGAAGATGTTTCTGTTGCTTTAGCGATAGTGGTAGTAGCAGTATTTCGACAACTAGATACTGTCAAAAGAATTAATAAATATAGGAATAATTGGAATAGCCATCGGAAAGAAAAATAATTGAAAGTCTGGGTTCTAGATCTTTGGAATCTTTTGGCAAATGAAAACGGGGATCTTGAGTATTAGCTAAAAATCGAACTGCTCGATTGAGAGGTTCGTAAAGATTGGTAGAAGCACAGGGAGTTCTTGTCTCTAGGGTATCGAGATAGTTTTGTAGTTTGAAATCCCCTGCGGACAAAAATCGGTCGAGAGTCTTATTATCAACGCGATCTCCTGCGCAACCATGACCACCTTCTCCAAAAGGCACGATAGAGACTTGAATATTACTACCGCGCTTTGCCGAAAGATTAATAAATTCTCGAATAGCGTTAATTGCACCTTGCAGTCTGGTCGTTCCGCGACTATCCTTTTGCTGCATACTACCGCTGAAATCTAGCAGCACGATAATCCAAGCGGGAGGCTGGATATTATCTCGATCTTCAGGGCTTTTCCAATCTGTAAGCTGATTAATTTCTTCACCATTTACTTTGATGCTGAAATCTGTATCTTGGAGAGTGACAATCGGTCTACCGTCTTCTCTTGTAACCTTGACACGGATAGTTACCTCGTCTTCATTAACAGTAGGATTGCCCACTATTTCCGCCTTGTTTGTCTGTCCCCAACTGGGATTGCTCAGACACCCTAGCATCAGCAAAGATAAACTAAGCTTGCGGATCGAGGAAGCGATTATAGTAGACAAACCGATAGATTTTTTTTTCATCAGACTCATCGTGGTCTTTAAGGTGAAAAGTTAACAGGTCGTTATGCTTGAGGATCACAGCTCGACGAGAACTCAGACGATTGCCATTCACTTCGATAGTGCTGTAAAAGCGATTGTTTGGAATTAAATTGGTCTGACGAGCTTTCAATTCTAGGTCTGCCGAATGAGGGGGCAGTCCAGGAATAGAGATATGAGCTTCTGATGACGACCCTATGATTAGTTTTCCCTTGGAAGGCAATTGAATTGACAAACCCTCTTCAATTTTTTCTTCTTCGCTATCACTGACAAATTTCAACCGTGATTTGGCAATGCGGGGATAGGCTGGACTGAGATGACTGCTAGAGGATTCAAGATCTTCAAAAATTTGTCCAGTATATTCAAAACCTGCACCTGCTCTTAGAGCCACCATGTAACTGGGAGAGTTAGATAAGCCAAAGGTTAATCCTAGAAGCAATCCCAAAATAGTAAATCCCAAAGGGTCTTCTACATCTTTAAAGCCAGATGGCAGTTCATCAATGCAGCTACGGACAAATTCAAACAACAATGCTGCTGCTAAACTGGCAATAATTCCACCAATGAGACTGACAGTAAATCGATGCCAAAAGCGTTTGGGGTCACCTGCTTCGATACTGTGCCACCGCCAGGTCAAGCCTTCTGCCAAACCAACAGAACTACCAATAAGCAGCCAACCAAATGACCGCACGATAGACGTAGGCACGCGAATCTGAGGCATGAAGAGGATTTGGGAAATGCCTCCAGCTACCAAGCCTGCTAGTAGTCCTAATCCTAAAGCAATAAGTAGAGGGATACGTGCATTACGAAAGCTGAGTTTAGGGCGAGTAGGATTACTAATAAAGATTTCATTCAGCACCATGCCTGATGCTAGTGCAGTAGCAATGCACGGAAAGAGAACTATTTCAGGAAATTGTTTTAAGAAACCTAGATCTGTTAGGAATATTTGTCCAAAATTCCAGCCAAGTAGAGCTGAGGTTATTCCTGCTAGTAAATATAAATAGATTCGCATAAGATTCAGTTGGTTGGATAAGAATTTAGAAGTCAGTAGTCAGAATGTAGAATTCAGAATAAATTTTATTAATAAATTAATCAAAATTTAGAAATTTGTATTTTTCCAATATTTTTTTTTATACTTTTAAATATTTTGGTTTAACTATATTCTCTGCGAGTTAAACTTTTAATAACAGTTCTTATTTGCTTTTCAACATCCATGATTAATCATTTATTCAATTCGTACATTGTGTCTTTTTTCAATTCCTCAAATGTCTTTTTGTTTAATTCTATAATTCCATCAGCTTTTTGAATACCTATATTGTCATTACTTTTTTGATATTTATATATAGCCTCAATCCATTTATCTTGAGTTTCTACCGTGATTTTATCAAATTTATCTTTGTTAGTTGAACTATCATAAAGATTTGTATTGTCATCCAGTTTTGCATTTAATAAATCTACAATTTTTTGGATAATTAATTCTTTATTTTCTTTAGTTCGCTCTTGTTCCTTTACATATTTTGCTTCTAACATTTGATTTGATAATTGATTAAGTGCTACTATTGTCTTAATCGAAAAATTATTTTTAGCTTGCTTGATAATCTGTGGCTGGCATTTTAATATCTCTTGTTCTGGTTTAATTTTTTTGGCTAATTGACAATATTCTTGGCTATAAGACTTAAAATTGTTTTTAATATCTTCAGCTATTTTTTCACCGTCTTGTTTATTTCCCAATTGAAAGTCTGTTGTTATTTGTTTTTTTATTTCTTTGATAGTAGCTTCTTCAGATGATAGAGGAAGTAAAAAGCTACTACCAAAACCAATTAAACCACTCACAATTAATATTAATATAAACAAATAAACAGGCATCTTAAAACCTCCTATAGTGACTGTTGCAATCCACAAATATTCATAAAAATCGATATGTCTTTTAACTGAGACTCCATAAACTTGAGTACGAAAACCACGACTAGTAAGTTTATAAAAAACTTCTTTAGGAACAACTCCAGAACTAACATGATAGAAAAATGCCGAGAGATGATAATTTTCTAATCGACTAAATAATTTTGCTAAAGGCTGATATTTTGACTCGGTATAAGCAGGATATCGCCAAGCATTTTGTAGTTCATTGAATAATTTTTGCCATTCTTTTTCATCAATCAACTTTAAAGACAAATCTTGTTCTTTACGACGAACATGGCGAGCAATCAAAGTTAAATCATTCTCGATATCTTGCTTAAGTTGACGTGAGTAAAAATATCCCCAGATTCCTTGAGTTGAACTTAATAACCAGACAACAGAATCTAAAAGTTGTGGCTGCTTAACTAGTTGAGGAATGATTAATCTAGTGCCTAGATATACTCGCTCGATTAAGTTTGTAGCTTGCCCAGAAAGTTTGTTGAGAGACTTTTTTATTTCTGCTTGAAAAGTATCAGAAACTGTCTGGCATTCTTCTTGTTTTTCTCCTTTGCTTATCCAAATTAGAAACTCTGGTAAAGTCTCTGGAATAATCATCGCTCTGAGGGTTAATAATCGCACCATTTCAGGGGTATAAATACCCTGTTTAAGAGCTTTATCCGTACCCCGCCCTTTAAATAAAGATTCCCAGTAAGAAGAATCGATTTGAGGATTAGCTAAAGCATTTTCTATAACTTCGATCTGTTCTGGCTTAACCCTATCGCGTTTTACCAAACCATTAATAGCGGCGATAATATTCCTCTCCCCCGATACAGGTACAGGTGCATTAGGTTTAGATGCGATCGCTTTTCGCAACAACTCCTCTGCACGGGTGCTAGCAGGTTGAATTACTTGAAACCCTCTCGGTTCTTCTAAAGCCTCTACTTTATATGCCCACGCAATTAGAACTTGGGGACTCTCTGGATCTGAATTCTCTTTTTCTCTTTCTGTTTCTTCATCAGCAGATACTTTATTACTCTGTAGCCTCGCTTGTATAGCCATCTGATTAACTAATAGGGCTGTACAAGGAGAATCTGAGGATATAATTATGGGTGGCTGATTTTCAAGTAAAGATTGCAGTTCAGGACGTAGGGGGGGTAAATCTAACTCAGATTCAGCGTATTCATGAGGTCGATCTAATATTTGCGTGGCAAAAGGATCGAAAATTATATTTTGTCCAGCTTGTTTTTGAGTATTAATCCAACTTAAAATCTTGCCTAAATTACCCAAACCTTCAGACAAAAAATAGCGATACACTGAAGCACTACGTCTTTTATTATCCCTCCCCCTTGTCACCACAGCTACGACCGACCATTCTGCACCATATCCAGCCACCTCACGACCAACAAATGCAGGTTCATCCCTAGATGCTCCTTCAGTTACGGAAAAATTCCGATTGCTAATTGCTTCTTGGACAGCACGGGGAATAGGATCAATAGTTTTGTTGATATATTCGCCAGTAAATCTTTGAGATATCCAACCACCATCGACAGTTTTTTCCGCTTGGATACCCGTACTAAATTCGTGAATGTATATTGTCATTGATAGAACGATTAACCTCAGTTTTGTTTAGAGAAATAGTAGTCAGGAGTCATGAGACAGAATACAGAATTTGGGGATTATGGTTCTGAATTCTAACTTCTGAATTCTGAGTTCTAACTTCAAGAGTTTTTCTGTCGAATCTTGCTGGAATATGCTTCTAGTAATTTACTGACTTCTTCTAGAAGAAAAGATGTTTGTGTAGTATTTCCATACTCTAAGTCTTGCGCCAGAATCAGGTAATAACGACATTCTTCAAGTGAACCTTGAGCAATATTCAAAAAGCGTAATTTGTCAGCCAATCCTTTCTTTTTAAAACCCTCGGCTATATTAGCTGCAATAGAAATCGCAGCACGTTTTAATGGAGAAGTTAAGCCGTAAATTTCAGTTTTAGGAAAGCTACTACTCAATCGATATACATCTAAAACAAACTGATGAGCTTTTTGCCATACCAGTAAACCTTTAAAAGTTTTCGCTGGTTCTCTCTTCATTTTCATTCCTAACTCCTAAATTCTGACTCCTAAATTCTGACTCCTGACTTCTGACTCCTGACTCCTGAATTCTGAATTCTTAATTCTGCCTCCTATCCTTTAACCAATTCCTTATGATGTTGACCCGTACAAAGCCAGTAAATAGGTGCAACCAAGCCGAAAGGTCGCCATCGCTTAGGATCTTTAATAACAGAACTGGTTCCAGTGCGATCGCGCATCAATTTTATAGCATTGGGTTCGGGAAACTGATTACCTAACATTCCAAATGCGGAAGTTGTGAAGTAGCTCACTTCACCGTCTGCTGTTTGCGACCAAGTTTGTAGCTTTCTGTAAACTTGAGGAAAACGCGCCATTGCCAGTTCTTTTGGCTTATGACGATTAATCCACAATTCTGATTGTTCGCATTTGGTCATTACTAAAGCGATGCGTCTTTGTTTCCCACCTAAATCCGTCCGATCTAATGCCATCAGGAATTTATCCAAACCATTGGCATATTCCAAATCCTTGCGATGAGTCGTGCCGTCTAAGAGAAATAGAATTCCCGTAGCTTCTAAACAATCTTCTAAATAATCTTCTAACTGAGAGTCCCCCACTTTATGAATTAAATCTCTAAAAAATTCCCCTGGATAATCCTTACAACTAATATTGAGCTTGATTGTTTGGGAACGTAATCCAGAAAACTGCTCTTTGAGGATAATGCTGAGGGTATAATCTTTTACTTCTGTAGCAGAGGCAGGAAAAACGGTGGGTTCTAACTGCAACCCCTGTTCTAAGATGTTCTGCGCTTTAGCAATCAGTTCATTTGCCTCATCATTAATTGGAATAATTGATTGCACTGGACTATCAGAATTAGCATTGGGCCAATATGCCATTGATGCCATATAGGCTGTTTTGCCCGAACCGCGATCGCCAATTACCCGTATGACTGCACTTTCATCTTTTTGAGTTTCTTTATTCTTCTTAAACCAGTCGAACATTATCTTTTATCCTTTACTCAACCAATACAAAGGTTCGATCATGTTGTAAGGTCGCCATTTTTCTCCATCTCTAAGTACCGAAGCACGACCGAATTTACCCAGATCGTCTACACGATTGGGTCGCGGGTCATTGCGTCCTAAAACTCCGAAAGTGGAAATAGCATAAAATCGCAAATTTTTAGGCGGTATTTTTTCTTGTAAAGAAACTTTAGTTTTGGGTAAATGAACTCCAAATAAATCGGTTTCTGGGTCGATTCTTCCTGGCCATAACTCTCCTCTTTCACACTTACTCATAGCCACTGCCAGTCTCAAATCCTGTAATCGATTACGAGCATCCATTAACTCAATAAATCGACTCATAACCCGTTTATAAAATTTATCCGTTCCTTTTTCCCATCCAGTCAGTAAAATTAAGCATCCGACCACATCTTTCATCAAACATTCATCGATAAATTCTTCATGAATTGAGTCTGCAAAACTAGGTTCGGCTATTTTTTCAAATATTTCTCCTGGATAATCTCTAGCGTTTAGCTGTATCGACTCTCGTTTTTTTAAAAAGCCTCGCTCGACTTCAATTTTGAAGGAATAGTAATCCAAGTCATCTACTGTTTGAATCGCATCTCCAATTACAGTAGGTTCAACAGATTCTCCTTCTTGAATGATATCTTCAGCTTTATCGGCTAACTTTTTCGATTCATCATTCAAGGGTTGAACTTTATAATTTTTACCTTTGCTTTTTTGGCTTCGATGATTTTCCCAATAAGCTAAAGCTACTAAATAAGTTGTTTTTCCTGAAGCTCTCGGTCCAATTACACAAATATTACCCATATTAATTTTCGCTTTACTTAGCTAAAAAACTTCCTAAATAAATCCAAGGTAGTTCTAATAATGAACGGTTATAAATAGTAGTAATAAAACAGCGAACTGATAAACCTGAAATACTTTGATTTAGTTGTTTTATCTGAAACTGAATCGGACGAAAAAACTTTTGAAAAACATAAGCATCCCTTTGCTGCCAGTTTATAGTAGAACGATTGGGAATATAGGCTAATTGAGAAGCTTCTCGTTAAAAATTGCAAAAAAGATCTGCTTTATTTAGACATAAAATAAGGTGCCGTATTTTCGGACAATCTCGACCAAAAAAATCGACCCATCGATTAAAACGAGTACACCATTGTTCCTGGGTGATAAATTGTTCTAAATTACAATCGGACTTAATAATTTCTCGATAAGGAGGGAGAATTAAGATAATTCCTTCACTTTTACGAATAGTATCCAGAAACTTTTGCCATTCAAGAGGTTGATTTTCTTGCCAGCGTTTTCGCCAAATCTCGCCAGGAGTATCGATCCAATCTAAAGTTATTTGCTTAGAACTTGTTGGCAGTTGTACTTGAATTTCTAAATATTCGTCGTAAGTTGCCTTAATGCCGTCAGTTGCTCTCGTTCTTCCCTCGTCTTCAATATATAATTTAGCATTATATTGATCTGAGTAGAAAGCTGCGATGATTGCTTTAACTTCATCGGGTTCAAAACACTCAATAGGTTTCTTCTGGTCTGTCAATTTTGAAATGATGGGTTGAGATAAGACAAGGAAGACAAGGGGACAAGGAGACAAGGGAGAAAATTTAATGACACTTATCCCTCAAATCAATCTTGACAAGGTACTTCTGTGGTTTGGGGATATTGATGCTTTTGAATGGATTAGCAGTAATAAGCCCTGCATTAACAGCAATGTTAACCGCAGGATTGAGACAGGAACGAAATAGAGTAGCAATAATTGAAACCGCGTATATTACTTATATATTCAAACCCCTAGAATCGAAAAACCGCTAGCTAGAGTGCTTTGGCGAGTTGAATAGCTAACGGCTCCGATTTGATTAAACACATACACCTGCTCCCAGCTAATAACTGGGACAGATACCACCATGTTAACTTTAAATGATTTCAGTCAACTACCCACCGCTAATGGCTAAGAGCAATTTAGCGGGGGCTTGCAAAGAACTAAATGCCAATTAGTTCCAGCAGGACAAAACAGTTGTCTAGCCTGTGCGGAAAACGTAACCTGAGCTAA
>JADEWQ010000133.1 GCA_015207585.1 Pleurocapsales cyanobacterium LEGE 06147 | reverse complement strand
GGAGTTACGCGCCGTCGTACGGCGCATAGTAACCTCCGTACTGCTCAGGGACGCACTGTAAGACTTACTTCGGTAAGCAGGAGCGAGTGAACTGAGAATCCCTCGCCTCCGGCGATGGGAGCGTCAATTACACTCATCTGTCTTCGCACAGAGTACTCCCGTTAAAGCCGAAGGCTTAACGGTGAGACGGCTTTTAAAGTGGCGAATTTAATTTTTAAAGTGGCGAATTTAATTCTCCACACAAGCCTTGGGAATGGGCTCCTCCTATTATATTTACAAAAGAATAAGTTTCCGCTTAAATTAAACTCGTACAGCGGGAAGATTTATGCTGACTCAAACAGTTCGATTGAAACTAAATAGCTCCGAAAAAGATATACTGACTCACTTGTGTCATCTGTCCAAAAGCTTGTTTAATGTTGGACTTTACACGGTACGTCAATACTTCTTTCAAGAACAAAAATATCTCAGCTATGAGTCGAACTATCATTTGTGCAAAGAGAATGAGAACTATCAACTCTTGGCTACAGATTGTGGTCAGCAGACCTTGAAATATGTAGATAGATGCTTTAAAGCATTCTTCAAACTGCTCTCGATGAGAAAAGAGGGAGTTTATCAAGAGAAAGTTAATCTTCCTTGGTACTTGCCGAAGGATGGTTATTTTCCTGGGATTATTCCAATCAGAGCTAGACATAACTTTGTCAAAGATGGCTGGACGTTTAATGTCTTACAGAAGAAAAAATCAAGTCAACGACTATCTGAATAAAGCAGCCAGGTATATAATTAACTTCTGTCTCAATAGAAAGAGCGGAACGATTATTGCGGGATACAACCCTACATTGAAACGAGGTACTAATATAGGCAAGCGTAATAATCAGAACTTTGTTCAAATTCCCATCTTTACCCTTCGAGCCAAGCTGGAAAGCCTCTGCTCTCGTTACGGGTTGAACTATGTTGAGCAAGAAGAATCCTATACTTCTACAGCCTCTAGTCTTGACCGAGACGAAATGCCTGGATATAACGCTGATAACCCCGTCAAGCCCAAGTTCTCTGGTAGACGTGTTAAGCGTGGGTTGTATAAGACGGCATCTGGTCATTTGATTAACGCTGATTGTAATGGAAGTCTAGGTATTGATCTTAAAAGTGAGCACAGACTCAGTTTTGAGCAAGTGTCTAGGGTCTGTTTGACGCAGCCAGTAAGGGTGAAAATCCTTCAAGAATACCCCGTTACAACGCGGAGCGTTTAACGGCCGGAGTCGTCAATTATGTCCAAGAAACTTATCTTGATGGATCACGATGGGGCAATAGACGATTTCCTCGCGACCATTCTTTTAATGAGAATGACAGAAGTAAAACCTTTGGGAATAATTGTTACTCCTGCGGACTGCTACATTAAAGCTGGTGTAAGTGTAACCCGAAAAATCCTCGATTTGATGCAGCGTTTTGATATTCCCGTCGCTGAGAGTACAGTTCGTGGTTTAAATGCTTTTCCCCCATCTTTTCGCCGCGACTCAGTCATTATTAATAATTTTCCTATTCTCAACGAAAAAGAGCAGATCGAGACTCCTCTGGTGCCAGAGTCAGGACAAGAATTTATGGTTAAGGTTTTGCAAACAGCACCCACACCAGTAACACTAATGGTGACGGGTCCTTTGACTACTGTAGCGACAGCGATCGCCCTAGAACCTTCTATAGTTAATAAAATTCAAGAAATTGTCTGGATGGGAGGAGCTTTAAGAGTTCCTGGTAACGTAGAAAAAGAATTTGCCCTCGAACACGATGGTTCAGCAGAATGGAATGTTTATTGGGACCCAATCGCTGCTAAACAAATTTGGGAGACTTCCATTCCTATTATTTTGTGCCCTCTCGATCTTACTAATACTGTTCCCGTCACGCCCGAATTTATTCGCCAACTCGCCAAACAACGCCGCCATCCTCTCTCAGATCTGGCAGGAATGTGTTACGCCTTAGCCATTCCTCAAAACTATTACTGCTGGGATATTTTAGCTACTGCATACTTAGCTCGCCCTCAATTTTATCAGCTAGAAGAAACAGAAACAGACATTGTTATTACAGGGGTGAGTCAAGGAAGAACCACGATTAAACCGGGAGGGAAAAAAATTAAAGTGTTGACTAAAGTCAATAAAAAGAGCTTTTATGATTATCTCCTACAACAATTTGGTGAAAACTATAGGTAAATAGTAAATAATTATCTTTTTTTTCTTACTCTTTCTTGGAATTCATCAAACCAAGATTTACTCATTCTTTAAATCCTGGAAATGTTCGACAAGTGTTGAAACAGTATAGAAGATAGCCCAAAAGCGTTATCCTGAAATGGGAAGGTGAATCAATTAGAGGAAAACAAGATGGATAATAATGACTGGCTTAGACAACTTTTGATGGTAGGTGTAGGAACAACCTCTTTGGTAGCGGAAAAATTAAGACAAGTCAGCGAACAGTGGGTCAAAGAAGGCAAAATCAACTCCGATCAAGCTAGAGCTTTCGTTGACGATTTGATGAATCAGATCAATGCAGAACAAGGAGGCTGGCAAAAACAGCTCGAAAGACAGATGAGAAATATGTTGCAAGATTTGGGAGTTCCCCGTCAGTCCGAATTAGATGAATTAAGAGGTCGAATTGATAGATTAGAACGCCAAGTAAGAGACTTAGAGAATAGACTCTGGCGTTAGCTGTCTGCTAATTATCTCAATGCTATATGATGAACTTTCAACTCGGAAGAGGTTACTCTGCCTAGTGAAAACGACTCGTTGATAACATCTCCAATTTTTTATTGGATTGCTTAGCGATTTTCCCCTAGGGGCATATTAGCTAATCATCGGTTACCATCGTTATTACAAAGATGAATTATTCTTGGTTTATATTGTCACTGTTTTGGAAACTATAATTAACTGAGAGAAGTTTATCAATAGTTGAAGAGGATACAATTAAGCCAAAGTTTCCCATTGAAAAACTTTTCTGAGATACTACATCCGTGATTACGCTAACCCTACTGCATCCCCTCCAATCAGTGCCGGTCCAAAGCTGGACTTTTAATGCCGAATCAAAAATTCGGATAGGACGCTCGACCAATAATGAGGTAGTTCTCTATAGTGCTGTGGTTTCCCGTCATCATGTTGAAATTAGAAAAGTGGGAGAAAATTGGGAAGTAGTTAATCTAGGAGCTAACGGAACCTACATCGACGGAGAAAGAATTAGCCAAACCGCAGCCGCAGATGGAATGATTATACGTTTAGCTAGCTCTGGACCAAAAATTTTAATTAAAATTGAGTCCAAATCTTTGCCAGTACATCAGCAGAGTATCGGCGATGCTACTTCGGTTTCAGAACCAGTCCAAATGTTCAGACGTAAAATAAACCCGAAAGACACTCTGATCGGCGAACAGTAAAGAATCAAGACTCTCTTTCTTTGCTAACAGAAGTCGCCGATGCCTGAGTGGTAATTTGTTCGATCGCTTCTAAGTCAACCGATGGAGTTCTGGGTTCGGTTTTAAGCCATAGTAAGTATTCAACGTTGCCTGCCGGACCCTTAATAGGGGATTCGGTTAAACCCTGATAGTACCAACCTAACTTTTCTGCAGCTTGCCAAACCTGGAAAATTGCCTCAGCTCGATCGCTCCAATTGCGAACGACACCTTTTTTGCCTACTCGCGATCTCCCTACTTCAAATTGAGGCTTTACCAGCAAGATAACTTCTTTGGGAGCTACTAACAAATTCCAAAGGGATTCTAATACTTTAGTCAAAGAAATAAAGGATAAATCCATTACTCCTAAATCGGCTGGTGGGCGGTCGCCATACAATTGAGAAGGAGTAAGATAGCGAAAGTTCGTTCTCTCTAATAAAACGACACGCTCATCCTGTCGCAAGTTCCAAGCTACTTGTCCGTAACCTACATCTATGCCATAAACTTTTTTTGCCCCTGCTTTTAACAAACAGTCAGTAAAGCCGCCAGTAGAGATGCCACCGTCAACGCATATACGTCCTTCTACCTGTATTTTAAACGTTTCTAGAGCTTTAGCGAGTTTTTCTCCACCCCGAGAGACGTAGGGAGGTTGCTGTTGTAATTCTATAGTTGCATTAGATTGAACCTCCGTTCCAGGTTTATCTACAATATGCTGATTTACTTTAACTTTACCCGCTCGAATTAGTCGTTGTGCTTGTTGACGCGAGGAGCAGAGATTGAGAGTTACTAAGAGAGTATCGAGTCTTTGTTTGCTCAATAGTATTAATGTGTTTGGTAATAGCTAAATTGGTAAGAAAAAATAAATAATAAGTATTAAGTCATTAATAGCCTGATGTAATTGCTATTGGAATCCCAATTCGACAAGATAAGCAAGAATTTTGTCAGCGATCGCTTCTGGAGGTAATGAAATATCTACAGTTAGTGCTGCTTCCGGTTCTTCTAAGGTAGCAAATTGACTGCGTAATACTTCTTTTGGGAAGAAATGGTCCTGACGTTGTTCGATTCGGTTAATAATAAAGTCGTAATCGCCGCGAAGATAAACCCAGACAATATCCTGGTAATCTCCTTGAAGTATTTGGCGATAATCTTCTTTAAGGGCAGAACAAGCGAGAATTGCATCCTCTTGTTGACTAAAAATTTCAGCGATTAAGCCTTGCAAAATGAAAAGCCAAGTTCTTCGATCTTCGTCGTTTAATGGGATACCGCGACGCATCTTGTCAATATTTTCTGGTGGGTGAAAGTCATCGGCATCATAAAAAGTCCAACCAGTGCGATCGCTCAGCAGTTTACCTATGGTTGATTTACCCGAACCTGCTACTCCCATGATGATACAGAGCATATTTGAAAAGTAAAAATTAAAAAAGGTTTTTTAGTCTTTACCATTTAGAGTTTAGAGTAATGTATGCAAGAAAGTTAAATCCAAATAACTTGCATCAGCTATATTTCCCTTGATAACAGTAAAGGGTAGATCTGGCTCGCCGAGATGATTCACTACCAATACAGCTTCGGCAAAATCATGTCCTTCAGTGTATTCATTGACCGTAACTATAGTTTTCAAACCCGCATCAGTGGCTGCTTGCAATCCGTGGTAAGAATCCTCAAACACTATACAATTGCGTGGCGTTAATTTCATTTTTTGCAGGATATAGTGATAAATATCGGGTGCGGGTTTTTTGACTGGAACGATGTCCCCCGCTGCAATAACTTCAAACCATTCGGGATTGAGAGTTTGCTTAACAAGAGCGATCGCGTTGGGTAAAGCACTAGTAGTAGCGATCGCCAAACGTACTCCTCGATCTCTTGCTTCCCCTATCAATCTTTTTATGCCTGGACGTAAGGGAATCGATCCTGTTTTTAGCAGTTGCTGATAGTGAGTATTTTTCGCTCGTTGAAGCTCAACAATAAAATCGTTCAGATTGTTCCTAGAGAGAAATTCGGGTTGATATTTTTCTATATAAAAACGAATGCGTTCTTTTCCTCCCGAAATTGCCAACAGTTGCCTATAAAATTCTACAGACCATTCCCAATCCAATCCTGCTTCGGCAAAAGCCCGATTAAAAGCTACGCGATGACCATCTCGTTCTGTGTCTGCTATTGTTCCATCGACATCAAAAATTAACCCTTCTAGTTTTGTCATCTTTTTTTCTTCTTCAAAATAAATAATAATTACAATGACAGTAATTTATTAGAGAAAACCCAAACAAAATTCAATCAACCATTGACTTTTGTAAATATTTGTGTTATAGCAATAGATATGCACTGAATAACTGTATGTTACCGAGTAAAAGCATCGGCCAAGCAGTAGACTCAACAAGAACAATCGATACGCAAGATATTTCCAGTTTAATTCCCAGACCTGGTTGGCAAGAAGCCCTGGGGATTTTTATCATAGATATATAGCAGCGATCGCTCCCGATTGTCCGAGGAGGGGGTTAGCGATCGCCCAAGTTTTTTCTCATAGCAAAAAAAAATCTGGTCTGCAGGCATCTGAATTAGCATATTAACCGAGTTGTTCGGAAGCATCTGCAATTAGATTATTTAAAGCGATCGCCGTTTCAATTCTTTGCAACTATTTCTACCAATCGAGTTAGTTAAATCGAGCGAACCAAATTTGAAAGCAAAAAGGAGAGGCTGAAAATTCACTATTAGTAAGAAGGTGGATCGCAGCAATTTTTATGAGTATCAGTAAACTTTTCGATACTGAGGAATTATTAAAACAGTACAAGCAAGGACAACGTAACTTCAAAAGTATAAAACTGATCGCCGCCAATTTGAGACAAGCAAATCTTAATAGAATTAACCTTTCTCAAGCAGTAATCGAACAAGTCAACTTTACTGGAGTAAAACTGATTAATGCCAACCTCAGCGGTGCAAATTTACACGAAGGGAAGTTAGAAAAAGCACAGCTCATCGAGACTAATTTGTCTCAAGCCAACTTGACACGAGCCTGTTTGTCTCAAGCCGACTTGAGTGGTGCAATTGCCAGTAGTGCTTTGTTATCTCAGGCGGATCTGGATCGAGCAACGATGATTGGCTGTAGTTTGGTAGGTACTCAACTGCAAAAGGCAACGCTTCAAGGAGCTAATCTAACAGGAGCGACTTTGGCAGGAGCAATACTAACAGGAGCTAATTTAACTAGTGCGATCTTAACTAGAGCGATTTTAACCAATGCTAATTTAGATCTGGTTAAGCTTAAAGACGCGATTTTAATTCGCGCCTATCTACATCGCGTCAGCCTCAGACAAGCCGATTTAGCAGGAGCAGATTTACAATTTGCCGATCTAAGAGGTGCTGACTTAAGAGAAGCCAATTTGAAGAGAGCTAATTTAGAAGGAGCTAATCTCAAAGATGTCGATCTAAGGGGCGCTAATTTGAGTCAGGCTAATTTAGAAGGAGCAGAACTAACTAATGCCAACTTGCAAGAAGTTGTTCTCAAGGGAACAAATTTGACGGGAACCAATTTACTCAATGCCAATCTAGACAAAGCTAACTTATCTCAAGCCAATTTGTGTCAAGCTGGTTTACTGTTTACCAATCTTACAGGAGCTAATTTAAAGGAAGCCGATCTTACACAAGCTAATCTTATTGGTGCCAATTTATCCCAAACCAACCTGCTCAAAGTGTTATGGGAACAAACAATTATGCCCAATGGTAGAAAATTAGAATAATAAATAGCTACAATAGTCTTATTTGTGGCATAGGGCAAGATTTGTTCTTTATATTTATAAGAGCAAGCTAACGGCTTGAGAATAAATCTTACCTATGTTATATTATGTGGCTTGACTAAAAATAGCAGGGAGTAAATTGATTGGAATGAAAAAAATGGGAACTCATCTGGTGGTAGATGCGTGGCAAGCGCCGGCAGAGTTACTCAACGATCCAGATATAATCCGTCGTGCTTTGCTCGAAGCGATTGCAGCCGGAGAGGCTACCCTAATTGATATCTGTGTGCACCAGTTTAGTCCCCACGGCGTTACGGCAACAGTAACTTTAGCAGAATCTCACATTGCTATCCATACCTGGCCAGAATATGGTTATTTTGCGGCAGACTTATTTTTCTGTGGGAAAGGAAAACCAGCACTAGCTATGGAAGTTTTGGGGAACGCACTTCAAGCAAAAGAGATGACCATGAAAGAAATTCAACGGGGATTTCCCTCAACTGCTGAAATGCAGAGGCGATTAGAAGCATCTGTTTCTCTATAGCAGCTTAGCTTATATTGTATATTAGGCGTTTTTCAAAGCTTATTTAGCTAGTAATGAACAATCTAGTCATCAAGCTAGCGCTTGTATTTTTGCTCGGTATTCTACCTCCGCTAGCCTCTTTGTTAATATTGCGTAAGATAAAGCAAAGATGGCAAGCAAGACTGAGACGCGCTCGTTTGATGACCGATTCCCATCGTAGAGAAGACTTCTCTCAATATTATTACAACGATGAGCCAATCGAACTAGAGAAATATTTCATCGGCGATATTAGTTGTCATTATAATGCTCATTCTCCTTACATCCGATGTGCGGTCAATCCTAGTGGTCCTTGTCAAGATTGTCCTCACTATAAACCAAAACAACAATAATAATAGAGCGATCGAGTTAAACTCAACGTTTGCTAGTTTGTAGATGGCACTCATTAGAGCAGATTCATAAAAAAATGAATTATGGGTAGCTCGATGGAAACTCTTAACTCAAATATCGATGACTTCTGGTATTGGTACGATCTGGGGAGCTCTCAGTATAGGCGAGGAGAATATGAAGAGGCTTTAATAAGCTACGATCGCGCTTTAGCAGTGCGACCGGAGGATTATTGGGCTTGGTACGAACGAGCTAATATTTTACAGGCTTTGGAGCGTTATGAAGAAAGTATCGCTAGTCTTGAGCGAGCTTTACAAACACGTCCAGAGGATTATTGGGCTTGGTATAATCGCGGCTGTATTGCTCTAGAAGAGTTAGACTGGTACGAAGATGCCCTTACTTGCTTTGAGCGAGCTATCTCTGTCCGTAGGAATGATTATTGGGCTTGGTATCGGCGGGGGGATGTATTTCGTCATTTAGGTAATTATACCGAGGCGATCGCTAGCTATCAAAAAGCTTTAGAAAAGCGACCCGATGATTACTGGGCTTATTATCGACAAGGGGATGCCTATCGACATTTGGGAGATTACGAACGGGCACTCGTTAACTATGACCGTGCTTTGCAAATAGACGGGCATAGTTTTTGGACATGGTACAAACACGCTGATGTTTGCCGTTACTTGGGAAAATATACTGAAGCAATTTCCAGTTATCGGCAGTCACTGGCGCTCGAGCCGGAGGATAATTATGCTTGGTACAATCAAGGGTGTTGTGCGGCTAGATTGGGTAATGTAGCCTTAGCGGTTGACTGTTTAAAAAAAGCGATCGCTCTCAAGCCAAGCGACGGGCAAATAGCGCAAAATGACCCCGATTTTGAGCCAATTAGAATCAGCGAAGAATGGAGAGCATTATTTAATTAATAACCTTCTCCTTGGACTATCTGCTTGAGGGTCGTAAAAGTCTCCAGACCGATAAATCCGCGGCGATATCCTTTTTGATTGGACATGCCCAAAAAAACTGCTTCACTGCCGCTGGGATTGCGCGAGAATCTGGGAGAAGCGTTGATATAAACCAACGAACTATCAACTTCTCGGGCAAACTGACGACTTTCTGCGTAAGATTCAGTGACCAGACAGTCTGCATGACCGCTGCTATAACGATTGATCCAAGCGATCGCCTCTGATAGACTATCAACTAGTTTAAAAGCGATAACTTTATTTAAATAAGGCTGTCTCCATTCCAATTGCTGAACTGGTTTGAGATATTCGGGAAATTCATTCTGTAGCTCGGCTTCTCCTCGTAATTGAAATCCTTGTTCCTGAAGGGTGTTGAACAGGGATAAGAGAGAAGATGATTTTTTATTGCTGTGAATTAAGATTTTTTCGATCGCGTTAACCGGATCTGGTTCGCTAGCGTGACTGTCGATAGTAATTTGGCGCGTCAGTTCTAGTTCTCCACTAGCAGACCAATAGAGATAGCAATTTCCCATTGCCGTTCTCAAAACGGGAGCTGTTGCTTGTTCGGTAACCTGCTGAATTAAACTGGGACGACCATAAGGAACGATTAAATTAAGATATTGGTCTTGAGTAACTAAATCTTGAATAGAGGTTCTCTGTTCGGAGGAAATAAATTCTAAGCAACCAGAAGGCAAATCGGTTTCTTCAAGACCCTCTTGGAGAATTTTGGCAAGAGCTAGGTTAGAATTGCTTGCCGTACTGCAACCCCTCAAAATTATACTATTGCCCGTTTTAATACACATACCTGCAGCGATCGCCGCTAATTGGGGAAAGGCTTCATAAATGAGCGTAATTACTCCCAAAGGCATGAGTTGGTAATAAGTTTGGGAAGGCTCGAGTTGATAGGGAGAATGTATCAATCGCTTAATCGGGTCGGCGGACTTGCCCAACCGTCTTAAAATGCCGACAGTTGTTTCTAATCGCTCTGGCGTTAATTTTAGCCAATCAATCATTAGTTCCGGCACTGCCATTTCGCGGCTCATTTCCAGATCTAAAGTATTGGCTTCTAAAATTTCGTCAAAGGCATTTTCTAGCGCCTTAGCCATTGCCAGTACACCTCGCCGTCGCTCTGCCCCAGAAGAAGTCGTTAGTTGACGGAAAGCTGTATGAGCGCGCATAACTGTTGCGAGCGTTGGATTCGGTGAACTATCTATTGCCATACTCTTAAGGTCGATGAGCTAGCCAAACTACCAATGCAAGTAGTACTGTCAGCAGCGCGAGAATAGTTGCCCAGAAAATCATACTCTGAGCAGAAGAAAAGCGCAACAAAAAAGGAATGAGAATAACAGCAAAGATAGGTAACATCATTAATAAGGCTAGAGCTGCCGACAGATAAGTTTGTCTCCAACCAGGATAAATATTTGCCCAGCGATAACCCGTCCACCGCCAAGTCCGTTTGTGGTAGATGGAAGATAACTGCTCTATGACCTGACCATTTTCTTTGACGACAAAGATTTGCTGACAGCGATCGCACCCCAAAGCCTCAGTTAACATAATTGGTTTTAAGCGACCGCGCCGGCGGCAAGGACAGGGATACTCGCTTTTCAAATCTATTTTTGGTGTCTTATATGGTCGCACTAGCGTTAATAAAGGTAGTTATTAATGGAGAATATTTATTTAACTATTAATTAAATATACTTATTCCCACTTTCTTTTGGTTATACCTATCCTCAAATTTATTTTAATAAAAGCTAGTTGCTTTTTCTAGATGCTTAATTATGCTTTACTGTTGATGTTCAGCTGGCTTGCGCCGATTTTAATTATCTCTGGGCTTTGGCTAACTCTTTTTGGGCTATTCTTAAATATTGCTAATATTGCTTCTAATTTAAAAAATCCCAGTAGCTGATTGAGACAACGGGGTTCACTCGTTAACCTAATTTATGACGCTCGCTGGAATTATCCTAGAAAGAGTAATCAGGCATCTGCCTCTTTGAGATTAACTTTGACGACTTTTGCCCAAGGCAGAGGAAGATTGAGAATGCCGTCTTTGTATTCTGCTTTAACATTGGTGTTTTGAATCCTAGCGGGTAAAGGAATTACCCGTTGGAATTTGCCATAGCGAAACTCAGAACGAGTTACGCCTTTTTCTTCTGCCAAAAATTCTTCTTTACGTTCTCCGCTTACAGAAATGCTGTTTCGGCTAACTTGGATGTCCAAATCTGAGGCTTTCATGCCTGGAACTTCTAGCTTGAAATGAAAAACATCTTCTGTTTCGCTTAATTCTGCAGCGGGAACTTTAGAAAAATTATCAAAATTGCGCAAATCAATTGGAACTAGCATATCATCAAAAAGACGGGCGAATTGACGTTGTAGAAAGTTCATTTCTTAATAAGGATTCCAACGAACTAGAGCCATAGCTTTCTCTCTTTGAAGTAATCTTTATTCGATTGATTTTGTTTTTATTGTATTTATCTGTTGTTTCAATTTATATCTTATTTGGTTTTAAACTCAATATAAATTCGGTTTTTACTCTGAGATAATAGAAATTACTGATAAAATTTTAGACAAAAAATGAGTAGTAAAACCCCAAATTTCTAGTTTGATTAATCTGAATTGAGAGGGAGTTGATTAATAACAAAATTACAGTAAAATTGAAAATTTTAAATTTTCTACATTAAGTCTATGGAAAGATAAATCCGGATGAGTTTTCTGCTGAATTTAGATTTTTAAGCTAAATTGCATAGTTATAATCAGATAGCATATTTTGTCGGTCTGAAGCATGATTGAGATACCGCTAGGCTCTGTTATCCAAGGTTCTCTAACTAAAGGTTTAGAAGTTAGATTGCATCCAGATATTTCTGTCGAAGACATGCGGGTAGGAAAATTCTTAGTCGTACAAGGAATGCGATCGCGTTTTTTCTGTCTCCTCACCGATGTTTCTCTCGGTACTGCCAGTGACAGAATCCTCGCTAATCCCCCAGCAGCAGAAGATAGTTTTTTACGAGAGGTATTGGCAGGAAGCGGTACTTACGGAACCATAGAACTTGCCCCGATGTTAATGTTTACTCCATCGGACAAACCAAAAGAACAATTTTTAGAAGAGAAAGCAAAAACAAATAAACTTGCTTCTTTTGCAGCACAAACTAGTGCAGACTTAGAATTACTTCCCGTTAAAACTATTCCCGCTCACTTTAGTCAGGTTTTTGAAGCTAGTGAACAGGACTTTCGCATGGTATTCGGTTGGGAAGACGATCCCCATCGTCGCAATTTCTCTATCGGTCAACCTCTGGATATGGAGGTGCCGATCTGTGTCGATCTCGATCGCTTTGTCGAACGCAGCAATGGCGTTTTTGGTAAGTCAGGTACGGGGAAATCTTTTCTGACTCGCTTGCTAATCTCTGGCATCATTCGCAAAGGTGCAGCCGTCAATTTAATGTTTGACATGCACTCGGAATATGGCTGGGAAGCGATGATGGAAGGCAAACAAGTAAGTACTGTCAAAGGTTTGCGCCAGCTATTTCCCGGACAGGTAGAAATCTATACCCTCGATCCCGATTCGACTAAGCGTAGGGGAGTGCGAGATTCCCAAGAAATGTATCTCAGCTACGACCAAATCGAAATCGAAGATATCAAACTAGTAGCTAGAGAATTAGGACTTTCCGATGCCAGTCTCGACAATGCCAATATTCTCTACAACGAATTTGGCAAATCCTGGATTATTCAACTCCTCAATATGACTAATGAGGATATCAAGCTGTTTTGTGAGGAAAAACAAGGGCATCAAGGCTCGATTATGGCTATGCAACGCAAACTGATGCGTCTGGACACCCTCAAATATATGCGTTCTGCCTGTCCTCACAATTATATCGACCAAATCTTGCAATCTCTCGATGCGGGAAAGCACGTAGTAGTCGAGTTTGGCTCCCAGTCGAATATGCTTTCTTATATGCTGGCAACTAATATGATTACTAGAAGAATTCATGCCAGCTACGTCAAAAAAGCCGATAAGTTTTTACAATCCAAAAATCCCCTCGATCGCCCCCGTCAGTTAGTTATTACCATAGAAGAAGCCCATCGTTTCCTCGACTCTAGCATTGTTCATCAAACCATCTTTGGGACGATCGCCAGGGAAATGCGTAAATACTTTGTTACCCTTCTGATCGTCGATCAGCGTCCTTCGGGAATCGATAACGAGGTCATGTCCCAAGTGGGGACGCGCATCACCTGTTTGCTCAACGATGAAAAAGATATCGATGCTATCTTTACTGGGGTATCCGGTGCCCAAGGTTTGCGTTCCGTCTTAGCCAAACTAGATTCCAAACAACAAGCCCTTGTCTTGGGCCATGCCGTTCCCATGCCTGTAGTCGTGCGTACTCGTCCATATGACCAAAAATTCTATGCGGAGATTGGCGATCCTAACTGGGGAGATATGAGCGATCCAATCTTATTTGCCGCTGCTGAAGTAGCTAAAGCAGATTTAGGCTTTTAAAACCAGTATTATCTCAAATCTATTTCCAAGGTTTTTTTGCGATGAGTCGATCGCCTCAAAATCAGATTCAGTTAGAGACAAGAGCACGGGTTTGTTATCGTCTTCAAAAGGGTTGACTTCTAACCTAACTATCCAGCGTCTTTTATTCTCCTCTGCTTGAATAACTCCAATTAAATGAGCTGCATACTCGGTATATATTACCCGAACCAAAGTTCCTATTTTCATTCAGAAACTTTCCCAAAAACTTATATTTGCTTTATTCGAGTATCTAAGCCGCACCTAGAAGTATTTTATTAAATTTGAATTTAGAGAGCAGTAAAAGCCGAGGTCCCTCGTCAAAACCCCGACTATCACTCAACACTTATGAGCATCGCTAATACTTATTATTGTTTCTTTAATGTGTAAGAGAAACTATCTCTCTAATTCTTCGATCGCTGCCAACCACTGATTCTGGTGCATGGTATCGCGGGCAATCAGGTAACTGAGCGAGCGTATCTTTCACCCCAGGGTCATCACTCATTTCATACAGTCGTACTGCCTGGAGTCGTCCTTGGGATTCGGCATTGAGGTTTGCGCGGAAATCTGCCAATAAATTGCCACTGGCAATGACAAAGCGACCATTCCACGGATAGCCCACACTATCAGCAGGCATTGCGCCCAAACCAGAAACGATGGCGTGCTGGGGGTTCATGCTTCCAAGAATGACATCTCGTGGGTTACCACCACCCATGACCGCACCAACCACTTTATCCTTGGCACCTTCTTCTTGCACGGAGACAGGTGCCTTATCTAAAAGTTGGGCAATTAAATTAGCCAGGATTTCAATGTGACCGATTTCTTCGGTACCGATGTCGAGTAACATATCTTTGAACTTGGCAGGTCCGCGACAATTCCAACCCTGGAAAAGATATTGCATCATCACTGTCATTTCACCGTAGGGACCGCCGATGAGTTCCTGAATTTTCTTGGCATAAACTGCATCAGGCTGGTCGGGTGCTGTGAAATATTGAAAAATGTAGATGAAGTCTCTCAGGATAAGCGATCGGTTAATTAATCAAACGAAGAGAAATAACTTTGTAATTTCTCCAAGGCAGGATGAGAAGGACAAACGGTTAGATTGCTTGCCCGCTCGATAATAGTACGTAAAGGAACTAATTCGACGACACAATTGCTATAGGCGATCGCTTCTAAATCTTTGACAAACTCTGGAGTCCACAAATTCTCTCCTACAGGGATGTGTTGACTTGCAAGCCAGGTTAATAGTTGCGATCGCGCAATTCCTGGTAGTATTCCTACTTCCAGAGAAGGAGTCCACCAGCAATTATCTCGCCAACCCCACAGATTTCCCGTACTGGTTTCGAGCCAATTACCTCGATTATCGATTAAAATTGCTTCTGTTGCGCCTAATTTCTGGGCTTGTTGTAAGGCTAGCCACGCACCCAAGTAATTCCCAGTTTTATAATTAGCTAAATCGCGACGGAAAAGGGAATCTTTTGCTACCCAGGCAGTAATTCCCTGCCGTTGACGTTGACTTAAATCTGCGGGTAAATTGCGTCCTACAATCCACTCTCGTCCATCGGCAAAAACTACCATTCTAAGAACGGGAAAATGAGGTAATAATAATTCGGCTCCCTGTTGTAAGCGTTGCCAATTAGGGAATTGCCAGCCAAAAGTTTGTAAACTTCGATGCAGGCGATCGCAATGAGCCTGCCAACTAGTGAGGGGATGGGTCAGAGATTGCTGATATATACGTATAGTAGTAAACACCGTCGCCCCATAGAGCAAACCAGGCTCATAAATATTGAGTTCAAAGGTATCTCGTTCGATTAATCTACCGTCGTACCAGAACATATCGACCAAGTATAAAAGGGACCTTGTCTACTAGTTGGTTACAAACCATCTGCCGTGTTTGCGACGGATAGTTAATTAAGTATCTTTACGCAAACAAAATTGCACCATCTGAGAAGCCGAATCATTAAATCGGTGTCATGGTATTAACAATAATATGAACCAATCCGTTAGGATAGTTGATTCGCAGTTTAACCGTAAAAGGCATAAACCAAAATCCGTCTATAGTTCGGACGGTTTGCTCTAGAGCGATTTTCAAATTTTGCTGTTGTTGGGCGGGATTGGTTACCCCCATTGGTGACAAGTTAAGAAAATGTATTATAAGTCAAGTTCTTTAAATTGAATGGTAGTGAAAGCAACTTGAATTGATAGTCTAAAACCAATCAAGAAATCGTCCCAAACCCCAAAGTCCATGGCACACTCACAAAAAAGCATTCGAGACCATGCCAGAAGCAGAAGCCAACCAAAGATAGACAATCAAGTAATTGCTAGACAGCTAGAAGATTTTGACTCAATTAAGGCTTTTTTTCCTGGCAGGGCAAACCACCCTGACTTAAGCAGCATATCTTCTACTCGACGAATAATTCTGTAAACCGTTGATTCATTAATTCCCCAATCTTGTCCAAGATGAAAATAGGTTCGCTCCTCCCGCCAATAAGCTAAAGTTATTAATACTTGCTCCTCAATTGTCAATTTATCTCTTCTTCCTGTCTTTTTTTGAAGCATTCTTTCTACTTTGACAACTTTTACCATATCCTGAAATGTCTCAGGATGTACTCCCTAAGTTCTTTTAAAGTCACTTCTGGTCAAATTTTGTGCTTCACTATATCTCATGAATACCAATTAACTCATTTTTATTTAAGATTAATATCTTATGAGTTATGCAAGAAATCTATTGAGCTTACCCTTGATGCTAGCAGCAGTATTAACTATGGTCTGGCGACAAGTACCTTCTGCCAGGGAACTAAATCGGATGTTAGCCAGAGAAAATTTACTATGGGCAAAAGCGACCCAAGTATCTCAACAAGCTCTATCACAAAGACTATTAAGCTTTCCTGCATCGATGTTCGAGAAAGTCTTAACAGATTTGTTAGTACAACTCAATCAGCGATGGCAAACAAGACAAAAACGCACTCTTCCTTTAAGTGTTGTCTATGCCAAGCAACATTTTTAACAACTGTGGATTGTGGATGTATCGACCCTAGAAGCATTATTTAGGAAACTTAAAAGCTTAGAAACCACTGTTTTGGGCAAGTTAGGAGGACGAATCTGTGCAATAGTAAATCTCGAGACTCCTTATCCGATTCAAACTTGGTTGACAGAGCGTCCCTATGCTCATGAGAGTAATTTTGTGCCTCAACTATTAGAATTGCTTCCCCTCAAACTTTGCTTTTGGTAGATAGGTGTTTATCGTCTTTTAGTGGGACGACGAGGACGGAAAAAAGCAATTGTCGCCGTAGCCCATCGGATTGTGATTGCTCTTTATAATATGCTTACCAAGCGTGAACCTTATCGAGATTTGGGTGCGAATTATCTTAATAATTCTTCTCGTGACCATTTGCTTCAACGTCTTAGTCGTCAGGCTTCTCAACTAGGCTACCAAGTTGAATTTATTCCTATTGCTATTGCATAACCTTATCCATAATTTGATTCCACTGACATTTTCATCTAGTTTCTCGGCAGGAGACTCCCGCTATACCCGTCGAGGGTTAGCGGCGAGAGGAATGCCGAGTCCTCCATAATAATGTTTACAGATTTCGTGATAAAATGTAAGGCATGACTGAACGG
>JADEWQ010000132.1 GCA_015207585.1 Pleurocapsales cyanobacterium LEGE 06147 | reverse complement strand
CACACCATTGTTCGGTCGGTCTTGACTGCTAGAACATTTTTGATTTTAGGCGTAGCTTTCTCTACTTAACTGATATTTTCTGTTTCTTTTAGACTTAACGAATACCTAGTTCGTTGGACGCTCACGTTGAAATAGTGGCACATAAAAAAAGATCGGTCTGGATGACCGATTTACTAAAATTTTTTTTTCAAGTTATCTAACCCGCGTTCCGCAGGTCATAATCACGGTTTTATTGATTACTTTTATGTATCTAGCTTGGTTCTCGCTATTTACTTGCCGTGTCAAGTCTTTGAATCAGGAGTCAGAAAGACGCAGACCCTGCCGCTACGCGGGGCTTACAAGGTAAGGGGGCGGTGCGGGAACGGACGGCTGAAATGCCCGAATCGCATTCGGGCATCGCGTCCTCACCTGCGTCCCGCACTCTAGACCCCCGTGCGGACGCAGGAGAATCCCTACCCGCACACAGCCCCTTGCGTAGTGGGGCGGGTAGAGCAAAGCCGAGCGCGTAGAAAAACAATAGTCAGTAGTCAGTAGTCAGGAGTAAATATAATGTGTTTTATTCTGAATTCTGGCTCCTGTCTCCTGATTCAGACAGTAGTAATATCTTGTTCTTTAGCTGCTAATAACTCATCAATCTTTTTAGTGAATTTATCGGTAATTTTTTGAATTTCATCTTGCAAATCCCGCGATTCGTCCTCAGAGATATCGTGATTTTTCTCCTGCTTGCGCACTTCATCAATGGCATCGCGACGAATATTACGAAGACCAACTCTTCCTTCTTCAGCTAGTTTAGATGCCGTTTTTACTAATTCTTGACGACGTTCACTAGTTAAAGGAGGAATATTTAAACGAATGACTTGACCGTCATTATTAGGAGTCAAGCCGAGATCGGACATAGAAATAGCTTTTTCAATCTGAGCCAAACTGTTCTTGTCATAAGGTTGAATCAGAATAGTACTGGCATCGGGAGTGGTGATATTGGCCAACGATTTTAATGGTGTTTCCGTGCCGTAGTAATCTACCATCACCCGATCTAGCAAAGCCGTATTTGCCCGTCCCGTACGAATTGAATTAAAAGACCTTTGAGTAGCATCAACGGTCTTTTGCATATGTTCTTTAACTTCAGTTAACTTCACAAAAACCTCCCACAATAGTTCCAACAGGTTCTCCTTTAGCTGCGCGAACTATATTACCGCGAACTGTAAGATCGAACACGAGAATAGGAATATTGTTTTCCTTGCATAAAGCGATCGCCGTGCTGTCCATTACCCTCAAATCTTGGGTTAGGACATGACCATAAGTTAGACTTTGATAGCGACGCGCGTTAGGATTAATTTTAGGATCGCAATCATAAATCCCATCCACCTTGGTTGCTTTAAAAATCACTTCAGCATCAATTTCAGCCGCTCTCAATGCTGCTGTGGTATCAGTGGTAAAAAAGGGATTGCCTGAACCAGCCCCGAAAATCACCACCCGACCTTTTTCGAGATGACGAATTGCCCTACGGCGAATATAGGGTTCGGCTACCTCTTGCATGGCGATCGCAGTTTGTACTCTGGTAGGAATTTCCATTCGTTCTAAAGCATCCTGTAAAGTCATGGCATTCATGACAGTAGCAATCATGCCGATATAATCAGCTGTCGCTCGATCCATGCCAGCAGCAGATGCTTTGACCCCCCGAAAAATATTACCACCACCAACGACGATGGCTGTTTGTACGCCGCTTTTGACGACATTGGCTATTTCCTGAGCGATTTCGATGACTACTAAAGGATCGATACCATAGCCTAAATCGCCCATTAGTGCCTCGCCACTCAGCTTTAATAAAACCCGCTGGTAACTCATCCCTAGAAAAGCTATTTCGATCTGTTCTGTTATTTATCTCCCCATAACATACCAGTTTTCTGGCTACAATACCTTGTTTTCGATTTAGTTATTATTTTTACGCCATTGAATTGGCGAGCCAACTGGTTCGGTGTAACTGGGATCGATCTCTTTTTCAGCAAGTAGAGCAGCAATACTGTTGCGCAAATAGGAAATTTGAACCTCATCAGCAGACTCGAGCGAATCATCAATCCTACCTGCATAACGAATTACTGCATCAGAGTCCAGCAAAAATACTTCAGGGATTACTCGTGCGCCAAAAGACTTGGCAACATCTTGGGTGGGATCGCGAAGATAAGGGAAATTTAGTTGATTCTGCTCGGCAAAACTATTCATTGCTTCAAAAGTTTCTTCTAGCGTACTGTCAGTGTCATTAGAATTAATCCCGACAAGAGTAAAACTACAACAAGCAAACTCTGCTTGAATTTGTTTGAGGCGATCAATATATCCATTAACATAAGAACAATTATTACCTATAAAAACTACACCAATTGCCTGAAAATTTTCCCGATAGCGACCTAGGTGATATACTTGTCTATCTATTCCTGGTAGTTCAAAATCGGGAGCATAACTACCAACAGGATTTTTATCTGCTTTCATCAAGATCATTTCCTAATTAAAATACTCCATGAGTACCCAAAAAAAATAAAGTCCACCGTCAAATAACTAGTCATACCAGCCTTGACTCAAACCCTGATAGCCTAGTAATTTGTAGACTAGCTTGGCAGCAGTGAACTCAGAAACTACAGAATTAACCACAGGTGCTAACTCCATCACGTCACAACCAATTACTTGATAGTTGGCGAATACTCGCTTTAAAAATAGAGTGAGTTCATACCAGTTTAATCCCCCCGGTTCTGGAGTGCCCACACCAGGAATTAAACTAGGATCGATGCCGTCTAGATCGATCGTAATAAATACTTTGGACGTAGAAATCCGCGAAATCGCAGTTTCAATCCAATTAGCTTTGTCATAAATGTCTCTAGCCCAAATTACCGGAATTTGTTTTTCTTGAATTAACTGAGCTTCTTCTCGACAAATACTGCGAATACCGATGGGTAATGTAGGTAGTCCCAAATCTAAAATGCGGCGCATTACACAAGCATGATTATGAATTGAACCTTCATAAGAATGACGCATATCTCCATGAGCATCAATTTGAATGACGGTAAATGGTTCGCTCATTATTTGTTGATAAGCTCGAACGATTCCAGCCGTAATACTGTGTTCGCCGCCGAGAGCGATGATAAATTTACCATCAGCGATCAGCTTAGATGCTGTCTTGGTGGTAACTCGTAACATCATTTCTGGGGTGAGGGAAGAATTTTGGCGCGTATCGGCGATCGCCCCATAAGTGTAAATTCCCGTTTCCAGGCAAACTTCTCTTTGTAGTTCCTCATCGTAGGCTTCGAGTTGATCTGATGCTTCTAGAATTGCCGCCGGACCATTTTGACAGCCTTTACGATAGGTAGTGGTTTTTTCATAGGGAATGGGTAAAATAACTGTTTTAGCTTGTGCGTAAGTAGTTTGTGCTTCAGAACCAATAAATTGTTTGTCAATCATGGATTGAAAGTTGATCTTCAGGTTGCTTTTAGCAATATAATTTAGTCTCACGCAAAGACGCAAAGTACGCCAAGAAAGTACGCAGAGAAAATAGTACTTTTGTCCGCAATTTGGTTTAAGTTGTTGATAGTTAAGAGCTGCAGTGTTGATGGTAATTTAACTCAGAACTGTCTAACCTAAAAATGGTAGATAAAACAATTAAGAACTGTAAACTTACAAGCAAATGATGCCATTTACTTCTCCTCTTACTTGGAATTGGCAAGAATTTCCTATTACCTATCAACGCTGGGGCACGACTGAACCTGCAGTAGTATTCATACATGGTTTTGGAGCTTCTTGGGGTCATTGGCGTAAAAATTTGCCCGTATTGGGACAATCTTTTCGTTGCTATGCTCTTGATTTGATTGGTTTCGGTGGCTCGGCTAAACCAACACCCGAGATAGAAATAAAATACACTTTTGAAACCTGGGGACAACAGGTAGCGGATTTTTGTCGTGAAGTAGTTGGCACTCCGGCATTTTTAATCGGTAATTCCATTGGCTGTATTGTAGCGATGCAAGCAGCCATAGATAATCCGGAGATCTGTTTGGGTGTAGCCGCAATTAATTGTTCTCTTCGTCTCTTACACGAACGTAAGCGAGCCGAATTGCCTTGGCATAGAAGTTTTAGCGCATCGGTGATGCAACAAGTTCTAGGTTATAAATGGGTAGGTAATTTATTTTTTCAACAGCTTGCTCGACCAAAAGTAGTCCGTAAGATTTTGCTGCAAGCATACCGTCGTCAAGAAGTAGTCACCAATGAATTGATTGACCTCATTATGAAACCAGCAGCAGATTTGGGAGCAGCAGACGTATTTTTGGCATTTACGCGCTATTCTCAGGGTCCGTTGCCAGAGGATTTATTACCCCGACTTTGTTGTCCGACAATTCTTCTTTGGGGAACGGAAGATCCCTGGGAACCAATTTCTCTCGGCAAAGAGTTAGCTCGTTTTTCAGCCGTCGAGCAGTTTATTCCTTTAGAAGGTTTAGGTCATTGCCCGCAAGATGAAGCACCAGAGGTAGTTAACCCTATTTTACAGGAATGGATTGAACGGCATGCCCGTGAGGAGCTAGTAGTAGACCACAATGATTTTGATGGATTAGGATTGTCACGGAGACGTGGAGACGCGGGGACGCGAGGATAAAAATTACCCTCGATCATTTCTGTTCTGTGGTGGACTACGAGTCACATAAACCGAAATTTAAATATTAATAGCAACCAGACAAAGAAATAAAATGCTTTGGGGTTTACGTATTTTGGTTCTTTAATTTATGTGCTAGAATCTTGCTTTCAAAATACCAGTTTATGCTTACTTTGGGCTTTAAACTGGTAGCGACTGCTAACTTAGTCGAGGAAATAATAATGAATAAAGAACTGTTGACCGTGTTAGGTTGTTCTAGTTCTCTAGCTATAACTTTGCTGGCAAGTAATTCTGCCCAAGCTAATTCATCTAAAGAGTATGTTTTTAGAGCACCGACCAATAATAGCCAACAAAGAGATTTAGTTAAATCGACTCGAGTCGAAGCTGAATATCCTTGGTATGACTGTAGCTGTAGTGAATATAATCCCGAAGCAATAGAAAAAATCGATCGTGAAGGAGAAAAAGCGATCTCTTTATATGGTTGTGATTGTGCTGGTTGTAGGAATCTCGTACGCAATCTCAATGAAAATCAAAATCTCATACCTCAAACCTAAAAATTTGCTGGATACTCGGTTAATGAATTAGTTGTCTCTATAAATACTCAACAGAGTATTTGGCGCATTATTGGGAGCTATGTGTAGCTATTATGCTTTTAGCTCTTAATTTTTGGCTTTTCCGTCAGTCTGCTTCTGTTTTTCTTGCTTTAGTGGACTGGCTTTTTTCTTTTTATCGTGTTGACTAAAAATATTAAATTTTATAAAAAAAAGCAATTTTGTAAAAATTGTTACAGAATTATTATGTTATATTTGTTTATAGCGAGGGGAATTAACAAACAAATTCGTTAACTAAGCAATTTGGAGGTTTTAATTATGTCTGCTCAACAACAAGCTCGTGCTCTAATGGTTCGTCATCACCACGCAATTAAACATCGTCAACAATCAATGTTAGGACGCACTGCTGCAGAAATAGGTGTAGAAGTTGACGAGCAATACTGGAATTCGATTCAAGGGAAACCCCATCCTAGCTTCCGCAAAACTTACGATCGTAGCAACGTCTCTCTAAGCTAATCCGACTACAGTTAATACTTAAGCTAAAAACTTTTTGCAAATAAATCGTTAAATACTTGTAAACTTTCTGACAAAGCTTTGATTGGGTGTTCTCTTGGTCAAGAGTACCCAATTTTTTGGTTTTTTAGCTCGATCTACTCAAATTTTGAATCGAGACTTTTTGTCCCCATTGAGAAGAAATAATTTATCATTTAGGGATGAATAGAGCCATCAGGAAGAATGGTTCCTGTTAACTTGACCCCGGTTAATTTAACCATAATTTTGTGGCTAGTTCCAATTCTCGCTCCAGTCAAATCTGCGCCACTTAAATCGGCACCACTAAAGTCAGCACCAATTAAATTAGTTTCTCGCAAATTTGCCTTTCTCAGATTTGCCTGTAATAAGTTAGCGCGAAAAAGATTTGCTCCCTGTAAGTTTGCCTCTTCTAAAACGATCTTGTGCAAAAAACTATCACTCAAGTCTGCGCCTTCGAGATTAGCACCTTTCAAATTTCTGCCAGAAAGATCTTTTTCTTGAAGATTAGCTCGACTGAGATCGACTCCTCTAAGATCTTGATAGTAAGGTCTGTAGTAGGAACTTCCTGGATCGCAATTAGGACGACTATTTTGCGTCTTTGTTTTTGTAGAGTAAGTTTTTTGGGTGGACGAGTAGGAACGGTTGGCTTGCTGATAAGTTTGGCTGTAGGTTCTCGGTTTTGGTTTTGGTGGAATGTTGACAGGAGTATTGCTGCGATGGAATGAACGTAACAGATCGCGAGCGTGATTAATCTCTTTTAACTTTTCTACTGCGGAGCGGATCAACCTTTGATTTTCTTGCGGAAGGCGATCGGGATGCCAAATAAATGCCAAGTCTTTGTAGGCTTGGTTGATTTCTTCAAGGGATGCTCCTAGTTCTAGTCCCAGGACTTTGTAGTATTGCTCTAAATTATGGCTCACTCTGGCAATCTTCCCTTAACTACTGCCTAAATTTTACTAAAACTGTTTTATAACTGTGTTAATTATGAATGTGCCCATGGGCGGCTTTACTCCCCCAAATAATTATCCTTATATCTTTAGGAAGCACCTCCCCGTGACTAAACATTAAAAAAATTACTAATTCTTATCTAAGCTTTACGAAGATGCGTGCGTTCGTTTTTTCCCAATCTTGCTCGACGGTTGTCCATAAATATCTCACATAATAAAAATAGGTATACATAATATTCTCCGATATTACAGCAACGAATGGAGGAGAGATTGCCGCACCGCTCCCCTGCTACTAGTCTTCGACGCACTTTGTGTCCGTAGTCGCTTTGCGTCTTCGGTGATGGGAAGCGGCACTGCGCGGTGCGCGCGCGAGCAAAAAATTGACAAAAATTAAATCTTTATGATTTGTTATTAAATTTGGACGAATTAGGTAATTGATAATGAAACGCAAACGAGTTGGTGTTATTGGTGGCGGACAGTTAGCTTGGATGATGGGGGAGGCGGCACACAGTTTAGGTATTGAATTGATTGTTCAAACCCCCAACCAAGACGATCCTGCTGTAAGTAGAGCGGCAGATGTCATTTTTGCTCCTCTTAATGATGCTGCCGCTACAGCAAAACTAGCCACTCTTTGCGACGTAATTACGTTTGAGAATGAATTTATCGATCTAGAAGCATTAAGAGCTTTAGCAGGACAAAGAGTAGATTTTCGTCCCAGTTTAGATGCTCTCTCTCCCCTACTGGATAAATACGAGCAACGCCTTTATCTACAACAGATTGGATTATCAGTTCCTCAGTTTACGAGCTTATCTCCAGAAACAGCCAGACAATCACCCTCTAATTTTCCTGTAGTCCTAAAATCACGCCGTCATGGGTATGACGGACAAGGAACATTTATCCTCAAAAATCGACAGGATTGGGAAAATATTTGGAAGTCTCTGCAACCTGGAGATATGTTGGTAGAAGAATTTGTTCCCTTTGAAAAAGAGTTAGCGGTTATTGCAGCGCGCAATGATGTTGGCGAAGTAGTTGTTTACCCAGTAGTAGAGACTTATCAAGAAAATCAAGTTTGTCGTCGGGTAATAGCTCCTGCTGATATTACTGTGAAAGTAAAGCAAAAAGTTGAAGCGATCGCAAACACTCTTTTAACTCAACTACAATTTGTTGGTGTTGTGGGAATTGAGCTATTTTTGACTGGGGATGAAAAAGTCTTAGTTAACGAAATTGCACCCAGAACCCATAATTCGGGACATTATACCCTCGATGGATGTAATATTTCTCAATTTGAGATGCAACTGCGAGCAGTTAGCGATCTACCCTTGATTTCTCCTACTTTTAAGTCTGCTGGCACGGTGATGATAAATTTACTCGGATATGAATATGCTTGCGATGACTATTATTCAAAACGTATTCAATTGAGTTCTATTGAAAGAGCCTACGTTCACTGGTACGGTAAAACAAAATCTCGTCCGGGAAGAAAGTTGGGTCACGTCACTGTCTTGCTTGGGGAGGACGAACTTCAGCAAGCAGGACAAATAGCAGACAAAATAGAATCGATTTGGTATTGCTAACTGGTGAGTGAGAGATGAGTAATATCTTTTAACTCCGAATCAACATTATTCTGAGCACGATCTAATGACTTGACGAAACGAATTGTCAAAAAAAGTTAAGGCAGCTCGCAGCTTATAGGAAGATTCCATTCAAAAGAAATTCGTAGGGACAAGACTCTGCCAATGGTGGGAGAAAAACGGTACGTCTAATCTAACAATTGTAGGTTATTATACTAAATTCGTCCAAACGGCTAAAGTTTAACTGATTGAGTTAAGCGAATCAATTCGGTCTATCTTCTAATTTTTTATTAAATAGAAAATCAATGGGCTAGAAATATAGCTTTATTTTATTGTATTCTCAAGTAAAGTAACTTATCTTTTGTTTTCTTTTATTTATAAGTTGAAAATTTTCTATCTAAAGCTAGAAGAGATCGAAGAACAAAAATATTAAATTGAAAGATATACAAAAATCCCTTATATTTTTGTTTGTCATTTTCTGGTCATCTTTTTTAGCAAAGATAGATACAGATTAAGTGGAAGGGTGTCTAGTATAAATTGGCAACAGTATATAAGCCTTAAGGGTTTTATTAATTGAGGAGTGATTGAGAATACAATGTTTAATCAAAAAATTGTTTCCCTACTAAGCATTTCAGCTTTTGCTACCGTTCTTGGCGGACAAGTAGCTCAAGCTGAAACAGTTGTAAAGAACGATACAAATTTAGATAAACAACCTAATATAGAGTTAACTAGTTCTATTTTAGAACCAGCAACGGATATAAATAACTTTGAAGAGCTAACTTCTGCCTCAACTTTAAACTCCGAGAGTTCCGATACTGCGGACGTAGCGCAAATTGATGATATTGAGGTAGGGACACCAACTCGTTCTAGCCCTAGTTATCTTGGAGTTGGTGGCAACATTGGTCTTGGGGGAGGACCGGGAATCGGTCAAGCTGCTTTCACTGTCTTTAGTAAGCTTGGGTTGCTACCAGAAATTGCTTTTCGTCCTTCTGTTATAATCGGTGATGATGTAGCTGTTCTCCTGCCATTAACCTATGATTTTGCTGTTCAAGAAGTAGTAGATGGTGAGTTTTCTCTAGCTCCTTATATTGGAGGCGGATTAGCAATTGGTACGGGGGACGACGGTGCTGTCGGCGGACTAATTACTAGTGGTGTAGATGTTGGTATATCTCCTCGATTTACCGCAAACGCTCAGCTGAACGTTGGTTTTATTGATGGAGCAGATGTAGGGTTGATATTAGGGCTTGGCTATAATTTCTTTCCTTAAGTACTTAACCAGAGGCGGTACGTTCGCCTCTGTAGTTTGAGACTAAATTTGCTAAAAATTAAAAGCAAAAGAAATAGCGATCGCTATTTCTAGACAGCACTAAAAAATTGCCCGACCTATCGACCGAGTTGGCTTTGATAGGTTGGGCAACACGATTAATAGGCTTGGTTATTGGCTAATTTAGATACGAGTGGCGACACGAGTTCGCGCTTAAATGTTATTTTAAATTTTGACTTCTGTTAATCACCATGCTCGATCTAGCCAAGCTCGCCGGACAACTACCAGGAATTAGCCAGCATTTGCGTCAAGAAGCAGCTGCTTCCCGCCAAAGATTAGAACAAGCCGAAAGATTACTACAACAAACACGAGCCAGACAGGAAGAATTAATTCAAGAACAAGAAAACTGGCGCGATCGCATTTTGTTTGCAGCGGCTACTCCTGTCGAACCTCTCGATACCTGCGTCGATCTTCAACCTTCTCCCTACAGTCATACTGTCTTTGCTACTGACGGTTCGCAGATTTCTCCTTCCCATCATGAAATTGCTTACTGTTATCTAATTAATGTCGGTCGGATCATGCTGCACTACGGACAGAGCTTGCATCCCCTACTCGATAGCGTACCCGAAGTTTTCTATAAAGGAGAAGATCTTCATGTCTCCAAACAGTGGGGTATTCGCCTCGAAGAATGGATGAGCTATCGGCGTACCGTTTCAGAAATTCAAATGCTAGCAGACATGGCTTGTCATTGGGTACTTCCTCCGGGAGCGCACCAAGATATTCCCAATTTAGCTATGGTAGATGGTTCTCTTATTTACTGGTTTCTCGAAGGATTACCCCTAGAAGCCAGAGACCAAATTTTGTCACCAATTTTAGCGGCTTGGGAACAATTGAGACAAACAAAGATTCCCCTAATTGGTTATGTGAGTGCGCCTCGCAGTATCGAGGCTTTAAATTTGTTGCGCTTGCAGGCTTGTCCCTACGAACATCCTAACTGTGTCGCTCACTGCGGCGATTTAATGGATAATTACCCCTGTCAACAAATTGGTTCTCTTAGAGATGCTACCTTTTGGGTAAACAGACTGGCACCGGGACAGAGAAGTCCTTTGTACCGCAGTTCTCTGCGCATTCTCGAACTATATGAAGAGCCTCAGCGCATTTACTTTTGTTACGTTCATGTCGGGACAGAAATTGCTCGCATCGAATTACCTGCTTGGGTAGCCGAAGATTCAGACTTACTAGTACAATCTCTGGGTATAATACTGGCACAGGTACACAAAGGTTATGGCTATCCCGTTGCTTTAGCCGAAGCCCACAATCAAGCAGTAGTTAGAGGTAGCGATCGCGCTCGCTTTTTTGCTCTGCTCGAACAACAACTAATTCGTGCTGGCGTTCGCAATGTAAGCACATCTTATAAGGAAGCGAGAAAAAGAGGTGGTATTGCCTAAACAATTTCGTTCATTCTTGCTTCTAAAAGAAATTGCACCAACCATTCTTTTAAGTAAAAGGTAGCGCGGCAATCGTCTTCGTTATAGCGCAGAATTGCTTCTATGAACGAGCGGTCTTTGGTATTTATCCATCTATCGTACCAACAGACACATTGATCTCCACTCGCGCCGCGATCGCGCCATTGAAAACCAATCCAATTAGCCAGAGATTTGAGAGAATAGCTCTCTACGGGTAAAATAACTGAGCGGGTAATCGAGTAATGAAGATCGACACAACGGGATAATAAAGATTTAATTTGTGGTTTGGGAGTGCGATATAGTTGGGCTAATCGTTTCATCGTATCTATTTCGTACTCGGAAAAATGAAAAATCGGGGCATTGGGATAAGAATTAACTAACGTTAAGAATTGTTGCCAAATTTGCCCTTCATCTTCTGGATTTTCTGCCAGAAGGGGATAAAATCTTTCGGTACGTTCGCGACGATCTACCAGCAACACTCCTAATAAATAATCGAGATTGCGCTCTGGTTCGGCTTCTATATCAAAATATAATTCGATCGCGGCGATGGGAATGCTAGTTTTAGCTGTCCCGAGATAGTCATATTTTAGTAGAGCACGGTCGTCTAACAGAGAGAGAGCTTGTTGTTTTAATTCCATGGCGGCTTGTGTGCCGAGCGCTTCGCCTAAATTAATAGGACAAGTAGCAGCCAGGGATTCTACTGTCTCAATTCCGATCGTCGTCAAATATTCGTACCGTTTGGGAGTAACGCCAGGTATCAGTGATAGATGTTGTTCCGATTTGGCTTTGGTGTAGCAATGACTGTACCAATGACAGAGACTACATTTTTGGCGAGAAATAAATACTTCTGGTTCCGTGTCAGTAGCTAGCATCTGCAAGCAATTAGCTACGATTGCCTGCATTTTCGGAAGCCAATGGTCCAAATTGACAAAATAATCGTCATGCTGGCGTAAAATCAACTGAGATTTAGATGGGAGAACCCCTTGGATTGCTGCTAGCACCTGCGCGTGAAAAGCAGAAATAAATTTATATTCTTGTTTGGGACGACGACCTAGTTTGATATTAACTGGTACGTAAAGCCAATCACCCCATTTTGATTTTCCGGCTTGTTTAATTAAAAGAGTGGGACTGGCTAAAAAGAGTAAATTATCGCTCTGCGTTGCCTCAATTTCAGTTTTGTCCTGCCTTGGGTCTTTAATTAGAGACGATCGCCAATCAGCCAAAGACAGGGTCAGGATACCGCCATAAATACAGTCTACTCCTTGTTGCATTAAAGCTTGTGTTTCTTTAGCGTTGAGCAGCCAATCGTTGGCTGCTGCTTGCGGTTGGTGATAAGAAAGCGATCGTGCTGTCAAAACCGCAGCAACGTGCGCTTGACTTTCTCGTTTCAGTTTGAGGAGAAATTCTTTTGCTGCATCTGGTTCCCGATCGTTTCCATAGAGATCGAGATAGGTACGGCGGCGACAGCGTTTATAGTTAAGTAATAGTTCATCGGTTAACAGCATCATTGCCCTAAAGCCCGATTTTGTTTATGTTGTTGTCTGCGGGTGGATGCTGAAGTATTTGATTCGATGGGTCGATTGATTCTGGAATCGAGATATACTAACAAGGGCATAGATGGCATTATCTTTATGACTAGCAGTTTGCAGAAGACAAGCATCCAAGAACATCGACAGCAGTTTCCTGGATTGGCTCATAAAGCTTATTTTAACTTTGGCGGACAAGGAACTATGCCTCGTTCTGCTTTAGAGGCGATTATAAATGCTCACGAATATATTCAACAAGTCGGTCCTTTTTCGGTAGAAGTAAATGCTTGGATCGCACAACAAGTAGCTTCCCTTAGAAGAGCAATCGCTCGAGAGTTGGCAACAACACCAGCAACGATTACTCTGACAGAAAACGTTACAGCCGGTTGTAATATCGTTCTTTGGGGTATAAATTGGCAAAGAGGCGATCGCCTCCTCATGACTGATTGCGAACATCCTGGAATTATTGCTATCGTTGGGGAAATAGCTCGTCGTTTCGGGGTAGAAGTAGCTGTTTGTCCGATCTTAGCAACTTTAAACGAAGGGGATCCGGTAGGGGTAATCGAGCAACATTTAACTCCCAATACTCGCCTAGTAGTTTTAAGTCATTTGTTATGGAATACGGGTCAGGTATTGCCTCTAGCAGAAATTGTTGCCACCTGTCACGATTACCCGAGTCAGCAACCCGTTCGAGTATTGGTAGATGCAGCACAATCGGTAGGTTCTCTCCCGTTAAATCTACCCGAATTAAAAGTCGATTACTATGCCTTTACGGGTCACAAATGGTTGTGCGGTCCCCCCGGTGTTGGCGGACTTTATATTCGCCAGGAAGTTTTTGAAGAATTGCAACCTACTTTTATTGGTTGGCGGGGAATAAATACAGACGAAAGAGGTCGACCCGATCGATGGAAAGAAGATGGTCGAAAATTTGAAGTAGCTACTTCTGCCTGTCCGGAATACGAAGGATTAAGAACTGCGATCGCTACTCATCAGCAATGGGGAACTAAACAAGAACGCTATCAGCGTCTTTGTCAGTTGAGCGCTTATTTATGGGAGAGATTGGCTCAAATTGAAGGAATTAAGTGTCTAAAAAATTCGCCGCCAGAAGCGGGTTTAGTTTCTTTTCAGATAACTAAAGATATTCCTTGCGATCGCCAAGGGCGCAGCGAAGCCGATCGCGAGCGGAGGGAGCGAACCTCTCGCTTAGTCAAATCTCTTGAAGAACGAGGCTTTCTTTTAAGAACAATTGCTCACCCTAATTGTATTCGCGCCTGCGTTCACTATTTGACGCTACCTGAAGAAATAGATCGTTTAATAGCAGAGATTAAACAATTGAGCGATTAATTTTAAAAAATACACTTAATAAAAAAAGAATAGTTCGTGAGTAGGGACGTAGCATGCTACGTCCCTACTCCAACTTTAAAATCAGATATATACCCTACTCAATCGAGAATTGCTATATATATTAGACTCGCCGTCCTACAGCAAGACCATACAAAAAGAGCACTAGAATTGCTCCGACGATCGCAACTAAAAAGCCTTGCAGATTAAATCCCGTAAAACCAATTCCCAATAGTGCGCTACCGACAAAACCGCCTACTAAAGCTCCGACAATACCTAAAAGCATTGTGACGAGAATACCGCCTCCTTGATGACTGGGATAAATAGCTTTGGCGATCGCGCCAGCAATTATTCCTAAAACAATCCAAGCTAGAATTCCCATAAATTTATCTCCTCTTTATAAAAATGCTAAGCCGAGTTAACAATTACTTAAATTAGCTAGAATATCTATCGGATAAAAAGTAGCCAAATTTTTTTATTATTTTTAGACAAAAACTTTTTTGACTATTCCGATTAGATGATTTTCTATGTTATTGCTATGTATTAATAAACACGTCTATCCAAAGATTGAACTTTATTATAGCAGATTCTTTAATCAATTAATTCGTCTAATCTTCAATAGATTGAGGATTTTTTTTATTTGTAAAATCAATAATCTAATTGGGTTAGAACAATCATTTCTTTCAGACAAGGATTAAATTAGCATCTATCTTGAGATAGATGATTTTACTTACTCAAACCAATATTCTGAGGCTATGCACCCTATTGTTAACTGGGGTTTATTTTTATGACAAATTTAATAGAATTTCAACTATTCGCTCCCTACAATAAAGAAGCAGCTATATTCGGTTCTTTTTCTGATTGGGAATCCGTTCCTATGGAAAAAGGTGATGACGGTTATTTTCGTACTAAAATTGAACTTGAAGATGGCGAATATCGCTACAAATTTCGCGTACGTTCTAAAAGCTGGTTTTTAGAACCAGACCAATGGGTTGAAATTACAGATCCCTACGCGACAGATATTGACGAATATACTCAAAATGGCATTCTTCGTATTAAAGACGGCAAAAAAATTGTCGATACTTACGTTTGGCAACACGATGATAAAGCTTTACCTGCCGATCGCGAATTAGTTATCTATGAACTCCACGTAGGTGATTTTTCTGGCGGAGAGGACGATCCTTACGCACGTGGCAAATACCAGCACGTTACTGAAAAACTAGATTATCTCTGCGAACTGGGTGTGAATGCGATCGAGCTGATGCCGGTCAAAGAAAATCCGGGAGAATATAGCTGGGGTTACAGTCCCCAGCATTTTTTTGCTGCCGAATCTAACTATGGTCGTACAGAAGAACTAAAACACCTGATTGACGAATGTCATGGGAAGGGAATTCGGGTAATTATCGACGGTATTTACAACCATTCCAATACAGATTCTCCTCTCACCCAAATTGACCACGATTACTGGTATTATCACGAACCTCGCGATCCAGACAATAGTTGGGGACCGGAATTTAACTACGAACACTACGACGAAAACTTAGACCTCAAACCCGCCTGGAAATTTATTGGCGACACCATTGATTTTTGGATTAAAGAATATCATATTGATGGCATTCGCTACGATGCTGCGCGGCAAATTGACAACTACGACTTCATGCACTGGATTACTCAAAAAGCTAAGGAAGCGGCGGGATCCAAGCCTCTTTATAATATCGCCGAGCACATTCCCGAAACCACCAGCATCACCAATTTCGATGGTCCAATGGACGGCTGCTGGCACGACAGTTTTTATCATACCGTTTTAGCTCATATCTGCGGCGACACATTCGATTTAGAAGAACTAAAAAATGTCCTCGACTGCAAGCGTCAGGGATTTATGGGAGCTACCAATGTCATCAATTATCTGACCAATCATGACCACGAACGCTTGATGGTAGAGTTGGCTAACCGCGAAATTTTTGACGAAGCTGCTTTTAAGCGAAATAAGCTTGGGGTTGTCCTGTTAATGACTGCTGTAGGCGTTCCCCTAGTTTGGATGGGTGAAGAATTTGGGGAATATCATCCACAGTCGACTGAATCGCAAAAAATTGAGTGGAATTTACTGAAAAATGACCTCAATCGAGGTTTATTTGAATATTATAAAGGCTTGTTTCACTTACGCAAACAAAATCAGGCTCTGTATAGTGAAAATATCGAATTTTTCTTTGAAGACCCAGAATCGAAAGTCCTAGCCTATACTCGTTGGAATGAGGAAGGCTCGCGAATAGTTGTTGTTGCTAATTTCTCAGACCAGTATTTGGCAGGGTACCGAGTTTCTCATTTCCCTGAAAATGGTACGTGGCATGAATGGACAGGTGACTACGATATCGAATCTGGAGATGACAATATCTTAATTGACTTGCCAGAGTATGAGGCAAAAGTGTTTGTTTGGAATTAGATGCTAATTAAATAACAAAACCAGAACCGTCTAAACTATATATTTACAGACGTGTGAGTACGAAAAGCACACGTCCTTCATTTATTTATAAGTAGTATTTATAAGTAATTTTTAAGTTAGATAGCAATTAAATATAAATTTATCCAGGGGATCGGATGGAGATACGGAGTAAAATGAAATTCCAGCTCGGATGTCAATTAAAGTATAGTCTTACCCAAGCTAGCACTTTAGTATTAAACATCAGCCCAGCTAATAATAACTCTCAAAAAGTTTTACAAGAGAATCTCGAGCTCGATCCTTTCCTAGATTATGAGGAATATGTTACTCCAGTTTTGGGTAATCGCTATCTTCGATTAAATGCACCGGCAGGAAGTTTACAAGTTTCTTATCAAGGGACTGTTGAGGTGTCCTATTCCTACGGCGATTGGTCGGAAAATTCTCAATCCCTTGCCGAAATTCCGCCAGCCAAGTTGCCTTTAGAAACATTGTCTTACTTGTATCCCTCGCGCTACTGTCAATCGGATCGCTTAATCAAACTCGCGCAGTACGAATTTGGGGATTTATTACCGGATTATTCTAGGATTGTTGCTATTTGCAATTGGATATACGACAACGTTACTTATCTTTCTGGCAGCACTAATCAGCATACTTCTGCTTTCGATACAGCTACGCAAAGAGAAGGAGTATGTCGTGATTTTGCTCATTTAGGTATTGCGTTTTGTCGTGCTTTAAACATTCCGGCACGGTTTGTGGCTGCTTATGCCTGTGGTTTAGAACCGCCAGATTTTCATGCTTGTTTTGAGGCTTATTTAGAAAATCGCTGGTTTATATTCGATCCTACTCGTCTTGCTCGCCGCAGCGGCTTAATTCGTGTTGGTACGGGAAGAGACGCAGCCGATGTTTCTTTTGCCACAATTTTTGGTCCTGCCACAATGAAGCAAATGAATATATCCGTTAAAAGTCTCGAACAATATCCTACTGTTACCGAAGCAGCTATTTCAATGGATTAATTTATAAATAAGCTCTGATAGTGAGGGAAAATTATACTTTATTGCAGTCCTAAATTATTTAGGAAAACTTCTAAAACCTAATCAAAAGTAAGAAGTCATAAGTCAAGAAGCTACCACTTAAAATTTAAAACCTAATACCCATTGGTGACAAGTTAAGAAAATGTACAAATTGTCAAGTATATAGAAATAGAAGCATCAAGGGCATTTTAAACTAAAAAAGGAAACAGATTAAAGTGCGCTCGCGCTCTTGCGTCATGG
>JADEWQ010000001.1 GCA_015207585.1 Pleurocapsales cyanobacterium LEGE 06147 | reverse complement strand
CTGTCGGTACAGGAAACTTTGTCAATCAAGATCTAGACCAATTAAACCAACAATTCCAAACCGATGTAGATGGCTACGGCTATCACCTGCCCTACTAAAGAACGTTTCGCGCTTCAAAGATTGTGGTTATCGAGAAAGCGAGAGTTGGGGTAGATTACCCTGCTGCTCGCTTATCTAAGAAGAAGTTGGGAGTGAGAACGCGCGCACCGAGCGAGTGAACCTCAACGCCCTTACAGGCGGCAGGGGTCAGAATAAAATATGAACATTTTTTGTCAAGGGGAAATCTCAAAATGAGAGCAAACCCATCAAAGCTGCCTGGAATGCGGCGACAACCACGACAAGCCCGTAGCCAAGAACGGGTAAACCAGATTTTAGATGTGGCTGAACAGATGTTTATTGCTGAGGGCTACAATGCCACCACGACAAAAGCGATCGCCGCTCGTGCCCAGGTGCCAATCGGCTCGCTCTATCAGTTTTTTCCCGACAAAGAAGCCATTTTGCAAGCCTTAGCTACGCGCTACACCGAGCAACTCCACCAACGCTTTACGAAGTTACACGCTGCTGAAATTACCAATTTGCCCTTATCAACCTACGTGGAGCGGGTAATTGATGCAACTAATCAGTTCTTCACCGATTATCCTGGCTATCATGCCATCTTCATGCAGGTACAAGGGATAATGTCAGAACTGGAAGCAATCGAAACCACCGTCGATGTCCAACTGATTCGGGATTGGGCAAGTTATTTATCTCAACGCTATTCGAATTGGGAACATGCCGATTATGATGCGATCGCGTTTGTATTGGTGAAAGCGATCGGAACTCTACTGTGGCTGTCCCTCAGCCAAGAAAAATCATTTCGCCAACATCTCGTAGCAGAAACTAAACGATTGACGTTGAGCTATCTGCAAAGCTATTTTCCAGATAGTCTGACTCGCTCTAACTAAAACAGTGACAATAATATTTATTTAAAATTATTCCTTTTCGGTAAGGAGATCCCTTTAATCGCCCTCTGCTTTTTGCTATGATATCATCTATATGGATGGTAGTGAGATGGTATATAGATGTTAAAAGCAATAGAGACGGAGAAAATCACCATTAATCTGGTCTTTGTCGATCTCGGACAGATCGATTTGTTAGTGCAGGAGGGTTTTTATTCCAACCGCACTGACTTTATTCGCACCGCGATCCGCAACCAACTTCTCACCCATACCGAGACAATTAAACAAACGGTGGCACGCAAAACCCTCGTGCTCGGTCTGCAACACTATACTCGTCGCGACCTTGAGGCGGTACGGGCGACCGGACAAAAGCTCCAGATTAAGGTGCTGGGCTTGGCGGTTATTGCCGATGACGTATCCCCCGAACTAGCTCTTGCCACCATTGACTCTCTTATCGTGCTAGGAGCTTTGCGGGCGAGTGCTGAAGTCAAAGCAGCTTTAGCCGAGCGGATTCACTAAACAACTTTGTTTCGACGCTTGGCTCCTGCCACCAACTACTGATAGCTATTACACAAGAAAGGAGATCGATTAGGTATGGATGACAGAATGCGGACTAGAATGGCACAAGCAACGCGACTTACGCGCGCGGGCAAGCTCATGGAGGCAACTGCTCTCATTCAGCGCACGCTCCAAGGTATGCGATCGCCAGAAGCTTCGTCAGACACCACTGACGGTAAAAGCGATGAAACCATTGATATTACCTTACAAGTCGTCGATGAGTCGCCCGAGGGTCAAACTAATCTTAATGCAGTATCGGCGTTACCATCGCAACATGATGAGAACGAGAATGCATCTGCTGAGATGACCGAAACCTCACGAACTCCCAGTAAGAATCAACACGCTAAAACAGCCACGACTGACCAGCGCACCCACAAGAAGGAACGGGTTGAGTCCGCGCTGTGGTCCAAGCTTTTCGCATGCTTGGGATCCAAACTTAGTCCCTCCAAAAGTGGACTTGGCGAGACAGTCTCCATCCCTATGCCGAACCGAGCTCGTAGTGAAGTTTGGGCAGGGGGGCAGTTTCTGGATGGGTCTTATACTAACCAAGCCGGAACCCGTAGCTATAAGTTGTATATTCCCAGTGGCTATCGCGGGCAAGCCTTGCCTCTGGTTGTTATGCTCCATGGTTGTACACAGACTCCTGAAGATTTTGCTGCTGGTAGCCGGATGAATCTACTTGCAGAAAGGAAACTGTTCTTTGTTGTCTATCCTACACAAACGACTACTGCCAATTCATCTAAATGTTGGAATTGGTTTAAGCCGACCGATCAGCAGAGGGGGTCTGGCGAACCTTCCATTATTGCTGGCATAACCAACCAGATCGCTAGCACCTACAAAATTGATGCTCGGCGAGTTTATGTAGCAGGTTTATCGGCTGGCGGGGCGATGGCTGCCATTATGGGGATGAGCTATCCTGACCTCTATGCTGCTATTGGGGTTCATTCTGGTCTTGCCTACGGTGCTGCCTACGACCTTCCCTCTGCCTTTGCCGCCATGCAGCATGGAGGACAGAAAAACGATCCTACCCTAGCTGCAGGCACGCACACTCAGATTGTCCCAACCATAGTATTTCATGGCGATCTCGATACAACGGTTCACCCGTGCAACGGAGAGCAGGTACTGACGCAATGGGCGACAAGTGAAGCTAGCGGTGAGTCAAATTCGGTGACAGGAAAAAATCTACGCGTAAGTACGAGTAAGCAAGAAATGCCAAATGGACATAGCTATACTCGCTCCATCTACCACGACGCTAGCAATCATGCTGTCATGGAACAGTGGCTGGTACATGGTGCAGGTCATGGGTGGTCGGGTGGGAGTCCTAATGGCTCTTTTACCGACCCCAAGGGACCTGATGCCTCGCAAGAGATGATCCGCTTCTTCTACGAGCATTCGCTAAAAGCTGTCGAATAAGATCTGGAGGTTACTTTTCTTTTCTCTCGCAAGAACTGGACATAACAATCACAAAAAACAGCTGTTGCCCAGCTCCTTCTAGGCTGGGCTTGTGTGTACGCCGTAGGCACTTTAATCGAAGGATGAGTTTACAGCAGTTTTCTATCCCCCATCTTGGGGGATAGAACTGTTCAAAGTCCCCCAATCTACCCTCAATGTTGGAACGGGGGCAAAGAATTTAGGGAATGGCTATAACTATCATCTATCTCAAACTCTTAAAATTATCTATAGATATAGTTAGCGGCTAGAAGAAGGCTAGTCTTACAATGAACATCAATTGGAAGATACCGCCGCCCAGAAGCGGAGTTTTGGGAATGGTAGACAAGTTGGTCGGTCCTGGCGCAACCCGAGCTGAGTTGGCTCTGCAGACGTTTCTGCCCGTTGTCGCTGGGATTGCCGCTCCCCTTTACACATCGCATGTAGTCGAAGGCTGGTCCTTGATTCAGTATGTCGTATGTTCCTTGTTAGCCTTTGATATAACGGGTGGGGTCATCACAAATAGCTATTGACCGCCAGTAAAGCGCCTGAATTCGATATGGACCCTCATCACTAATTCCCCAGGGCATTCAAAAACATTGGGATATTGAAAATCGTCTACATTGGGTCAAAGACGCGATCGCGCAGGAAGATACTAGTCCTTAACTTAAAGGAAAAGCTTCTACTAATATCTCCGTACTTAAGAGTTGGGTTTTGAGCTTACTCAGAATTCATGGTTATGATTCTCTGACCAAAGCTATAAGTGATTTAAGCCATAATCTGAGTTATATCCTTACTTTTTGTACTTAATCTTGATTAGCTTTGATTGTCTTCTATTTTATTTAACATGAAACAGCTCTAGGAGCAGAAGGCGCTGCGGGCGGAATTTACGAGGACTGGAGGGCGAACTTGGTTTGCGTCAATGACAGTCCGAATTAAATGTGTTACTTCCCCAATAAATAAAAGCTCGATTGCCTACCATCTGTATATGGAATTTGAGGCTGAATCGAGTGAGACTCAAGAAGATGGTGTGTCCTATCATTTGGACGATGATGGTGTAGGAGAGCATCGTGTACTTTTGTTAAGCATTCGTAAGCGATCGCCGATCTTATAGATTGGGTTGAGTGATAGCGAAACCCAACAATAACGGTAATCGCACCAATGATAGTTATATAATAGGAGAGAGTAATCAATTACTCTGCGATGGTACTTACGCCTCAGAATGTGGGCTCAAAAGTGCAATCGCTATTGCGGTCAAACAACTCAAACAGCAGCAAAGATACACTCGCTTGCAGCAGCGATTACAGCTTGCCTGATAGTTCACATCAATGGATTTCTCTTCTGTGCTGCTGAACTTATAGTTTGCTCAATTCTCTTCCGTCTCGTCTCCGGACGTTTCGCACTATCAATCCAAACTAAAATATTCTTCTTCGATGAATTACTAAACGCCTCAAAATTACGCTTGGCTGTTTCGTTTGCTTCTAAAGCTTGCTTCAAATCTATCGGAATGGTCAATGCTTCGAGTGTATCCAACTTGTTCCATGAGCCATCTTGTTTGGCAGCTTCAATTTTTTCCAGACCCGCCTCAGTCATCAATCCTTGTTCAATTAGTTCTTCAATATATTGCTTATTTAATTTTGACCAGACGCTTTTCGATTTTCGGGGTGTAAAGATCTGCTTATAACGGTCCTCATCCAATGATTTGACTTTACTGTCAATCCAACCAAAGCATAAGGCTTCCTTGACCGCTTCACTGTATTGAACGCTTGGTTTACCACTGTTGACCTTATAGTAAATCAACCATACACCGAGCGAGGTGCGATGATTCTTTTCCAACCATTCTCGCCAGGAGGCTCGCTCGCTGGCATAAATAGTTTTTAGTTGGTCATCAAACTTTGGCATTACAGAAGACGGCAAATAATCTTAACGTTAAACCCCAACATGTAACTTCAATATACCGTCCCTACCGATAATCTCAGCATCTTGAGTATCAAAAGTAAGAGCATTACAGTCAATGTATCCCCACCAAGTTCGATCGATAATTTCTTTTTGTTTATTAGTATAGTAGTGACAAATTCCCAATCGGTAGGAGGTAGAAAAGTTTATTCTATTTGAAAATTTTGGTAGCGGTAGGTAGTGCAGTGGGAAGATTTCTTGATAATTCTAGCTGGGTATAAAAATTTCAATACTAATGAGAAAACCTGCTCCTGCATGACACCCCTTACCAAAAAAACCTGCTGGCAAAACCAATAGGACCGTTGGCTTGCGCGTTTTGTGCAGGTTTTTTCCACGGCACTGATAAGCTATTTATCATATGCGCCCTTGGTTGTTGTGAAAAGTTAATCCAATGTCATCTCCAAATACTCTTGAGTGGAACAAACCAAATCAACTTCCACCCCAGCGAATTTTAATTGTAGAAGATGATCCGGTGATGCAATTGGGCTTGAAGCAGTTCTTTGAATAATATTCTCACTGAGTATTGAACTCTTACAGCGCGATCGCTAATCTTGTAGGTTAGGACGACGATCGTAGTAACTCACGAGATGCCATTTGCCCGTGAAGTTTCCAATCAAGTATGGTTTTTCAAGCAGGGTGTAATTGAAGAAGCTGGCGAACCCCAGAAAGTATTTATCAATCCCCAAAGCGATCGCCTTAAGGCTTTTTTGAGTCGAATCAATGCAAATTAATCATTTTTTACTCAATTATAAGCATATGTTAACAAATCAATCACTGTCAATCAACCTTCTTACTCTGCTCTAGGGCAGTAAAATAAGTAGGGAGAGCGACAACAAGGGGTTAATAATGGCTACTATTGCGGTGATTGACTATGATATGGGCAATCTTCACTCTGCTTGTAAAGGGTTGGAGAAAGCTGGTGCAACTCCTGAAATTACCGATTCCCCCCAAGATATTGCACGAGCCGATGCGGTAGTTTTACCTGGAGTAGGCGCGTTCGATCCCACCATGGAACACATTAGAACCCGTCATTTAGAAGCTCCCATCAAAGAGGCGATCGCTTCTGGTAAACCCTTTCTAGGTATTTGTTTGGGTTTACAAATTCTCTTCGATCTTTCCGAAGAAGGACAAGAACCGGGTTTAGGTATTATCTCCGGCATGGTGCGCCGTTTTCGTTCCGAACCAGGAATAACTATTCCTCATATGGGTTGGAACCAATTAGAGTTAACACAGCCCTATCTTCCTCTCTGGCAGCAGTTAACTCCTAATCCCTACGTTTATTTCGTCCATTCCTATTACGTAGATCCGGTCGATCCCTCTGTTCGTGCCGCGATGGTAACTCATGGTTCTCAAAGAGTAACGGCAGCGATCGCTCATGATAATTTAATGGCAGTCCAATTTCACCCCGAAAAATCTGCCGACAACGGACTGCAAATTCTATGCAATTTTGTCAGTCTTGTCAGAAGTAGGGGCGTTTCGCGAAACGCCTCTACTCCATACCTAGCATCTAATACCTAATAACCTAATAATTTTTATTGGGAGCGCAGCGACTGGTGAGAATTTATGGCAACCGACAATTAAAAACTCTGCCGGGACAAGCTACTCGTCCTACTGCGGCAAGGGTAAGAGAAGCTTTATCTAATATTTGGCAGGGCAAAATTGCTGGTTGTCGCTGGTTAGATTTGTGTGCGGGGAATGGTTCGATGGGGGCAGAAGCTTTATGTCGCGGTGCGGCAGAAGTAGTAGGTATAGAACAGTCCGGACGTGCTTGCAGTATTATCAAACAAAATTGGCAACAGGTAGCCAAAGAAGAACAACAGTTTCGCCTACTGCGAGGAGATGTAGTAGTAAAGCTCAAAACTCTAGCAGGAGAGCAATTTGACCGCATTTACTTCGATCCCCCTTACGCTAGCAATTTATATCAGCCAGTGTTAGAAGCGATCGCCCAATTAGAATTACTTGCACCTACAGGAGAAATTGCCGTCGAACACGATTCTCAATTCTGGCAAGCACCTCAAATACCAGGATTAGAAATCTGTCGAGAAAAAGTTTATGGCAATACGGCTTTGACTTTTTATAGGATCGCAAGTCAGAATTCAGAATTCATAAAACTACAATAAAAGTCTCAACAATAAAGAACCCATACCGCCGAGAAATTTACCGAAATTTGAACCCCCCTGCGGGTTGGCATTACGCTCTTCTATCTGGCGTGCTAATTCTATTCGTTGCAGAAACTCTTGGGTTGCCTGATAGCCTAGCTTATTTTCTTGTTTTTGAAACAGTTGAGCTGCTATTTCTCCATTTTTCTTGGCTTCTGCTTCTTTAGTCAGACGAAATTGAATCAGTCCTAAACCTAAATAGGCAGGAGCAAATTCAGCATCTAGTTCAATAGCTCGATGGTAATGTTCGATCGCTGCTTTGTAGTTACCTCTTTGAGCTTCTCTTACTCCCCAACGATGAAATTGTTCTGACGTTCCGGCATAGTTGGGAATTCCTTTTGCTCCTTCTAAATATACCTGACTGAGATCGACATCAAGCAAATTAGCATTGACTAAATAAGCATTTCTCAGATCGGTTCCGGTTAAGTTAGCACCAGCTAGATTGGCACCGCTGAGATTGGCACCATACAAAGAAGCACCAGCTAGATTAGCACCGCTAAGATCGGCTCCCGCCAAATTAGCTTGACTGAGATTAGCATTGCTGAGGTTAGCATCGTGCAATTGAGCACCAGCAAGATTTGCCATAACTAGACCAGAATTACTTAGGTCGCATTGAGCACATTGTTTAGTAGAAAGAAGCTGATTGAGGTGGGTAAGATTTTCTGCAATAGAAGGAGCAGATAAACCCATTGCAGAGAAAATGGCGATCGCGGTAAATATGTTCGGCTTCATCATGCAGGCTTTTGATTGAGCAAAGATTTCGCTATTTTAGCCTCTTCTTTTTTTTCTGCCAGGCTCGTGAAATTAACTATAAACTCGGTCTCATAGACTATCTAATAATTCTTTTAATTGGTTTTTTAAAGCCTCTTTGCCAAACCTAGCCAGAGTTTCTTGTCTTAACCATTGACCATTACAACGGCGATCTTTTCTTTGTAAAATTTCCATACAAGCAGCAGCTACGGCATCGGGATCGCGGTGAGGGACTCGCCAGCCCAAACGTCCGTCCTGTAAAGGATCGGCAGAACCATCGGCATCGCCCGAAAGTACGGGTTTACCACAAGCCATGGCTTCTAGATAAACAATGCCGAAACCTTCTTGAGAAGGCATAATATAAGCATCGGCTACGCGGTAATGGTCTACTAATGCTTCTGTCGGCACAAAACCAGCAAACACTACTTTTTCGGCTACCCCTAGATCTTTAGCTAATCGTTCTAGGCGAGGTCGATCGTCACCACGACCGATCACTAAGTATTTGACTTCGGGGAAAGCTTGTAGGATCTGTGGTAAAGCACGAATGGTGACATCTACACCTTTATAAATATCTCCCGCCCACAATCTGGCAACTGTCATTAACACTTTAGCCTCAGCCAAACCGTATTTTTTCAGTAAATCGGGAGGTTTCGCGCCAGGAGTAAAAACTTGACCGTCAACGACACAAGGAAGAATTTTTACTTTATTGAGGTCGATATTATTGGCAGCACAAAGGCGATCGCGACTATAGCGGCTAATGGTCCAAATTCCATTTGCCTGTTGCAGTGCTTGCCGTTGACCATTGGGTAAGCTTTCCCAGACTTCTTTACCGTAAGTCAAGATAGTGTAGGGAATACCCAGAGGCTGACACAGAGTTTTAATTAAAGTCGCTAAATTGATATGACCGCAAAAAACGTGCTGGGGACGAGGCAGTAAAAGACAAGTCAACAGAGATAATGCTAGTTTTAATCTTCCTTTCCAAGGAGGTAAACTTTTGAGATAGTGAAATTTAAACGTATCTGTCTCAAAGGGATTATCGCACCCAGCTTCGTCTCGTAGCAAAAATACTTCTGCACTATAAGACTGACTTTGATTTAAAGACTGATAAGCTTGAAAAATATCTTTTACATAAGATTGAATTCCTCCTTCAAGGGAAAATATTTCTAAAAAAACAAAGACATGACAAGTAGTAGTAGCAACCATAATCGAGTTATCTAAATCAGGAGTCAGAATTCGCCCATTCAGGAGTCAGGAGTAAAATTAATTCTGTCTCCTTCTTTAATTGCAATTTAAGCATCGCGAACACCCAATCTTAGCCCATTTTGAATTTTGGCTTCAAAATTTATAGCGGTAGTCAAAAAGATTAGGACACATTGAATAGCCCAAATCATTGCAGTTTAAGAATTATACTTCTGTACGCGCTCCCGAAGGGTCCATAGCGACTACCGAAGGTCTTTCTGACTCGGTGACTCCTGACTCCTGCTATATATCGCGATCGCTTACAGCAGTTTTCAGTTAAGTAGAATCAAAAATTAGATAAGCTAAAACACGCATTGATGATACCTGCTCCTTATTCAAGAGTTGATTGTATTAGGTTGACTCAGTCGAGTTAAGATGTTGAGCTATGGTTTCAATCAGTAGATCGAAATCAATTGGTTTAGTTAAAAAAGCTTGAGCACCAGCTTGTATTACTGTACAAGTGTGCCAATCTGCATTATGCAACCGCTTTCATAGTGTAGAAGAACGTCTTTGCCGTTGGCTATTGGTAGCGCAAGATCGGAGCAAAACTTCAGAAATCTCCTTAACACGAGAAATTCTGGCACAGATGATAGGGGCGGGACGTCCAAGCGTTAGCTTAGTTACTGGAACCTTGCAATCAGCAGGATTAATTCATGCGAGCCGAGGCAAAATTACAATCCTTAATCGGGAGGGAATGAAAGAGGCGGCGTGTGAATGCTACCAGATTGTCAAGAAGGAGTTAGATAGATATCTTGCAAAAAAAATTAAGACCTAAAATTTTAGTCCTTTCTACCCATAATAGGCTATACAGCGGATGGACGATGGACGAAAGCTGCTGGTGAGGTTTCGAGGTTTTTTGCCGCCGCTGATTGAGAACGCGATTTTTCGGTAGAAAAGGTTTTTGGCATTATGTTTTGGCGATCGCTCTAAAATAGCTTCATAAAACTTAGACCTATTTCAAGCACGGTCAATTTCCTACTTTGTCTTTTGGGGTCAGGGGTTAGGGGTCAGGAAGAAGACGCGGAGAGGAGGCTTCGCCATTGGGGCTTTGGGTTTTAGGGAATTGAGGATAATTTTCCCCTACTTCCCTATTTCCCTATTCCCTCATATACCTTTTTAAGCGAACTTTTTTTTACCAGGACACAAGAGAAATGGGAACGAAGTAAAAATAGTTGACTATCATGATTGTGGAAATCTCTCAAACTGCGATCGCACTAATTGAGGGAATTTTTGCCAGTAGATACTTGCGCAAATATTTATTATCAAACAAGTCGTGCCTAACCCAAACAAAATAAAGGTAACTGGCGTAACCACTCCGATCGCAAACCAGGTAAAAACGTGTAGAAACAAAGTTAAAGCAAAAGTAATAGCTAGTGCAACTGCTATACGGACTTGCCCGATTGGACGCTCTATTGCCAGGCTAATTAGGATTTGTACAGTTATTAGTAAGTTAGCCGGTACGAGAAAAGCACAAATAGCAACGCAATTGTTACGAGAAAACTCAAAAACAGGCTCTAAATTAAACATAATTAAATAATTTAAATTTATTTAGCTTTATTAGTTGATTTTAAGTATTTTTTGCATAATTTGAATTTTGTTAATATTTTTATCACAAAGTAAGGGACGAACAAGTACTCAAGACTCACTAACACTTATTGCTACCAGTCAACAGCATATTTACTATCATTGCTTACAATACGTTGTATATTTTAGTCGGGCTGGAGGAATTGGTGGGGATGGCAAATGAAGAACACATTGCTTTACTAAAACAAGGAGCAGCAAGCTGGAATCAATGGCGCAAAAATAATCCTGCGATAATTCCCGATCTGAGCAGAGCAAATCTTCACAATACAGACCTAAGTTTTTTTGACTTGCATCTTGTTAACTTCAGCCAAGCTAATCTTAGCAACACTTATCTAAATCAAGCCAACCTAAGTAAAGCTAATTTGCAGGGAACTAATTTGCTTGGTGCCAATTTGCGCGGAGCCAATTTACAAAATGCTAATCTTAATTATGCTATCCTCAGACAGACTCAAATAGACTCTAGCACGGCTGTATCTTCTAAAGCTCGTTTAGTTTGGGAAATCGTCAATCAAGATGCAGCCAGTAAAAACCTGAGTGGTGCCGATCTCAGTCAAACCAATTTATTTCGTGTTGACTTTAGTAATACCGACTTGAGTAACGTCAATCTAAAGGAATCCAATCTCAGCGGTGCTAATTTTAACAATGCTTACCTTCCCAAAGCTAACCTCGAACGAGCTAATTTGGCTCGTGCAGATCTGAGCAATGCTTATTTAAGCCATGCTAATCTGAGGCAAGCAATTCTTTCTGAAACCTCTCTTAATGGCGCGTATCTAAGAGATGCCGATCTCCAATTTGTCAATCTGCAAAACGCACAAATAAATCGTAAAACTATTATTGAATCGAAATGGTTTTTGGTTTGGGAAATTGTCAATCGAGGTGCGGTCAAAAAAAATTTGAGTAGTAGCGATCTCAGTAATACTAACCTCAGAGGAGTTAATTTCGCTGAAGCCGATCTCAGTAATACTAATTTGAGTAATTCCGACTTGAGAGGTTGTTGTTTTTGGCGTGCTAACTTGAGTAGGGCAAACCTGCGCGGTGCTAATCTGTGCGGTGCAGATTTGAGAGAGGCTAATCTAGACAAAACAAACTTGCAAGCTGCCATGAGCGGTGCAGCAGCACCCGCAAAGCGGGATCGCCATACCCAATTTCCCTCTAATTTCGATGCTGCTAAAGTCGGCGCGGTGCGCGCTCATAATTTACCTAGAGTGGACGAGCAAGTCATAGAGGCTCATAACCAACCAGAACAAAAGAAAAAGTCCTTTAATTGGCTACTTATCATTGGAATTACGGTATTAGTTGCTCTTGGGGGCTATTTATTATGGCGATGGCACAGTAGTCGGACTAATTCATTTTTTAGAAGACCTAATCTTGAGCAATTAATTCCCAGCACTAACTAGTACCGCTGCGGGGAAGGAAAAAGGTAAACAAAAGGTTTATTCTTGCTCCGTGTCCCCGTATCTTCTTCAAAGTTTCCCAAAACAAACTGCCTAGTCAAATAAAATGATAATCATTATTATGAGAATTGGAAATATTTATTATCGTAATTTTGTCTTTGATGAAAGACAGTTCTCAAGCCTTACCTGCTCGTATTGACTTAGCTATTGTAGGAGCAGGACCTCAAGCTTTAACTTTAACTACTCATTTACTACAAAAACGCTCCAAGTTACGACAAAAATTTATTGTCTTTGACCCCAGTGGAACTTGGATGAGTCAATGGCGACATCAATTTGCCGCTCAAAAAATCCCTCATCTGAGATCCCCTGCGGTTCACCATCCCGATCCCAATCCCCACGCTTTAAGAAGGTTTGCAGAAAATCGTCGAGATGAATTGTTTCCTCCCTACGATTTACCAGGAACAAAATTATTTGAAGAATTTTGTGTTGAGGTTATCCATCGCTGGGAACTAGAAAACAGAGTCTATCCGGGGAAAATTAGCCAAATCTTACCGATTAAGCACCGCCTGCGCCCTCATTTTCGCCTGGTATTGGCAGATGGTCAGTCTTTAATTGCCCGTCGCGTAGTTTTGGCGACAGGTGGCAACGTTCCTCAGTTTCCCGGCTGGGTCGAGCGCCTTACTGACTCTTATCCTCGCGATAGATTGTGCCATTCCCAGCAAGTAGATTTGTGTTCGTTGCACTTATCTGAAGAACGAATATTAATTGTGGGCGGAGGTTTAACTGCCGGACATCTGGCTGTAGGAGCGATCGCCCAAGGGGCAACGGTGATGTTACTTTCCAGACGACACTTACAGGAAAAGTTATTTGATGCCGAACCGGGTTGGTTGGGACCAAAATATCTCAAAGGATTTGCTGCCGAGACAGATTGGCACGTGCGCTGGAAGTTAATTCAGCAGGCAAGGAATGGAGGATCGATGACACCAGCAATGATGGTTCGGTTGAGAAGATTGGCAAGAGAAGGGAAGCTCGTTTTCAACGAACGCTGTGAAGTTGTCGAAGCCGCTTGGCAGAGCGATCGCTGGCAGGTAAGATGTGCCGATGGAGAATTGCATGAGTGGGATCCCGCTTTGCGGATGCTGCCGCACCTCGAAGAGATCTGCTTTGCAGACCGGATTTGGCTGGCGACTGGAACCATACTGGATGCGAAGCAACATCCCCTATTAAGAGATGTTTTGGCAACGTATCCGACCGAAATCGTTAGAGGTTTACCCGTGTTGGATGAATATTTGCGTCTTCCAGGTAGTGAATTTTTTGTAATGGGTGGTTTAGCTGCGCTTCAAGTGGGACCAGTAGCTCGTAATTTAGCAGGAGGCAGAAAGGCAAGCGAACTAATCGTTCCCGCCTTAACTAAACCTAGTTTAGCTTTTTAAGCTCATCCCCAGATCTTATTTGTCTTAGTTATTATCACTCTCCAAAAGTCCTTAATTTGAAGTACCCCTATCTGCTTCACTGAGATAGGGATTCCTACTCAACTCAATTGAGAGACGGTTTTATTCGTCCTATGGGCTTCCCGCTTCACCGGGATGCGCTTTCTGTTCCGAGAAACAGCTAGTCTTACCTTCCCTCCACAGGCAGGAGTCCGCCTTCCGCAGATCCGTATGTTTTTTTTATTCGGCTACCTATTGTATGAAGATTTTGCATCTATGAGTGTCAACCCTGACCTCGCTCACATGAGGGGCTGTGTGCGGAAACAAGTTCCGCACTTTATAAGCCCCGTCCTCTCTTTGCTGCGCTGAAAAAGAGGATTTCTCGCTTGAAAGAGTTAAAGAAAAAAGCTGAATCTTGGTAAATGTAATAGCAATAGACTAGAATGGCACGGGCAAAAGCTGCGGGTTTTTATGAACAATTTATCCTACCGTCCCCAAATTCCTTCTTGTGCTTGGCAGCGTCCTATCGGTAAAAACTGGGAAAAGCCATACACTGTTCGCTATGCCAGTAATTTAGATGATGGTCCTTGGCATGGGATGCCTTTAGGTGGCTTTGGTGCGGGATGCATCGGTCGTTCTCCTAGAGGAGATTTTAATCTCTGGCATTTAGATGGCGGCGAACACATCTTTCGTTCTCTTCCTGCTTGTCAGTTTAGCGTGTTTGAACGGTCGGAAGGAGAGTCAGCCCAAGCCTATGCCTTATCTACAGAACCAACCGAAGACGGTAGCTTATCTCGCTGGTTGTGGTATCCTCCAGAAAAAGGTACTTATTACGCCCTTTATCCCCGCAGTTGGTTTGAATATAAAGGTGTATTTCAATCGGAACTTATCTGCGAGCAATTTTCGCCAATTTGGGCAAAAAATTATCAAGAAACTAGTTATCCGGTAGGCATTTGGCAATGGACGGCGCACAATCCCACCGATAAGCCGATTACTCTCAGCATTATGCTTACTTGGCACAATAGTGTGGGTTGGTTTACTAATGCCATTAAATCCCCTACAGTGCAGGTAAGGGATGATGGGAGTCCGGTATATGAATACCAACCCCGTTGGGGAGATAGTACGGGCAATTTTAATCAGTGGATTGAAGATAACTATCGCGTTGGTTGTTTGCTAGATCGGGTTCGACCTCACGAAGAAATTCAAGAAGGGGAAGGACAAATAGCGATCGCCAGCATCCGCAATCCCAGTCAAGAAGTTTTCTATCTCGGTCGCTGGAATCCTAGTGGAGACGGTTCAGAAGTCTGGGATTATTTCGCCATGGACGGTTCTCTACCCGATAAGGAAGATGAAACACCCGCCGCACCAGGAGAACAAATTGCCGCAGCCATGGCAATTCGTTTTACTCTTCCTCCTGGCAAAACCCGTCAAATTCCTTTTATTCTCGCTTGGGACTTGCCCGTCACGGAATTTGCTGAAGGTAATACCTATTATCACCGCTACACGGATTTTTTTGGACGTACGGGTAACAATGCTTGGAGTATTGTACGAACTGCCCTCAAACATGCCGATTATTGGCAGGAAGAGATCGAAGCCTGGCAAAAACCAATCCTGCAAAGGACAGATCTGCCAGACTGGTTCAAAATGGCACTGTTTAACGAGCTATATTTGCTTGCCGATGGGGGCACTCTTTGGACGGCAGCTACTGAAAACGACCCCATCGGACAGTTTGGCGTACTGGAGTGTATAGATTACCGTTGGTATGAAAGCTTAGACGTGCGACTGTACGGTTCTTTTGCTTTGATGATGTTGTGGCCCCGCCTTGATAAGGCTGTTTTAGAAGCCTTTGCCAGGGCGATTCCTAAAAGTGATGATACCCAACGACCGATCGGCTATAACAGGTCAACAGCCATTCGCAAGGCAGCAGGTGCAACACCCCACGATTTAGGCGCACCCAACGAACATCCTTGGGAAGAGACGAATTATACCTCCTATCAAGATTGCAATCAGTGGAAAGATTTGCCTAGCGATTTTGTACTGCAAGTATATCGAGATTTTGTCCTTACTGGCAGTCAAGATACTGAGTTTTTATGGGAATGTTGGCAAGCAATTACTCAAACTCTTGCCTATTTAAAAGGATTTGACAAGGATGGTGATGGTATTCCCGAAAATTCCGGCGCACCAGACCAAACTTTTGATGACTGGCAGTTACGGGGTATAAGTGCTTATTGTGGCGGTTTGTGGATTGCTGCCCTAGAAGCAGCGATCGCCATAGGAAAAGTATTGATAAATAATCCGCCGATGAATCCGCAACTACAACCAGCAGATTATCCAGAATCTGTTGAATTGGTAATTAATACTTATCGTAATTGGTTAACACGAGCGCGATCGCTCTATCACTCAACTCTCTGGAATGGAGAATATTATCGCCTCGATAGTGAAAGCGGTTCGGATATAGTCATGACGGATCAACTCTGCGGTCAATTTTACGCCCGGCTGTTGGGTTTGCCCGATGTCGTCGAACAAAAATATGCCGAATCTGCCCTCAACAAAATTTATAATGCCTGTTTCCTGAAGTTTGCTAAGGGAGAATTTGGTGCAGCCAATGGTGTAAAACCAGACGGTACCCCCGAAAATCCCGATGCTACTCATCCTCTAGAAGTTTGGACGGGCATTAATTTTGGTTTGGCTGCCTTTCTATTACAAATGAATAGGAAAAATGAAGCTTTTAAACTAACAGAAACAGTAGTCAAACAAGTCTATGAAAATGGATTGCAATTTCGTACTCCAGAAGCAATTACTGCTGCCGGAACTTTCCGTGCCAGCCACTATTTAAGGGCAATGGCAATTTGGGCTATTTATGGAGTATTGACGAAGTCCGAGCAGGCAAGGGGCTCACGGCGGAGTACCTTGGACTGAGTTTAAAAATAGCGTCGCTCTTGTTAGACCACAATATGCAAACCAGCCTACAGCATCATCAGATGAAATTTGCTGATTAATAATCTGAGTTAAAGCTTCATTAATTGCTGTTGTGGTTCTGGCTTTAGATAAGGAATGAGACGACGAATAATCGCGTCAAACTCTTGGGCTTTCTCTTCAAAGTGCTGCTTAATTTTTTCCACTACTTCCTCTTTCCCACCTAATCATGGATTTACGTCAACAATCTTGTGGATAGTTCAATCATAGACCCTAAAAGGTTCTTTGCAACTATGTCCCCACCGAGGAGTGAGCAGCATAACATCACATATCACTGTTTAAGTAGACTTAATATTATAAAGCTTCCCAATCTCTTTCTTCGGTTCTAATTCGGATTACCCGATCGACGGGCGAAACAAAAATTTTGCCATCGCCAATTTCACCCGTTTTGGCTGCAGAAACAATGCTTTCAAGCACTATATCAGCTTGGTCATCTGCTACAACAATTTCTATGCGTAGCTTTTCGAGAAATTCAACTGGATATTTAACTCCTCGATAGACTTCGGTAACGCCCTTTTGTTTACCAAAACCCCGAATTTCAGAAACAGTCATTCCTAAAACGCCAACATTGACTACTGCTGTTTTTACTTCGTCAAGCTTATAGGGTCGGATAATGGCTTCTATTTTTTTCACAGTCTTAGCTTCTTATTCAGGCTATCACTGGTTATTTTGTCACTGGTTATTTATAGCACAATGTCGATTACCATGAACAAGAAAAAAAAATTGTCGTTTTTACTACTGTTTTTATAGGTTGGCACAAATCAACTACTTCCTTCTTTCTTGCAACGAAGCTGCTTGACTATTGATGTTGCCAGAAATAATCTGCAGGAGGTTCTGATTTTTCAAATGTTTGAGTCTCTCCAAAGAGAACGGAAAGTTGCCGAAAAGAATTTTGGTTGATTCTGCGTGCCACTCTATTAGGAATGCCGTAACCGTAGATGATATGACCTTGTCCGGCTAAAACAATTATTTGATAGTCGGGATTAGCTTGGTAAAATTGAGCGATCGCTTCTGCCATAGTCTCGTCCCATAAAACTTGAGCGGCAAAAAAATTTTCAAAACTATCGCTATTGTCGTGTCCGCCATGAGCATGATGCTCGTAGGTTGCTCGAAGCATTTGGCGATAATCTGGATCGTCAGTCTCGATTTCTGTTAGAGGAGGAATATAGCGAAAATCATCTTCATCGAGACTATCTAAACCGTCACTAGCAACTTGGCGAGTTATTTCTGACGGTGTATTGGCGGCGATTAAAGGTATTTGGTGTGCGCGGGCAAAACGCAAAATGGGTGCATAGTATTCCCAATCAAAACCCCAGCGTAGATCGTATTCGGTTTGTTGCCTCAGTTGAGTCTCGTCAATTTCTCCGGCTAAATATCTTTCTAGAACCGGTTGAAAAGGACGTTGAAACATTTCTAGAGCGATCGCTATTTGAGGATTTTGCTGATAGAGAGCGGTTATAATTGCTAACTGAGCTTGATGATCGGCAACACTGGTATGTGTTTCGCCCAGATAAACAACATTGGCTTTGGCTAATTCTGCAAGAATATCTTTCTTGCTGTAGACGACTTGTTCTGCCGAAGAAATTGGTTGTTGAAAGGCACAACCAGAAATACCCCATAACAAAAAAATGCCCAAAGATAAGGCACAGAATTTGCTTAGTTGCTCGCTTGTCATTGTTGGCGAAGACTGAATTAGACTATTAATAGCACTCGAAGCAATGCTTTGTACACCTGCTTAAACTTTGCCAGTTTAAGCAATAGCATCGAGCACTCCCAACAATCCTTCAAACAACAATTTTCCGTCTGTTGCTCTTAACATGGGATCTGAAGCTCTTTCTGGATGCGGCATCATTCCCAAAACATTACCTGGTTGATTGACGATACCAGCAATATTATCGAGCGAACCGTTGGGATTACTTGCCTCGTTTACTTCTCCCGTTGTACTGCAATATCGAAACAAAACTTGACCGTTATCTTCTAAAGATTTAATAGTATCCTCATCGGCGTAGTAACGACCTTCTCCGTGAGCAATCGGTAAAGTAATCACCTGTCGGGAAGTGTAGTTTTGCGTCCAGGGTAAATCGGTACGTTCTACTCTGACAGGAACGCGATCGCAGATAAAATGTAGGTCGCGGTTGCCAATTAAGGCTCCCGGCAAGAGTCCTACTTCTGTCAGTACTTGAAAGCCGTTACAAATACCCAAAACGTATTTACCTCGGTTGGCGTGTTCGACTATGCTTTTGATAACAGGAGAGAAACGAGCGATCGCCCCACAGCGTAAATAGTCGCCGTAGCTAAAACCCCCAGGAATGACGATCGTATCTATGTCACTAAGAGCGGTTTCTTGATGCCACACCATACGAGTGGGAGCATTTAACAGTCCTTGGGTAACAGTTGCCACGTCGCGATCGCAATTGGATCCAGGAAAAACAATAATACCAAATTTCATTTTTTATTCGACGGAAACAGTTAGTTCGGTTAATTCAAAGCAATAATTTTCGATGACTGGATTGGCTAGTAGTCGATCGCACATTTGGTCTAGTTGTTGTTTGGCTTCGGCTTCATTAGCAGCAGTTAAAGTGAGTTCTATATATTTACCAATTCTGACTCCTTCTACTCCCTTATATCCTAACTGTTTGAGTCCCGATTCTACTGCCACTCCAGCAGGGTCGAGTACTGAAGGTCTTAGAGTAACGTAGATCTGAGATTTATATTTGTGAGACATGTGATTACGAGAAACACCTTTTGAATTTTAATAGTAATTGGGTAATTGCCGACCGCTCGAATATACAGTCTGATTTTTTTAAGTTTCTTATGTTTGTTAAATCGATTACGTAGCGGTTGAAGAGTTAGTTTTGTAGGTAAGAAGATTGCTTCTTGATTTCTAGACATGTCTAACTTGGTTAGATTAGAACATTTTATGATAGAGAAATAGATAGAACATTTATTCTAAATAGTATTTTGAAAAAATCGTCCATTTATCTGTAGACCAAAAAGCCTATCGCGCTGGTAAAGATACTAAATTATGAAAACTCAACGCACTCGTTCTCAAGAGCGAATTATGCAAGTACTCAAAACTCTCAAAAAAGCAATTTCTGCTCAGGAGCTCTATATAGAACTGCGCAAACGCAACCAAAATATGGGATTGGCAACGGTTTATCGTTCTCTAGAAGCCCTCAAACTCCAAGGAGAAGTACAGGTACGAACGTTACCTAATGGTGAATCTCTCTACGGTTCAATTCATAGAGATCAACATCACCTTACCTGCGTCAATTGCGGTACCTCGATTCCGATTGAAGAATGCCCCGTTCACCAGTTAGAAGAGCGACTAGAGAACTCTCATCAATTCAAGGTCTATTATCACACTTTGGAGTTTTTTGGACTTTGCAATCGCTGCCAACTATCCCAAGAAGCTTAGATATTGTCATGCGGAAGTTAAAGTCAAAAAAGATCAGAATTTAGCATCCTTTTTGTCGATGTTATCTAAATCCAGCTCTAGGGGAGAATAATCGCCGTTGCTATTACCAGTAATTACCGAGCGCATCCCTTCAATGGTAGAAATCATACTGCGCGGGTCCATAAACATAACCTTGCTGCTTTGACTACTACCGATTTCTTTACCCATGTCGAGATAGTTTTGAGCGAGGAGAAATTGAAGAGCTTCACGGGCATTAGAACCGCTTTTAAGCTTCTCGGTAACGATCTCCATTGCTCGAGCAGTTGCTTGTGCTTTTAGTACTTGTTGCTGTCGTTGTGCTTCGGCAGTGAGGACGATTGCCTCTTTCTGTGCCTCAGCCTCTAATATTGCTGCTTGTTTCATTGCTTCTGCTTCGAGGATTCTTGCTTGAGCTTTGCCTTTAGCGGAATTGATGGCCGAGTCTCTTTCCCCTTCAGAAGTTAAAATAGCTGCCCGTTTTTTTCGTTCGGCTGCCATTTGTAATTCCATTGAATCTTGCACGGCTTTAGAAGGAACGATATCTCGCAATTCTACCCTAGTTACTTTTACACCCCACGGATCGGTAGCCAAATCTAATTCTCTCAGCAAAATTTCGTTGATTTCCGTACGGGCAGTAAAAGTCTGATCTAACTCTAATTTGCCCATTTCTGCTCTAATTTGGGTCAATACCATATTGACGATCGCATCTCGTAGATTTTCTACCTTGTAGTAAGCTTTGTACATATCCATAATCCGCCAATAGACCACTGCATCGACGGAAATAGAAACATTATCGCGAGTAATACAGGATTGAGCGGGAATATCGAGAACTTTTTCGCGAATAGTTTCTTTGTAAACTATTTTGTCAATAAAGGGAACGACAAAATTCAACCCCGGTTCGAGTTTCTTTTTATAGCTGCCAAGACTTTCAATTAAATATTCTTCTTTTTCTTTGACGATTTTGACCGAACCTGCTACTCCAGAACCAATAAGTGCTAAAAATACTAAAGTTAAAAATTGTCCCATTTCAAGTTTCCTCAATAGCTATCTACATTAATTGGTCGCTCAAACTTTATCGCCAAGCTACAAACAAGCTTTATGCCAGACAGAGAGATAACTTGCTAACTAAGGATCGAGTAAGTTTTCTGGTAGAACAATCAGCGTGTTGCCCTCTTTGCCGACAACGTAAACTTTTTGATTGGGGGCGATTTCTAAAATTTGGTCGGCACATTTAGCGCGCCAGGAATTACCTTCATATAAAACTCTTCCCGTTTTACCTGGAGAAATTGCCGTGATGGTTTCCCCTTCCCTATCGTCCCCAAACTCAGTAATTCTGCGTTTAGGAGTAAAAAAACGTCGCGAGAAAATAATCAGCAAAGTGGAAAAAATTAACCACAGCGCTACCAACAAGGTATGATTTGGTAATATCAAGGAGACTACTGCTACTAGTAAAGCGGCAATGCCCATCATAAACTCAACAAAAGCAGTAGGGAAAATCAATTCCATCAAACACAGAATTGCTCCAGCAATAAGCCAGACAAGAGTCGGATTTAGCATTAGTTAGTCTTAACAAAAAAAGACTATTCATCCTCCATGATAGTCTTCCTATTAATCGATTACTAAGAGCTATCGGTGGATAAGGGATATGTAACCTTGAAAGTACCTTCCTATGCAAAAATAGTAAGGTTGCTTACCCAACTTTGAATTCATTCAACTTGGGAGTGAAGAGAGAGAGAGAACAAGAGATGAAAATTGGCGATCGCGTCCGTGTCATTGAATCTGTAGTGGTATATCATCATCCCCAAAATAAAAAAAAGCCTTTCGATCTCAAGGGTATGGAAGGAGAAATAATTAATATCTATACGGATTGGCAAGGAAGACCGATAAGCCCAAATTTGCCAGTGGTAGTTCGATTTGACAAAAAGTTTAAAGCTCACTTTCGCGAAAATGAGCTGGAAGTTATTTAATATTATTGCTTTAATATTTCGTGACGATAATTGAAGCGATCCCGCGAATGCGGGTGCTGCCGCACCGCGCTTCTAACTCCCTCAGCCTGTAATTGATATACTTGTTGGTTATTTGTCTTTGCAACAAAACTTTACAATAAAGATTATATCTAGATAGTTGGGGAAGAAAAAAAGAGATGAAGCTCTCCCATTTCCCGTTTTTAACTCTTGTAGGATTTTTTCTGTCGCTTTTGCTCTTATCAGTTATGAATTTGTCTCCAACCCAATCATTTACCCAATCGACTTCTTCGTTGTTGAGCGATCCTTTTCTGCAGTTGCCGACGGCAACTTCCGTACGAGTAATTTGGTTTACAGATTTTGCTGGCGATCACCACCGGGTTAACTACGAGCAAAAATTAGATAAAACGGTTGAAGCAGTTACGACTAAACTAACGCGGGTACGAGAAGACCAAAAGTCAGAATTAAATAAAGACTATCAACAGCCAACTTGGCGGGATATTTGGCGACATGAAGCAATAGTGAGCGATCTAATTCCCGATCGACGCATCCCCTATCAGGTAGTTAGCGTGCGCGATGGAGTAGAAATTCGCAGTCGGGTATTTACTTTAGCCAGCCAACCCTCACCAGAAACACCACTTAAAATTCTGTTAACTTCCGATCATCAACTAATGCCCATGACGGCTGCCAACTTACAAAAAGTAGAAGAAACCGTGGGTAAGGTGGATGCCGTTTTTTTTGCAGGGGATTTAGTCAATATAAGCGATCGCGCTTCTGAATGGTTTGACGATCGTCGTGGCGGTGCGTTTTTCCCCTGTCTGCAAGGTCGCGCTCGCTACGAGATAGAAAAGGATGGCGTAAAAACAGTTTATCGCGGTGGAGAACTAATTCAACACGCCCCTTTATTTACGGCGATCGGTAATCATGAGGTTATGGGAAGATTTTCTCAAACTAATTCCCTCAAAGAGCAATTTGACGATGCGATTCCCAGAGTTCGGGCAGAAAAACACTACCAACGAGTAGCCGAGCAAATCAATTCCTCAGACGATCCCCAAGTCAAGGCAGCTTGGCTCAAAGCTAATTCTTTTAACACCGACACCTACGAAGAAATTTTTACCCCGCCCCAAAGTATTCCTGGAGGAAAACATTACTATGCTGTCACTTTTGGCGATATTCGCTTAGTAGTATTGTACGTGACTAACATCTGGCGATCGCCCGATCTCGACCCCGAAGTTAAGGGTAGATATCAAGAACGAACTTCAGACTTAGAGCGTCCGGAAAATTGGGGTTATGGGCAACATATTTTTGAACCGATTGCTAAGGGTAGTCCTCAATATCGTTGGTTGGAAACAGAACTACAAAGCGAAGCTTTTCAACAGGCGAAATATAAAATAGTGATGTTTCATCATCCACCCCACACTCTCGGCGGTAACATCGTTCCACCCTATACCGATCCCCTGCCTCGATTCGATTATGCAGCAGATGGCACCCTTAGATCGATTCGTTACGAATATCCTCAAGCCAATGACTACATCATTCGCGATTTAATTCCCCTACTCGAATCAGCAGGAGTTCAGTTGGTATTTTACGGTCATTCTCATCTGTGGAATCGCTTTGTTAGTCCTAGTGGCATGCATTTTTTAGAAACTTCTAATGTGGGCAATACTTACGGGGCTCATGTGGGAGATAATAAGCGACCAGTACCAAAAGATAATCCAGACCTAAACTATGTCCAGATAGGAGATCCCAACGGCTTGGAACCAGTCATGCCGACTATTGCTCCTTTACAAGACGATCTCGGCCATGAGTTACCCTACATAGCCAGTAATGATATTACTGTTTTTAGTATTTTAGATACCGCAACGGGAACCATAACTAGTTATCGCTACGATATCCGACAACCAGGATCGGCAGCGATCGAGTTCGATAGTTTCCTTCTCTAAAAGAAAGATTATTTAGCCGTTACCTTGTTAATCAGTATTCCTAAAACAGGAGTATTGGATAGACTTAACTTATCTAACGCTTCCTTGAATTTTATAGTTTGTAGCTTACCCAAACCAGTAACTAGAACGACTCCATCAGTTTTAGGAGCTAATAAACTGACATCGGCAAATTTAATCATTGGCGACGAATCATAGATAATTAGATCGAAATGAGCTTTTAATTCTTCCATCAAATTCCACATTTTTGGCGATGCCAAAAGTCGACTAGGATCGTCAATAATCGAACTGTAATTACCAGAAGACATGATAAATAGGTTATCTTCCAGTGGTGATTGTTGGATTACCTCATCAAAATTAAGATTTTTGTTTAATAAAAGATTACTTAAGCCACGATGGGTGGGTGCTTGAGGAGCACTCAAGTCATGGGCACTGCGCATATCAGTATCGACGACTAATACTCGGCGACCGAGGGCTGCCGCAGTCTTAGCTATATTGATAGCAACCGTAGATTTACCTTCTCCAGATATGGCTGAAGTAATCATCAGAGAACGAATAGGATTATTTGCATCAAACAGATTAAGATTGGCACCAAAAAAACGAAAAGCTTCTGCTGATGGAGATAATAGGTTCGAGGATAAGAGATATTTATCGTATAGTTGTAATCCCTGCTCTTCCAATAACGATTCAAAGTCCTCCTCTTGTGTTTGGGGCGATTTAGCTAAGGATGATGTTTTGTCGGGTAAAGATAATTGTTTGTGAGAGGGATCGAAAGGAATAATTCCCAGTATGGGCAAATGGGTTATTTCTTGAATTTGAGCTGAGGTATAAAGAATGTTTTGATATTTATCTAGGGCAAACGCCACTCCCATACCTAACAATAAACCAAAAGTCGCTCCTAAAACTACATCGTTAAATAAGCTGGCAGAATCAGTAGTAGGCTCGCCAACAGGAGTGAGTATTCGCCAAGGGGCTTCTTTTTGAGCAATATCAATACTCAGAGCTTCTTTCTCAAGGAGCAGTGAACGGAGCCTTTCTTTGGCAATTTCTAATTCCTGTGCGATCTCTTCATAATTACGTGCGATCGCCGTCCATTGTTTCATTTCTTGCTGGATGTTGCTTATTTCTTGCCCTATAATGCGATCGCTCTCGGTCAGTATATTAATTTTGTCACTAGCATTTTTTTGAACTGTTTTTCCTTCTTGAGCCAATAGAGCCTCTAATCGATCTCTCTGTTCTCGTAAAGTCTGCATTTCTACAGATGAGTCCGAAAAAATAGCCGATTTTTGGGCAATTTCAACCTCTATTGCTCTAAGATCGCTGTGTAATTGCTCGTAGCGTGAAGTACCGAATTCTATCGCTGGTGCCGATGTGGTTGACTGTTGGCGACTTAATTCTGCGCTGAGATCGCCGGCTCGGATTTGAGTTTCATTTAGTTGCGATTTAATATCGAGTTTTTTGTTGGCTAAGTTTTGTAGTTGACCTGATAATTGATTAGCTTGAATTTGAGGGTCGATAAAGTTATATTTGTCTCGAAGAAATTGTAATTGCTGGTTTAGAGCATTAACGTCCGCTTGTGCCTTTGGTATTTGCTGGTCTAGAAATTCCATACCTCGGTTGACACCTGCCTGTCGTCTTTCGAGGCTATAATTTAAGTATGTTGTGGTCAGTGCCTCCAACACATCTTGAACTTGGTTTTGGTCGGAATTTTGATAAGTAGCGACTAAAATGTTTTGCTGTTGGTTGGTTTCAAGCTGTAAGCTACTAATAATCGAATTATAATTAATATCAGGATATCGCTCTTTAAGCTGGTCAACTATAGGAAGAATCATTTTAGGACTTGTTAATTCTTTAAGCTGCGTTTCATTTAAATCCGCTGCAACTTCTGATTCTTGAGTTTGTTGAGAACGAGCACCCGAAGCAGTAAAAGAAGTTTGAATAGTGACAGATTCTGCGAGAATCTCAAAATTCCCCACGTACATTGGAGGGCGAATTAAAGCTTTTAGTAAAGCTAGAGAAGCCACTGCCGTCGTAATTCCAGCTATTAAATATATTTGTCGGAAGATTATCTCTTTTACTTCAACTAAATTAAAACCTCCTTCATCATTTTCATAAAGTTGAGGTTTTTGAGTAATGTTTAGTATCTGGGAGTTGTGGTTGATCTTCATTTTTTTGACCTTGTCATTAACTTTATATTTTAGGTAAGAAATTTAAATATTAGAATTAACCGATTCACCGAGTCTTTATAAAGATTTCGATAAGTATTTAAAGTTTCTATCAAGTTTACTTAAAGTTTTTATCAAGTTTACTTAAAGTTTTTATCAAGCTTATGGCAATTGTTCATGTTGATACCAAAAATAGTTGATAATAAAATAAATTGAAGTGTCTAGGTCGATTTACTAATTATTTATTCATTTTGCAAAATTATCCCCTTTACTATTGACTTATAAATTACAATTTCAGTAATATCTACTAAGTAATTATAAAGCCTGCATAAAAATTATAAAGCATACATAACTAAGGACAACCCTCATTGAGTCTACTGAGCCTCCAGTAGATTGTTACTGCGAATTACTAAAAGAAGACACCGAGAGTGCACTTTAGTAGTTCCGAATTAAGAGAATTCTCGTGCCTATTATTAACTATTGTAAAAACAGAATATAAGTAACTACATGTAAGTCAATAACTTAAACAAGAAAAAAATGACTTAGTTTGCCCATCACTTAGTTTTAAAAAAATGAAGGTTAACCAGAAAGAAAAAATAACTATTATAAATAAAAGTCAAAACTAAAAAATGTTAGTTGTAGGAAAATCAAAAAATAACCGAGAAAAACATGCCTAACAAAAGAAGCAAAAGAAAAAGAGTTCAGCATTTTTTTTGTCCATTGTGTGGAATGAGATTGTGGCGTTTAGGCAGTACTAAATATTATCTTTTTTATCAAAACGCAGCTGAGATTCGCCAAAATCTAAAAATATCCGCTAAGAAAGCAAGTTTTTTAGCAACTCAAAATTCAGCTTATATCGATCGCAATTCATGGATAGAAGAATTTTTTTGTACCGAACACGGTAGAATATGGCTGCTTCTTTCTCGTCAGAGTGATGGAAACATTGTATATCGACCAGCAAAAAAAGAAGATTGGAAGCAGACTAATAAAACAATAAATCCGACTAAACCTAATCCATCAGTGAGCGAATTTACGTATCGCATGAGTCGCAAAGTTTATTATGGATACCAAGCATAATTATAGCTAGGTAGTTTCCAAAGCAAAATAAGAAAAATAGTAGTAATTGTTTGTAGTTAAATGACTTTGGGATTATTAGTAATTATCTGCACTACCTGCACTATTTTGAATTGTATTTCTTTAAATATTGTTATTAAAAGTAAATACAAATTCTTACTTGCTTTTTGGCTGTTGCTTATTGCTAGAGGTAAATCGCCCACTAAACTCGTCCTCCACAACTAAATATAGAGGAAAGAAACTGGGTAAAAATGAAATCTCACATTCCAACTATTCCAACTACATGGGTGCTTAAATCTCCTATTACTAGCTTGTGTCTTGAAGAGCAAATTTTTTTAATGCTTAAGTGGGCAAGAATACGAGAAAGTAGGAGCGTCTGTCTGGCTAATGTTCATATGATCATGGAGGCTTATTGGAATCAAAGTTTTGCTCGCGTATTAGAAAGTGCCGATCTGGTTAGTCCCGATGGCATGCCTTTAGTTTGGATGCTAAGAAAGCTGGGAATTTATAACCAAAATCGAGTTGCGGGAATGGATGTTTTTCTTAATTTATGTGAGCTAGCCCAACAGAGTCAAATAAGTGTATTTTTTGTAGGTTCCCATAACGCAATACTTCAAAAAATTAAGAAAAGATTGGAACAGGAATTTCCAGTACTGAAAGTTGCTGGCATGGAAGCTTTACCTTTTCGTACTCTAGCCGACGTAATTAAAACAGAAGATGAAGAATTGATCCAAAAAATAAATCAAAGCGGAGCGGGATTATTATTCGTTTGTCTGGGTTGTCCCAAGCAAGAATTCTGGATCTCCCGACATCAAGGAAAGATTAAAGCAGTCATGATTGGTTTGGGAGCAGTTTTTCCAACTTATGCTGGTATTTATAGGCGCGCTCCCCAATATATTCGAGAGTTAGGTTTGGAATGGTTATATCGGTTATTTCAAGAACCCAGTCGTCTTTGGAATCGTTACAGTCAGACTATTCCACCCTTCGTTTATTTAGCTCTTAAACAAATAATAACAAAGCCCAAGCCTTTTTATAAGCTTAATTTAACCGAATATGCTCAGTTTCTTTTACCAAGTCACAATACATTATTTAATGTTCAATCTTTTGAACCTAAACCAAGCAAAATTGGTCAGATTTTAATCCGGCAAAATTTATTAACTGAGGAAAGTTTAGAAAAAGCTTTAAAGAAACAGAGCGTTTATCCTCAACTCAAATTAGGAGAGATTCTGCTCGAAGAAGGATATCTTTCTCTCCCCGAACTCAAGTACCATCTTAAAAATCAAAGGATAAAATTTGGGGAAATTTTAGTTAACAAAAAACTACTTTTGCCAAGAAAACTAGACAAACTACTACAGCAACAGAAACAAACAAACAAAAAATTAGGAGAAATTATGCTAGAGCAAAAACTCATTTCTTACGAGCAACTTAGATTAGTTTTGCTAGAACAGTATTGGCGCAGACAGGGCTGGTGGTTGAATGTCAAGGCTCAAGAAACCAAAGATCAGATTTTGGTAGATGATATTCTTGCTAGCTAGCTCGAAACAAAAGTTTATATAAATTGACTCCCGATCATGTCAACTAATCTTGACAAATTGCTAAAAATTCTGGGTTGCGCTGCTGGGAAGTTTTTCTATAGTGATAAAAAAATGCTTCGTGAGGCAGCAAATGAAAACTCCTGTTGCTTTGGTGATCTTCAACCGACCCGATACTACCGAGAAAGTATTTGAAGCTATTCGTCGAGCTAAGCCTCCCAAACTCTTTGTAATTGCAGACGGACCTCGTGTCGACCGACCAAAAGAAGCAGAAAAGTGTGCTGCAAGCCGCGCCATTATTAAGCGCGTTGATTGGGATTGCGAAGTGATCGAGAACTATTCAGATATCAACTTGGGATGTGGAAGGCGTATAGCGAGCGGTCTTTCGTGGGTGTTTGAACAAGTAGAGCAAGCTATTATTCTTGAAGATGACTGTTTGCCCGCTCCGAGTTTTTTCAGATTTTGTGATGAGTTATTAGAAAAATACCAAGATGATGAGCGTATCATGACAATTGGTGGATACAATGGACTGGGAAAATGGAAATCGAATAAACAGAGTTATCATTTCTCTTTTTGCCCCGTTCCATGGGGTTGGGCTTCGTGGTCGAGAGCATGGCGTTATTTTGACTACGATATCAAAGCTTGGGCCGATCGAGAAGTTAAACAACAATTAAAAAAATTTATTGCTAACGATTTTCAGTATCGAGAAATGGCAAAGAATTTTGAAAAAGCTTATCGAAAAGAAAAAGGTTATGATTTTTGGGGTTATCAATGGTTTTTTGCCGTCATGGCAAATTCGGGTCTGACTATTCTGCCATCTGTGAATTTGATTTCAAATATTGGCTTCGGTTCGAATGCTACTCATCTAAAATCGTCCCATTCAGTAGACGCTAACTCTCCTCTTTATTCTCTTCAGTTTCCACTCAAACATAATGACTCTGTAAGAATAGATCGCTACTTTGATAGAAAGTATATGGAAAGAAAAAGAGGAAAGCAGCCGCTTATCAAAAAAGTTCAGCAGAAAATGCTGCATTTAATCCCAAAATTTGGTTTTTAAGTATGTGGGCAGCAATAAATCCAGTTAAATAAAGCAATATCACCAAAAGCCCAAAAAAGCGATCGCTATCATCCTAAAGATCGTTCACCACAATTACAGCGAAAGCATTCGACAAAATTTACTTTAAAACATCGGCACTGAGAGAGCGAAAGCTTTACGCGATCTTGGCATAATGATTGAATCAGGAAATAAAATGAAAATTGCTTTTGTTAGCCAGCCAGGGGATATAATTGCTCCACCGAAGCTAGAAAGCTCGATTGCGATATGGACTTACGAAGTTGCACGACGTTTGGCTCAGTTTGCCGATGTTATTGTTTATGCAAAATATCCAAAAAAAGGCTGGGTTAAACAAAATTATGACGCGAGCGTGTGTTATCGATATATTTCGATTAGTATTGATGAACGCTTAGTTAAGCTGCTTAAATTACTAGAGCAATTATCAGGTAATCATAATCCTAAACAACCTCTTTTTTCCTCAAGATTGTATTACTCAGTATATGCCTTACAAATCGCCAAAGATTTGAGGAAGCAGCAATGCGATATCGTTCATATTTTTAACTCTTCTCAGTTTATTCCTATTATTCGGAGTTTTAATCCCAACATTAAAATTGTCTTACACATGCACTGCGAGTGGTTGAGTCAACTCGAGCGCACAATGATTGCCAACAGACTTAATCAAGCCGATTTAGTACTTAGTTGCAGCGAATATATTAGTGGAAAAATTCGTCAAACATTTCCTAAATTTGCCGACCGTTGCCAGACAGTTTATAACGGCGTAGATATCAAAAAGTTTTGCCCCACGGATGAGCAGATAAAAAATAAAACAAATAAAACAAAAAAATTGCTATTTGTAGGCAGAATTTCGCCAGAGAAAGGGATACATATATTATTAGAAGCTTTTGAAAAAGTTATCGAGCGTTATCCGGAAACGCAGCTCGAACTTGTTGGTTTTACCCAGTTAATACCCTATGAATTAATCGTTGCTTTGAGCGACGATCCTCTAGTTACCAAATTAGCCTCATTTTATCCAGATAAATGGATGAGTTATCTTTCCCAGTGGCAAAATTCTTCTATAGCCAATCAAATATCTTTTATCGGTTCTGTTCCCAATTCTGAATTGGTAGATCGCTATCAAAATGCAGACGTTTTTGTCTTCCCATCCGTAGTCAACGAAGCATTTGGAATTCCAATTATTGAGGCTATGGCTACGGAAGTTCCCGTAGTAGTCAGTCGTAGTGGTGCTTTTGAGGAAGTTGTCGAAGAGGGTAAAACGGGTTTAATTGTCGAACGGGATGATGCTGATGCATTAGCCGAAGCAATCTTACAACTACTTGCAGACGAACAAACCAGAAAAACAATGGCAAAGGCGGGAAGAGAACGGGTAGTGGCACTCTTTACCTACGACAAGGTTGTAGAGAATCTGTTGTACCAGTACAAAAATCTTTGTCCAAGGGAACAAATTAATGTAACTAGCGATCGCGCTTAAGTATAAAGATAAATCTTTTAAAACTTTAATTATCAAAATCCTAAAAGGTAAAAAAAGTCTAGATGAGTAATAAACATCCCCGTGTCAGCATTGGCATGCCTGTATACAATGGTGAAAATTATATAGAAGAAACTCTTAAATCCATTGTGGCTCAGACTTTTGAAGACTTCGAGCTAATTATCTCAGATAATGCTTCGACAGACAGAACGGCAGAGATTTGCAAGGCATATGCCACCAAGGATCGACGCATTCGTTATTACCGTAACGAACAAAATCTAGGTCCTGCGCGCAATTACAATCGCGTTTTTGAGTTAGCTAAAGGCGAGTATTTTAAATGGACTGCTCATGACGATCTGTTGGCTCCAGAATACTTAGAACGATGTGTTGAAGTACTCGATCGCAATCCGGCATTAGTTTTATGTTACTCCAGAGTTATTTTCATTGATGAACGACAAAAGCAACTTAGAAAATCTTCCTCCAACCTGCTTAACCTAAGTTCGCCGCAACCCCATCAACGATTTAAGCACTACCAAGAGTCGATCTTTGGCAGTAGTAAGAAAAAAAGATCTTCAAGATCGCCAACAGAATCCGATCGAGACAAAATAGATAAACATCCTGGAGGCGATTGCTGGCTTCCCATCTTTGGCGTAATTCGAACCAACGCTCTTGCTAAAACGCCCTTAATCGCTAGTTACGTCAACTCTGATATGATTTTGCTGGGACAACTTGCTCTACTCGGTGAGTTTTATGAGATTTCCGAGTATCTATTTTTTTATAGAGATCATGCGCAAGCGTCGGGACGCAAAAATAATGGCTACTACGAGTTTAATGTCTGGTTCGATCCGAACAATAAAGGCAAGAAAAAGATGGTGTTGCCTTTGTGGAAATGGTTTATGGAATACCTTATTGCTATAAAACGAGTGCAGTTAAATTGGTATGAAAGAATAGCTTGCTATATGCTGATGGCAAGATGGCTTTTGTGGATGCGGCAAAGATTAGTTAAAGAATTAGGGATTAATTTAGCGATCGCTCTAAACATACAAACTGTTTCTTTCCTCGGTTATAGAAAAAAAATTCCTACTCAATGGTAAACTTCGGGAATTTTAAACACACAGTATGCTCGTGAGGAAGTTAAAAAATTCAAAAAAGCCGTTTTAATTCAAGCTTCGTCCCGAAATAACGGAAATTGCGAGATTTTCCCGACCATAAATAGGTAAACTAATAAAAAACAGACTTTAATTTAGTTTAAATGAGTTACAAATATGCTTAGATATCTGTCTAAGTTTCTTTATGTACTTCCTGCAAAAAGAAGCAGTTTAATTATTTTGACTCTTCTGTTTGTTTCCGTTTCTTTGTTGGAAACCTTTGGCATTGGACTAATCGGACCATTTATTAATTTAGCTAGCGATCCGAATATTATTTATCAAAAAGCTTGGTTAAATTGGATTTATGTGTATTCGGGTTTAAAGGTAGAAAGTCAGTTTATCGCTTTAATCGGTTTTGTAATTGTTATTTTATTTTGTGTTAAGTCATACGTTAGCTGGCGCGTCCAGAGCTATGTCTTTATCTTTAGCTCTAAACAAAAAGTCAAACTAACAACAAAATTAGTTCATGCTTACTTATTTGCTCCTTATACCTTTCATTTGAGCAAAAATAGTTCCAGTATAATTCAAAATGTCATTAACGAAACTAACCATTTTTTTACTAGTCTGAGTACATTACTGACAGCAGCTTCTAACACTATTGTTATTTTTTGTTTAGCTGTTTTGCTTTTTTTGACAAATTCAATTGCTCTCATAGTTTTACTATTTTTGACAATTCCTTTGTTCTGGCTTCTCGATCATTTTAAATCCAAAGTTTTGCTTTGGGGAAAAGAATTATCTGAGTCTAACGAAGAAATTATTCGTCAAGTCAATCATGGTTTAGGAGGAATTAAAGAAACTCAGATTATTGGCTGTGGATTACATTTTGAAAATCAAATTGCCAAACAAGCAGAAATATATTCAAATGCATCAGGGGCATTTTATTCTTTTAAGCTTTCTCCCCGAATCTTAATTGAAACCATTTTGGTTATTTTTTTAGTTGGTTTTACATCAGTTTTTTTGATTTTTACGCAGCAGGATGTAGGAGAACTAACTTCTGTTTTAAGTATTTTTGCCTTGGCTTCTTTCCGGTTAATTCCAGCCTTTACTAATCTTGCCAATGGCATTAACCAACTACGTAGTTCTAGCTACGCAATTAATAAGATTTACTTCGAGCTAAAAGATTTAGAAGCAATAGAAAAAAATCGGTTTTCAGAGTTGCTGATACAGTCGAACTCGACCAATAAATTTATCAATAATAGCAACAGCGATCCAGAAATAACTTTTACTACCAAAATTGTTTTAGATCGAGTCAGCTACTCCTACCCGAATACTACAGGAATAGCTTTAGACAGTATATCGCTAACAATCCCTAAAGGTCAGTCTATTGCTTTGATCGGTAAATCGGGTGCGGGTAAAACTACCTTAGTTGATGTAATTCTCGGTCTTTTAATTCCTCAAACAGGAAATATTATTGTTGATGGTCGCTCGGTATACGATAATCTACGTTCTTGGCAAAATTTAATTGGCTACATACCGCAATCAATTTATTTAACCGACAACACAATTGAAAAAAATATTGCTTTTGGCGTTCCCGAACATTTAATTGACCAACAAAAGTTAAATAAAGCCATAAAAGCAGCACAGCTTGCAGAAGTAATTGAAGCTCTACCCGATGGTCTTAAAACAATGGTAGGCGAACGGGGAGTACGCTTATCTGGGGGTCAACGGCAGCGAGTGGGAATTGCACGGGCACTTTATCACGAAAGAGAGATTTTAGTTCTCGATGAAGCCACGGCTGCTTTAGATAATGAAACAGAAAGTCTGGTAACAGAGGCAATTAAATCCTTGAGTGGTACAAAAACGATGATTATTATTGCCCATCGCCTGACAACAGTCGAACATTGCGATCGCATTTATATGATGTATGAGGGTCGGATCGTCAAATCTGGCACTTACAAAGAGGTAGTTTTGGAGCAACAATATTTTCATAATTCTGCTTTGGAAAGAACGGGATAAATATCGAACAATTATGCTAAAACAACAAAGATTGACAGGCGTAGATTTATTTAGAGGAATTGCCGTCTACGCTGTCATTATTCTCCACTCAGATGAAGGAATTCCTGTTCTTCCAGCCGGCTGGGCACAGATATTGGAGTTCTCTTGCTTTGCCGTGCCCTTTTTTTTAGCTACCTCTTTTTACTTGGCGATCGCTAAAATTTATGCTTCTGGAAGATTTCAGTTAAATTTGAGACTACAACGATTACTCATTCCTTATGCCTTCTGGTCGGTATTTTATCTGTGCTACAAAGCAGCTAAATATTTAGTTAGTAATCAACCAGAAAGATTATATGTCTTATCGCAAGATCCTTTTGCACTAATTTTTTGTGGAGGAGCAGCTTTTCATCTGTATTTTTTATCTTTATTAATCACCGGAACAATATTAATCAAATTTGTAGAAATATGGATTAAAAACAAGATTGAGTTAAAGGTATTAACTTCTTTATTTGTTTTGAGTTTAATTGGTTATGAAATACTGATCGTTTCTGATAACAACTTTAGTAATATATCGGGCGTTGCTTTTCAATCATTGTTAAACTCAATCTTACCTAGTGGCAACTTCAACCCACTGCTTAGATTAATACTAGTGGTATTTGCCTGGACGATCAGATGTTTGCCATATATCTTTTTGGCTTTGCTTCTCAATCATCCCCGACTCAGTCAATATTTACCAAGGTTTAACCGAAAAAATGCGATTGCATTGCTTTTAATCTTTTTAACTTTGAATATCTTTGGGAATTATTTTCTGCCACAAGGGATAGAGGAAGTCATCATAGGCTATGCTGCCTTGTTATCCGCTATTTACCTTTCAGTTATTTTGCCAGAGAGTCTAATGATTCTCAACTTAGGCGTATGTTCGTTTGGAATTTATTTAATACATTTGCTTATAGTTGAGATTTTTCAAATGGTGAGCAAGAGAGTGTATCCTATTCTGCTGACACAACCATCTCTGTTCAGTTTATTAATTGTGGTTACTCTTACTTTTTTGATAAGCTGGATGCTTACATCTATCTCACTTAAAAGACAATTAGTATCCCGTTGGAAATTAATCTAAAACATTTTTTGAATTTTTGGCATAGCAAGTAACGAGCAATTGGCTAATATAGTGAGAAAAATAATTACAAACTAGAGCGATTAATCGCTTTTAATACTATAGAAGCGGGAAAGGCTAGTCGCTGTTGGCATAAAAATGTAGCAAGCAAAACAGAAATTAAGAGGATTTCGATTCAGTCGGGATACTATCCGGCTAAAGTATACATGAAAACTCGAATTGCTCTGTTGTTAATAATTTTGGGTTATAAGAATCAGCTCAAACAACCTCCTAATTGGCAATTGACAATAAGTGTCGGAGAAAGAAAACTAACTAGGATGTTGCCAGGTTTGTCTAAAATTTTTATTTCTTTATAATGAAATGAGTTGGTTCGGGACAATTTTTATTAGTTTGTTCGTCCATCCGCTATTTTGCTGTTAACTTAATTAGATGAAGGTACAGTCAATGTTTTCAGAATCATCCATTCCCACAATCAAAGGAAAAGATGAAACAATGAGAGTCGATTTACAACGCTCTCTTAATAGAAGTCATATCGATCCAGCTGCTTTGAGTACTTTTCAAAGAATTTTACTGACAACCGATGGAACATTAACTCATATATTGGAAGCATATTTATTTGAACAAATTCAGGTGGCTAAACTAGCAGAAGGTTTAGTAGTTTTAGCTCACAATCTTCCCGTAATGCAAGTTAAAAAAGGAACTGAAGTAATTGCTAGAAAAATTTTGTTGCGAGGAAGAATAAGTCGTAAAAATTATATTTATGCCGAATCAATTATTATTCCAGATAGATTAGATGAACAATTTAGAAAAGAGTTACTCCACACCAAGACTCCTATCGGAAAAATTTGGTTCGATCATAGAGTAGAAACTTTTAAAGAAATTGTAGATTCGGGAAAAGAAGAAGCTGGCGATCTAGCAAATTATTTTCAAATTGAAACCGACGAAAACGTTTTATTTCGTACTTACTGTGTATATTCCAATCGCAAACCAACAATGATGATTACTGAAAAATTTCCTGAAAGCTATTTTCTCAAACAATTTTAAACGCTGAAAAAAATGCTAGAAGACCTACTGGTTAAAGCGGTAAAAAAGTATCCCGAACATACTGCTATTGTCTATGACAATTTGAGAATTAGTTATGATGAGCTTTATCGTAAGATTACAGGTTTGAGCAAAGGCTTGAGTGCGCTCGGAATTGGTCAAGGCGGTGCGGCAGCACCCGCAAAGCGAGATCGCGTAGCACTAATTTTGCCCAATTGTCCCGAATTTGTTTTCAGTTTTTTTGCCATTGCTAAGTTAAAAGCGATCGCCGTTCCCCTGAACCATCTTTTTAAGGCAGAGGAAATTAGTTACTACGTCAGCGACAGTAATGTAAAGGCGATCGTGACTGATGGCAAACGGGCTAAAATGTGTCGCGAGATTATCTTAGAAAGAGGGCAACCAATAGAATTAATTGTCGTTGATGAAGAGCAATCCTCGGCAACTTATTTTTACGACTTAATTACTCCTATAGAAAGTCCGAGTAATGAAAGTTCAACTACTTTTACAGGAGAGGTTATTTATCAATATTCATCCGGATCTACGGGAAGACCCAAAAGAGTGGGTAGAACTCAAGAGAATTTATATCATGAAGTAACCAATTTTACTGAAACTGCTCGGGTTACTTCCTCGGATCGCATTCTCTGCCTCGTTCCCCTCTATCACGCTCACGGTTTGGGCAATTGTCTGCTGGCTGCTCTTTGTAACGGGGCAACTCTGGTTATCCTAGAGCAAGTTTGGCAGCGGGGAATGCCAGTAGAAATTCCCTTTGTGTTCAGACGAACGAGAGTACTGGAGTTAATCGAGCAGGAGCAGATTACTATTTTACCTGCCGTGCCTTATATCTTTAATACCCTAGCCGAAACTCCCCCAGAAACTCCAGCAGATTTATCTACTCTCAGACTTTGCTTTAGTGCGGGTAACTTTCTCTCAAAAGATATTTTTGATAAATTCCGCGATCGCTTTGGCGTTTCTGTCAGACAACTATATGGATGCACGGAAGCTGGTTCCGTATCGATTAATCTGGACGAACAGCCAGAAAAGACTTGGAATTGCGTCGGTGTACCCATGAAAAATGTAGAAATTAAAATTATTGATGACGGGGACAAAGAACTACCTAATGGAACGAGCGGTGAGGTAGCGATCGCCAGCCAGGCTCTTACCAATGGGTATCACGATCTGCCAGAACTCAATCAACAAGCATTTCGCGATGGTATGTTTTTTACTGGCGATTTAGGCAAGATTGATGAGGAAGGTCGTCTTTACATTACTGGCAGAAAGAAAATCTTGATCGATACTGGAGGTCGCAAAGTTGATCCCATCGAAATCGAGGACGTTTTAATCGGTCATCCCAAAGTAAAGGAAGCGGTTGTTGTCGGCGTTAAAGGTCCCTTTGCCGGAGAGATAGTTAAGGCAGTTATCGTTCTCAAAAATGCCCAAGACTGCCAAGAACAAGAAATTACCGCCTACTGCAAAGAAAGACTAGCAGAATTTAAAGTGCCCAAAATTATCGAATTTCGCGATGAAATTCCTAAAAGTCCTCTAGGTAAAATTTTGCGAAAAGCGTTGGTATAAAAAGAAAGGAGTCAGGAGTCAGGAGGAATTAAATTTAAATTAATGTCAAATCAACCAGCTAAAAGCTTTCGAGATTTGATAGTTTGGCAAAAAGCTCATCGCTTCGTTTTATCAGTCTATAGTTTTAGTCGTAATTTTCCTGCTTCAGAAACCTATGAATTAACTTCACAATTAAGAAGAGCGTCTGTTTCTGTCCCTGCCAACATAGCAGAGGGCTTCAAAAAGAGAACTTTAGCTGATAAAGTCCGATTTTTGAACATAGCACAAGGATCGTGAGAAGAATGTAGATATTACTTAATTCTGGCGCAGGATCTTAACTACGGCGATAGTACGGGACTGATGCTGCACCTAGAAGAAGTTAGTAAGCTACTAGATTCCTATGCCAGCAAAATCGAGCAACGGAATTATTCTCCTGACTCCTGACTCCTAACTCCTGATTCTCCCATACACTGTAGAAAAATATTAATTTTCAAGTTATGACGATTGAAGAAATAAAGCAGAAAACTAAAGATGTTGTTTTAAATCTTTTGCCAGATATTAGTAGTGAAGAGCTGACAGAAGATACTGATATTTTTGGCTTGGGACTAGATTCTATCAATGCAATGACCCTTGTTTTTAACTTGCAAGATGCCTTCGATATTCAGTTTGAATCAAATGAAATTAGCTTTGAAAATTTTCGGACTGTAGCAGATATCGTGGAGTTGATAAAGACAAAGAAAAATATTTATGAGCAGACAGTTTCTTAATTGAAAGCTTTTATCCATTAGTTTTAAAGAGTTATGAATTTTAAATTTAGAGTTATTAGTTTTTAATTCATGATTCAATCCGGGTTTTGGAAACTTATGCAAAAGGTCTATTGAAGGTGTTTGTTAAAAAATTTCTCTACTTTTTTTAGGACAATAGAAGCATTAAATTTTTCTCCATGTCCGCCACCTTTAACCATTTCTAATGTCACCTCTACTCCTGCTTGCTTGAGTGCCTCATATAATAATTGGCTCTGATTAAAAGGTACGAGGCGATCGTTGTCTGCGTGCACGATCGGAAAGGGCGAAGCCTCGCCAGTTAGGTAAGTAATTGGATTGGCTCTAGCTGCTTTTTCCTGGTTTTCCTGAATTGCTCCGCCGATCGGCATTCCTTCGGGAGAATCGGCAGCATCGTGGTCGATTTTACTGGGAAAGTCATTCATTCTCAGGAAATCAGTCGGTCCGAACCAATCGCAAACAGCTCGTACTCGGCTGGAAAATTGATGCCAACCTCCCTGTCCCTCTAATTTTTTAACATGAGAAGTAGTTCCCAAAAGTGCTGCTAAATGACCCCCTGCCGAAATGCCCCAGACTCCAATACATTCTTCTTTGAGGTGAAACTTCTTAGCATGAGCCCCTAAAAAGCGAATGGCGCATTTGCAGTCTTCTATCTGAGCTGGAAAATGAGCTTCCTGACTCAGGCGATATTCAATACTCGCGCAAAAATAGCCCCGATTGGCAAAAGGAATTAACCACTTAATTCCCTCCTCCTTTCTACCCTGACACCAACCTCCACCGTGTATCCATACCAGAACAGGCATTGCCTCTTCTGGCAAGTTTCTACGGTGTAAAATATCTATCTTGAGAATGCGCTCTCCCCCCCGACCATACTCGATCTCGCGTAGATAAACCAAATTGGTAAAGATTTGTAGTCGCTCTGTTGTTGTCGTAGCAAATGCTTTCAGCCTTCTTAGCATCATCTTCCAATTTTGTTTCATCTGAAGACGCTGTTTAGAACGCTTTTAGTAAAACATAATTTCTAGATTACGAACAAACAATGAATCCCCCAAATACAGAAAATCTCAGCCTATCTCAATCAGAATTAAAGGAAAAAGTACAAAAAAGCCAGACCAAATCGAGCAGCGCCCCAGCAGATCTTTGGCAAGCGATTAGAACCATCATTAGCTTGCAAAATCAAGCTCCACCTCTACTTAGGGTCTCGCGAGACGACCATCTTAAGTTATCTTTTCCTCAAGAAAGGTTGTGGTTACTCGATCGGTTGGGGGGTAGTAATTCCGCCTATAATATTCCCTTTGCCTTTCGGCTTGTGGGTTCGCTCAATGTCTCTGCACTACAGCAAAGTCTCAATGAAATCGTACAACGTCACGAAGCTTTGCGAACAACTTTTTCAGCAGTAGAGGGAAAACCAGTCCAAATTATCGCTCCAAATGAGACTTTGACTCTACCACTGAGCGATCTCCGGCAATTGACCGAAGCTGAAAGGGAAACTCGAGTCAGGCAGATGGTTATCGAGGAAGCCGAAAGACCCTTCGATCTGAGCAAAAAGCCACTGTTACGGGTTTCCTTAGTGCGGTTAAATGAAGAGGAATGGGTATTTCTCCTAACAGTCCACCACATTGTTTTTGATGGCTGGTCTGAAGGTCTTTTGTTTGCCGAATTGGCAACCCTTTATGAAGCTTTCTCTACTGGGGAATCTTCTCCACTAACAGATTTACCAATACAGTATGCCGATTTTGCCGCTTGGCAGCATCAATGGCTTCAAGGAGAGTTTCGAGAGGCATTACTAGATTATTGGAAACAGCAGCTAGACAATAACCTCCGCGAATTACAGTTACCGAGCGCTCCCGCGCAGCGGGTGCTGCCGCACCGCCCCAGAGCGGCTATTCAAGTTCGCCGCAGTGCTTGCCAAAAGCTACAGCTTTCTCAAGAACTAGTAGATTCCCTCAAAACTTTGAGTCGTAAGGAAGGAGCTACCCTATTTGCGACTTTACTGGCAGCTTTTAAAGTTCTCTTGCATACCTATACAGAGCAGGATGACCTATTTGTATGTAGTCCCGTTGCCAACCGCAACCGCAAGGAGCTAAAGGAACTCATCGGTTACTTTGTCAATCTACTGATTCTGCGCAGCGACCTTTCTGGCAATCCCAGTTTCCGAGACTTCCTGAGCCGAGTGCGTCAGGTAGTATCGGGAGCTTATGCTCATCAAGATTTACCGATGCAGGAGGTGGTTAGGAGTCTGGAGTTAAGTCAAGTATCTCTGTCTCAAGTGATGTTTGCCTTCCAAAATACTCCCAGACAAATTTTGCAACTATCTGGCTTAACTGTAAAACCTTTGGAGACTGACAACGGAACTGCTGATTTCGATTTATTTTTATCCTTGACCGAGGAAGGCGGAATCATTAACTGCCTGTTGAAGTACAACACCGATTTATTTGAGGAAACAACGATCGCGCGGCTACTAGACCACTTTAAAGTAGTGCTAGAAAATATTGTTGCTGACCCAGAACAATCCATATCTTCTCTGTTGTCATTGAGTGAGGCAGAACGACAGCATTTGCTAGAGAAGAAGGCAATCTCGACAGCTGACCAAACTAACAGAAATTCGTCACAAACCTTTGCTCCTCCTCGGGATGATGTAGAACTCCAGCTAATCAAAATTTGGGAAAAAGTTTTGGGTGTTGAGCCTATAGGCATTAGGGATAACTACTTTGAACTGGGAGGACAATCCCTGCTAGCCGTACGCTTGTTCGCTCAAATCGAGAAAGCCTTTGGCAAAAATTTGCCCCTTGCTACTTTAATCCAAGCTCCAACAGTAGAACAGCTAGCTGATATTATCCGCCAGCAAGGAGAGTCGTGGCTTTGGTCTCCCTTGGTGACAATTCAGCCTAAAGGTTCCAAACCACCACTTTTTTGCATTCATGGCATGGGGGGTAACGTTCTTTGCTATCGCGAATTGTCGGGTTATCTGGGGTCGGATCAGCCAGTTTATGGAGTGCAAGCCAAGGGAATGTATGATGACGAAGCAAAACAGACTCTGCCCAATATATTTGAGGAGATGGCGACTGACTATATCAAGTTGATACGTACCGTCCAACCAGAAGGACCTTATTGCCTAGCGGGTTTATCTGCTGGAGGTGCGATCGCCTTTGAAATGGCTCAGCAGCTTCTGGCGCAAGGGCAGGAAGTAGCCTTGCTAGCCATGTTCGAGACTTATTATCCCGGCTATCCCAAAATCATGCCCCCCATACCGCGACTGTTTTCCCTGTCGGGTTATATTCTAAAAGACCTCTTCCCTCGCTTTGTCAACAAGATAATACAACTGGGTCCGAAAGCCATAATGGCTAAAATTAACAGTAAAGCAAAGGCGATCGAGAAGATAGAGACCGAGCAAAAAGATGAGGTAAGAGTCAAACAAGTCGAAAGCCAGAAGAGATGCGATCCCACTTTGCGGGTGCTGCCGCACCGCACTAATCTAAAACTCTCTCGCAACGAGATGAATTATCTGGAGCGATGGATTAATAATTTAACCTTATTTGTCTTGAGGTCTTCTCCTTGGAATTACTTGAGCGATCGGTTTCTACAAGCAAATACGGCGGCTTCAATAGACCGTGCCCTGGAACAGGTTAGAGAAACTATCACCTATGCCCAGGGAAAATATCAACCTAAGCTCTATTCAGGTCGTATCACTTTCTTCCGCGCCAGCAAACAACCTCCCGGATATTACGTCGACCCCCAATTAGGTTGGGGTGCAATAGCTACCGAAGAAATAGAAACCTACCAGATTCCCGGTCATCATAGTTCCATCGTCACATCGCCCATCCTAGCCGAAAAATTAAAGATTTGTTTAGATCGAATTCAAACAAAATAATAAGACTGAGAAGACGTTGGACGGGGTAAGATTATAATTTTTTATGTTGATTTTATCCACTTATTTTTCTAAATAACTATATAAATGAAATCCAATTTTCCTTCAACTGATGCTTCATTTCATATTGCCCTTTTTTTCTGCAGTCTTGGGGGTGGTGGAGCAGAGAGGGTTATGCTTAATTTAGCCTCTGGTTTTATTCAACGGGGCATAAAAGTAGATTTAGTTCTTGGCAAAGCATGGGGACCTCATCTGCAAAAAGTGCCATCTGGAGTGCGGCTTGTAGATCTAAAAGTTTCAGGAGTTTTGGCAACTGTTTTTGCTTTAGCGAGCTATCTTCGAAGGGAGCAGCCTTATGTTTTGATTTCTGCCATGCACTATGCCAACGAGATTGCTTTGTGGGCTAAGTGTATTGCCAAAGTACCTACGCGGATAGTAGTAACAGAGCACAATATCCTTTTCCACTCTCTTCAACATATGACCCCAACCAGGAAATATTTAATCCCTCTTTTTATAAAATATTTTTATCCCAAAGCAGATCGAATCGTAACGGTTTCCCAAAAAGCAGCCGAGGAACTAGCTCAATTCACTGGTCTACCCGTAGAACGCATCCAGTCAATTTACAACCCAGTAATCAACTCCGAACTTTTAGAAAAGGCACGAGCACCTTTGGAACATCCCTGGTTTCTTCCCCAAGAGCCGCCAGTCATTTTAGGAGTAGGAAAATTGGAAGCCCAAAAGGATTTTCCAACTTTAATTCTAGCCTTTGCTTGGGTACGAAAAGTGCGAGCGGCGCGGTTAGCGATCTTGGGTTGGGGACCTGACCAACCCAAGCTTCAAGCTTTAATTCAAGAGTTAGGCTTAGAGGAAGATGTTGCTTTACTCGGCTATGTGGATAATCCCTATGCCTATATGGCTCGTGCAGCAGTGTTTGTACTCTCTTCAGCCTGGGAGGGATTACCTACCGTATTGATTGAAGCGATGGCTGTGGGAACTCCAGTAGTTTCTACAGACTGCTCGAGTGGACCTGCTGAAATTTTAGATAATGGTAAATACGGCTGGTTAACCCCAGTCGGCGATAGTACAGCTTTAGCAAAAGCGATCCTGGCAGCAATAGATAGCAAACACAAAGAAGTTGATTCATCCTGGCTCGACCAATTTAGCTTGGAAACAGCAACAAAACAATATTTAGATTTATGTGACATTCCTAACCAATTAGATAAATCTACTCAACTTTCATTTTAAATAAAAATAGATAGACAATTATGGATGCTATTAAGAGTCGATCGCAGATAAAAGTAAGGGAAAAAGAGGAAATAATTATAGCAATTCTTATTAAGTAAGGTACATATCTCAGTTTAAAGTTTGGGCATAAAGAACTATTCTTTTTTTTTTATTTTTGGAATTATTGTTTGAATTTGTACCTTATCCAAATCAAAACTGCTATATCTCCAGTTCTTAATTACTTCTTACTCGGACATCGTTCGCTATTTGCCGTTCGTTGTCCATTATCTATCTTTTGACTAAAAAATATCCATTTTGCTATCTACCTTTTTATTTTTTTAATTAATCTAAAAAGGCAGATACCAATTAGAGGTAAAGTCAATGTTTATAAAGATAAAAATTGATAAAAACGAAAAAAGAAATATAGAACAAATTAGAGAGCATTATGAAATTGAAAAAGAATTGGCGAGCAGGCTGAGAAATTCTAGTGAGAAAGAAAGACAGTACTTATACACTGCTCTTTACGATGAACTATTTAAAAAAGTTCCCTTACATCCGCAATTAACTCGAAAATCTAATTCGAAAATTACGGCTTGGGTAGTCAGCCAACGGATGCAATTGCTCAGTCATTTTTTAAATCTCAATACAACTTTTTTAGAAGTAGGTCCTGGAGATTGTAGTCTCTCTATAGAAGTAGCTAAATATGTCAAAAAAGTATATGCAGTTGATGTTTCTAATGAAATTGCCAAAAATATAATTTTTCCACAAAACTTTAAATTTCTGCTCTCTGAAAATTGTAATATCCCCGTTCCTGAAAACAGCATCAATATTGCTTATAGTCATCAGCTAATGGAACATTTACATCCCGATGATGCTTTTATTCAACTTCAGAACATATATAGAGCTTTGGTTCCTAACGGTATTTATATCTGCATTACACCCAATCGTTTGTCCGGACCCCATGATATTTCGAAGTATTTCGATGAGATAGCAACGGGATTTCATCTGAAGGAATATACAGTTACAGAGCTTGCCGAACTTTTTCGAAGAGCTGGATTTGTAAAAATAAGCTTATATAAAAGCTATCAAAGAACTAACTTAGAAATACCCCTAAATTCAGCTACATTACCTATTTTTAGAGTTTGTGAAAATTTTCTAGACATACTACCTTACTTTTTAAGAAGAAAAATAGCAAGTCTGCCCATACTGTTTAGAGGTATGACGGTAATAGGGATAAAGTAAAGTTAAATCTTCTTGTCGGAAGCAAAAAAAAATTACCTACAAGTAATAATGCTAAGAGTGCAACCTTGAAACGCCTCGCTTTCAGCCAGATTGCTATTAACTCTTTTTACTATGGGAAAAAGTATGGAAAATTTTGGTATTATCATAGCCTGCTATAAAAAAGATTATCGATTTGCTAAAGAATGCTGCGCTAGCACAAGGTATTTTTAGGAAATGTTCTAATTTGTCTACTGGTTGATGCCTCTTTTTCTTTAGCTGAGGTGATAAAAGCAGTATGACGTAAATGTCATCCATCACAACGATCGGACTAATCAAGTATTAAAAAACAGAAGTTTTGGATATGGACTGACCAAAATGGTCGCGTTTTAGAAAAGCCTATTTTAGTATTTTTTGTTTTAAGAACCGAAATTTTTCTAGTTATTTTATTAAATTTGACAGTCGATCATCAGAAGCTAAAAATTATTTTTTTTCCTCAAGTAAATTCAAAAAAATGCTACAGTAATAAGTAAACATTTGATTGACTAAAATTTAATTAAGTGGTGGGGAACAGCGAAAAGCTTGCTAATAAATTTTCAAGGTATGGGGGTTTATCGTCATTTTTTTTACTTAATACGTTTTTTTTCTTAGAGAGTTTAATATCTTTAAACTCTAGGAAAAACTGAATAATTTAAATGCTAAATATTCAAATTAAAAAGTTTAGTTACGTAAGATTATGGGAATTTTTAATCATTTTGTACTGACTAAGTTTAATACTAAAAGCTTCCAAAATGGAGGAAAAGGAACCGATCCGACCTGGCTTGAAAAAAGATTTGACTTATTCGATCGCTTTTGTTATCCATCAGTTCGCAATCAAGTAAATCAAAACTTCAAATGGTTAGTTTTTTTTGATATCAACACTCCCGAGTTTTTTAAACAAAAAATTGCCAAATATGCCGAGTGGGAAAACTTTATCCCCCTGTATGTAGATTGCGTACTTCCATACGGTCAATTTCCCGAACAGATGAGGGAGTTAGTTAGTAAATTTGTCACGGATGATTGTGAATATCTCATTACAACCTGGCTTGATAACGATGATGCTATCTGCAAAGATTATATCCAAATGATTCAAGATAACTTCGAACAACAAGACGGTGAAACCATTAATTTTATCTTTGGCTATCAGTTAAATCAGGGCAAAGTATATTTAGATTATGAATTTGCCAATCATTTTATCAGCTTGGTAGAAAAATACGAGCCTTCATCTTTCAACACATGTCTCTGTAGACCACATAAAGAACTTTATGAAGTATGTAATTCCGCTCAAAAAATTATTAGTAAACCTTGTTGGTTAGAAGTCGTTCACGATACTAATTGGATGAATGTTTATCGAAAGGGAGTGAGAATGCCAGCAACGAAAGTATTAAATGATTTTTGCATCGATTCGGAAGCTCTCGATCGCAACGAAAAATTGGTACCCTTTTTGCTAGAACAAGCGAGAATATTGCTTTTTCTACCCTATTCGGTATTTAGAAAAGCCTTTTTGAGAATTAAATCTCACAAGCTTAATGATATTAATATCAGCCGCTTCAAGGTTAAGCAGTACAAATCTGTATAGAGATATAGAGATTTCACTTGAATCCAAAATATTCCTATCTCGGCTGAATGAGGGAACTTTATTTCCTACCAATAAAAACTGTTATATACGATTAAACAAAGAGTATCAATATCTATGAAAATTCTTGTTACTGGTGGGGCGGGCTTCATTGGAAAATGGGTTATTGACAGCTTACCTTCCGACACTGAAATTGTAATTATTGATTCCCTCGATCCTCAGGTTCATAAAACCTCGCAGAATTTTGCTCCCGAATTAAAAGCAAGAGCAGTATGTATAAAAGATGACGTTCGGAATATTGAGACCTATCGAGATATTGTCGAAGGAACGGATATTGTCATTCATCTGGCATCCCAGACAGGTACGGGTCAATCCATGTATGAAGTAAGCAAGTATGTTGAACACAATGCTAATGGCACTGCAAAGCTATTAGAATTGATTTCAACCCTCAACCATCGACCTGGCAGAATTATTCTCTCATCGAGCAGAGCGATATATGGTGAAGGTGCGTACACTGATGGACAAACAGTCTACTACCCAAAAGGACGTAACTTACACGACTTAAAACAAGACAAATGGGAAGTTTATAGCACTCGCGGCGAAAAGCTGTCAGTACTACCCATGAGAGAGACTCAGCTTCCCAAACCCACGTCAGTATATGGTTTGACCAAACTCTGGCAAGAGCAATTACTTCAAAACTATTGTGAAAGCCAAAATATCGATTTAGCTATTCTACGGTTTCAGAATGTTTATGGTCCCAAACAGGAATTGGGAAATCCTTATACAGGAATCATTGGCATTTTTACCAACGCCGTAGTTCAAGGAAATACCGTTGAACTATTTGAAGACGGTCTCATGACAAGAGATTTTGTCTTTGTTAAAGATGTAGCCGAGGCAGTTGTCAAATGTGCATTTTATGACAAGCCTTTGGCAGCGACGATTAATATTGGTAGTGGTAAGGCAGTAACCCTATTAGAATTAGTCCAAACCCTCGCCCAACTTACGGGGAAAGAAGCAAAAGTGACAGTATCCGGACGATTTAGGGTGGGAGATATTCGCCATGCGGTTGCAGACACGAACACTTTTGCCAATATCTTTGGAGAATGGACTCCAACTCCTCTAAAGGAAGGATTAGCTCAGTATCTAGACTGGTATCTAACCCAGTCACCCGTCGATAAAACTGCTTTTGAGCTATCTCTAGCAGAAATGGAGCAGAAAGGTCTATTAATAAGCAAGCATAGCTGAGATTAAGTTGCCTTCAAAAACGTAATTCGCTATCGTTTCTCAAACCCTTTGCGTCCTTTGCGTGAGGCTAAGTTATACCTACCACTTATGACAAAAATAACAGTTCTGCATCTGAGCACGTCTGATATTGATAATGGAGGAGCAAGGGCTGCCTATCGCCTCAATAAAGGATTGCAGAGCATTGGTGTAGATTCTCAAATGTTGGTGCGAGCCAAGTTTAGTGTCGATAAGACAGTAATAGCTGAAAAATCCTTATTGACTAAGGCGGGTCCTCAATTATCTAATTTACCCCTGAAGCTATACCCTAAACGCAACTCGGGCATGTTTTCACCTCAATTGATTCCCGATGCGATCGCTCCCAACGTAGCACGGTTTAATCCAGATATTATCCATTTGCACTGGATATGTAATGGATTTGTCAACATTGAGACTCTTGCTAAGTTTAATAAGCCAATAGTCTGGACTCTTCACGATATGTGGCCGTTTACAGGTGGCTGCCACTATGCCGAAGATTGTAAACGCTATACTGAGTTTTGCGGTTCTTGTCCCCAACTGTACAGCAATCGCAACTGGGATCTATCCCGATGGGTTTGGCAGCGCAAAGCTAAAGCCTGGCAAAAACTCAATTTAACCATTGTTAGTCCAAGCTATTGGTTAGCTGAATGCTCTAAGTCAAGTTTTCTTTTTAAAGAAAGGCTAGTTAAAGTAATTCCCCATGGACTTAATCTGGAAATCTACAAACCCCTCGATCGCTATTTAGCGCGAGAAGTACTAAATTTACCTCAAGATAAAAAGCTCGTCCTTTTTGGGGCATCCCCTGGAACGACTGGAAATTCGAGGAAAGGTTATCAGTTTCTTCAACCAGCATTGCAAAACCTCAGTAAATCTGGCTGGCAAGAGAAATTAGAGCTTGTCATTTTTGGAGCTTCTAAACCTGAAAACCCTGCTGATGTAGGTTTTAAAGCCAACTATCTCGGTTCGTTTCAAGATGATACCTCACTCGCTCTCGTTTATTCGGCTGCCGATGTAGTGGTAGTCCCTTCCGTACAAGAAGCTTTTGGACAGATTGCCTCAGAGGCTCTAGCTTGCGGTACGCCAGTAGTTGCCTTTGCGGCAACTGGGTTATGCGATATTGTCGATCATCAACAAAATGGTTACTTAGCCAAACCGTTTGAGGTTGAGGATCTGGCTAGAGGAATTGCTTGGGTTATCGAGGATAATAGCCGCTACCAAAATTTACGTCTTTGCGCTCGTGAAAAAGCCAAACGAGAATTCGACTTAAAATTGCAGGCACATCGGCATCTTTCTCTTTACACGAGCTTAGCTAATAAGTAAACTCAAGCTTTTTTATAAGGATTTTTTAGTCATTCCAAGTTAATTTTCTTGTAGTGCGATCGAACTAGAGTTTTTGTTGATTTTATTAATAGTCTTTACTGATTTTTTCTTTTATTTTAATAAGATGCAAAATATTAAGTTTTCACAAATTTAAAGCTTTACAGAAATTCTGTCATTCTAGGAACTTATGCAACGGCTTATTTTACATATAGGCACGCACAAAACAGGTACCACTTTTATTCAAAGGTTTTTAGCTTCAGTTCAAGAACAATTGCTCTCGGAGGGCATCCTATATCCTACCGCAGGAAGACCTAAAGCTACAGGTACGCACCAATATGGACATCATCTACTAGGATGGTCGGCAACCAAAATGAAAAGTTTCGGTTTCGTTAAGCGCAAGCAAGACTGGTTGGATGTCCTTGAGGAAATACATACAGTTAAGGCAAAAACGACAGTCATTAGTTCTGAGGCTTTTGGCTCTTGTTCTCAAGAACAAATTATTCAACTAAGAGAATACTTCGCCGATTTTGATGTCAAAGTTATTATTTACTTGCGCAATCAATTTGATTTTATGATTTCGTGGTATAAAGAGTGCGTCAAATCTACTATGTATAAGGGTTCATTTCAACAGTTTATAACAGAAAATATTTATTTTTGTGACTACGATAGCCTATTGACAAAATGGATTGACGTATTCGGACGCGATCGGGTAGAAATTAAACTATACGATAAATTAAAACGCAATCCCGGATTAGAAATAGACCTGTTAAATACCCTCAAACTCGATCCAGAAAAGTTTAAGCAGTACCTGTTCGATTCTCAGCGAGAAAATGTTTCGCCATCCGATACTAAAATAGCATTAATTAAGTTACTAAATTTACTCGAAGATAAACTAGGTTCGCGAGGCTCTCTTAGAAAAACTTTGCGCGGCATAATACCCGATATAATTAAACAAAATCCTGTTGTCAATAAGTTTACTGTTATAGAAAAGAAATTTTTCAGTAAAGCAATTTATACTGAGGATGAGCTTGTCTTAATCAGAAATCTTACTAAGGAATGGAAAACAAACTTTCTTGAAAAATATGTAAGTTCAGAAGATCGCATTTATTTTAATTTCTAAAATTTTGTCCGAATCTAGCTTCAACTTATTATCTCGGATAATCAAACGAGATATTTTTTTATATTTAAAGCTTAGCTAAAAAAAAATCTGGATTTTAATTAATAAAATTATTTATCTTATCAACTTATTATTATTTCGATATTTTGAATATTACAAATAGATTAAATCTGACTTACAAATTTAGTTTAGAACATAACTTTTATTGAGCGTAAAAATATGGTTTACAAGCGATTTATAATAATATTATTGATTTCTGTCATCGGTTCGTGTTCTCTAGCTGAAACTCAGGCTCAAAGACAATATCTAGCTCAAACCAACAGTCGGCAACAAGAACAATACTTACCTCAAACTAAGGAACAACGGCAAAAACAACTTTTTGAACACCGAGAAATCTTTCCCGATTTGCCTGAAGATCGAGGAGGAGTGATTAACGTAAAAGATTATGGAGCCAAAGGTGATGGTGTAACTGACGATACTCAGGCTTTTAAAAAAGCAATTGAACGAGATGAAATTGCTAATAGTGGAAAAATAATTTATGTCCCTAAAGGAACCTATCTTGTAAGCGATACAATTAACTGGCCAAGAGGTGTTCACGGTGGACATTACTATAAGCGCACGACTCTTCTGGGTGAAAGTCGCCAAGAAACTGTTATTAAGCTCAAAGATAATGCCCCTGGCTTTTCTGGAAAACAAAGTAAACCAGTGATCGATACAAAAGAGAACCGAGCCAATGGCTTTCGCAATCGAGTTGAAAATTTAACTATTAATACGGGTTCGGGAAATACCAATGCTATTGGAATAAAACTTAACTCCAACAATGGTGGCGGTATTTTTAATGTCTCTGTTATTTCCGGTGATGGACAAGGCTCTCATGGTATAGGCTTAGCCGATGCCGAATTAGGACCTTTGCTAGTCAAGGATGTTTTAGTTAAGGGTTTTAACAGTGGTATTAGAGTTGGCGGAGGTACGACCAACTCCGTACATATGGAAAACATTACTTTAGAAGGACAAAAAAGAGTAGGAATAGAACATGCCATGCAGGTTTTGACCATCCGAAATTTAAAAAGTCTCAACCGAGTACCTGCTATTTTGGTCTTCGCTCACAACTCTAACCTTACCTTAATAGGAGCTGAGCTAAAAGGAACAAATAGCAAAAATACAGCGGCAATTGTAACCAGATATAACCGCGATCGCGATGGAACGCCAGGTGAGAATAAGACAATTAACACATTTCTTGCTGACATTAAACAACAAGGATATCAAACCACTGCTCGAGTTTACAACTGCGATACGGGCAAGCTGACGACACTCAAAGGAAATATAAAAGAGTGGGCGTGTGGAGAGCCATTGCGAGGTTTATCCAGACAAACAAAACTTTTACGACTGTCAGACAAGGAAACTCCTTATCTTCAACGAGACTTCAAAAATGTAGCCGTAGTTGAAGGAAGTACGGGAACAGATATACAAAGAGCAATTGATACTCCTGGAGTCAAAACGGTATTTCTGCCTAATCGGATGTACCAGGTAGATGAACCTATCTTGATTCGCGGCAGTGTCAGGGAAATTATTGGCATGAGAGCTTATTTTGCTCGCAAATCAGTAGACCCAATGTTTCGTTTTGAAGATGGTGACGAACCAATCGTTTCTCTCGAAAATTTAGAAGATCCGAGTATCGAGCATAATGCTCAGCGTACTCTCGTTATCAAAAAATCTTTGCTCAAATCCTACAACAACACTCAAGCAGGAACCGGAGATGTCTTTTTTGAAGATATTGTTTCGGGATTGATTAGAATCCGCAATCAAAATGCTTGGGCGCGAAGTCTTAATGTTGAAGAACTTCCTCCCAATTCAGAAGCCAAAATTTTAAACGACGGTGGTTCCCTTTGGATTTTGGGTCTGAAAACTGAAAGAGCGGGAACTATCATTGAAACCAAAAATAATGGTTATACTGAAGTACTCGGTGGTTTAATTTATATCAATACAGATATTCCCAATACTAATCCGCCTCAAGCTCAATACATCAATAATGAATCCAAAGTAGCAATCTTGACTCGTCCTTATATGCCTACAGCGAAAGGATACAAAGTTTTGGTGAGAGAAATTAAAAACGGCACGATCAAAGATATCCTTAATGCCAACCGACGACAGATTGGCAGATTTTTTCCTTATTTAGGTTACTAAATTTTTATTGTGAGTAGTTTAAATACTTCCCGCATTGCTTGGTTGCTAACATCAGCTTTTTATTACTGGCAACCTACCATGAGTAGTTTGACCAAACTCTTTCCCCAGACTACTGTTTTCACTAGTTGTTGGTTTGGATTTGCTTCAGGGTTGGAAAACTCGTTTAAGGTCGAAGTAGTTGGCAAGAGAAAAGTAATAGCCATCACTAAAGCATCAACGAGCTACGGAAATAATTTCACTTATCTACCCTTAAATATTGTTGGTAGGTTGCTTAAATTCCAACCCGATATTATTTTTTCCAATTCTTTCGGGATTTGGACCCTGTTAGCACTTTTGTTTAAGCCTTTAGGCAAATGGAGAGTAGTTATTGCTTACGAGGGCAGTTCCCCTGGAGTAGACTATCGCAATTCAGCCCTACGCATAGCTTTACGCCAAGCAATGGTAAGAGCTTCAGACGCTTGTATTACCAATAGTCAAGCAGGTAAAGCTTATTTGCTAGAAATTCTTAAAGCCAAACCAGAGCGAGTTTTTGCTCATCCTTATGAGGTTCCTGCTACCAATTCTCCCTCGAAAGAAATTACCGAGATAAAATTGGATATTCCTCGGCTCAAGCGACCAATTTTTCTCTTTGTCGGTGGCATAATACCGAGAAAAGGTCTACATTTGCTCCTTCAAGCTTGTACTTTCCTCAAACAGCAGGGATATAATAACTACACTTTACTAATAGTTGGCGATGGTTTGCAGCAAGAAGAATTGCAAAATTACTCTCAGCAAAACGATTTGACCGATTCCGTCAAATGGGTGGGAAGAGTAGATTATGATTCTGTAGGAGCTTATTTCGCTCTGGCTGACGTTTTTGTTTTGCCTACTCTGGAAGATACTTGGGGCATGGTGGTACTAGAAGCCATGGTTATGGGCAAACCTATTCTTTGCTCTAAATGGGCGGGAGCATCGGAACTAGTAATTGATGGAGACAACGGCTATTGTTTGGATCCATATGAAACCGAACGATTAGCTCAGTTAATGCGCTATTTTATCGATAATCCCGAGCTAGCTGCTAGATTGGGCGAGAATTCCCAAAAGTTGATGAGCCAATATACTCCAGAAGCGGCAGCCCAGTTTTTAGCTAAAGTAACATCTCTGGTTTTGGAAGATCGATAGTATAGCAAGTGAAAAATCTCAAGATTTTAATATCTGCCTATGCCTGTAGACCTGGAGAGGGTTCTGAACCTGGGGTAGGTTGGAATTTGGTTAAGGAGTTGGTCAAGTACCATCGAGTTTGGGTCATAACTCGGGAGGATAATCGCCAGGCAATTGAAGAAGAAATAACTACCAATCCTCTTCCAGGACTTGAGTTTATCTACTGCGAACTACCTCATTGGGTACAAAAATTAAATCGAAACCAACGAATAGTTCATTTGCACTACTATTTTTGGCAGCTAAAAGCCTATTTTGTTGCTCGTAAATTACATCAAAATTTAAGCTTTGACTTGGTACATCACGTAACTTACGTAAGGTATTCGTCACCCAGTTTTTTATCGCTGCTGCCAATTCCTTTTGTTTGGGGACCTGTTGGAGGTGGAGAGTCAACTCCAACAGCTTTCTGGAAAGATTTTGGTTTTCGCGGCAAAGTTTATGAAATCTTGAGAAGTTTGGCTCGCAGCTTGGGAGAACTCGATCCTTTCGTACGCATTACTGCCCGCAGAAGCGTGTTAGCTAGAGGCACGACAGAAGATACAGCAAAGCGCTTGCGTAAATTGGGTGCGACTAACGTAGAGGTTTTTCCCCAATTGGGTTTATCCGAGGAAGAAATTACCCAACTCGCCAAATACGCCAGTTATGAACGTAATTCAATTAAATTTATTAGTATCGGTCGGCTCTTACACTGGAAAGGCTTTCATTTAGGATTGCATGCCTTTGCTCGAGCCGATTTCCCGGAAAATGCTGAATATTGGATTGTAGGAGACGGTCCCGAAAAAAAGCGGCTTCAGTTACTCGCAGGAAAGTTAGGAATTAGCCGTCAGGTAAAATTTTGGAATAAGCTATCGCGACAAGATACTTTAAATAAACTGGGAGAATGTATAGCTCTCATCCATCCGAGCCTCCACGAGTCTGGAGGATTGGTTTGTCTAGAAGCTATGGCAGCCCATTGTCCGGTCATCTGCTTAAATTTAGGAGGACCTGCTATTGGGGTAACGGAAGCGACTGGCTTAAAAATTGCTGCCGATACTCCAGAGCAAGCAGTGTCCGATCTTGCCAAGGCAATGAAGAAATTAGTCGAGGATCCCCAATTAAGAATACAGATGGGACAGGCAGGACAAAAACGAGTCGAGGAAGAATTTGCGTGGAAAGTAAAAGGCGATCGCTTAGCTCGACTTTACGACAAAATTGTCAGTTATGGCAGGAGTCAGGAGCCAGAAGTAGACTAAATTTTTCTGTTTTCCACCTTACGCAAGAAGTATTATATCAAAAGTTCGCTCTCATCTCTCACGCCTAGGAGAGAGTCTTCCCGCTCACAAGATAAAATTTCATGCAAGACAACAAAGGCGATCGCTTTGCTCCTCCTATAATTCTGTTTAATAGTCTTTTACTGCCTCCTTCTCAAACTTTTGTTCGCTCTCTAGGGGAGAGTCTGCAAAACTTTACCCCTTATTACGTGGGTTCGCGTCGAGTCCGAGGATTAGATTTGCCTTCAGAACGTACCTTGGTCGTCAATCGAGGCAATCTTTTGGGTAAAGTCGAAGAAGGCAATTTTAAACTATTTGGTTTTTCTCCTCGACTATATCGACAAATCCAGAAAATCAATCCTGTATTAATTAATGCTCAATTTGGGCTAAGTGGAGTATTGGCACTACCTTTGGCGCGAGCATTACGAATTCCCTTATTAGTTCATTTTCGAGGTGCTGATGCCACGGTAAAAGAAGAGTATGCTCGTTATTCTTCTTTTAATCACTGGATTTACTATCGTCGTCGCGAGACGCTTAAACGCAAAACACGACTATTTATTGCTGTATCCAACTTCATCAAAACCAAGCTGCTCGAACAAGGCTTTCCCAGTGAAAAGGTTATCACCCTTTATGACGGTATAAATACCAAAGAATTTCAGCCCAATCCAACAGTAGAGCGAGAACCAGTGGTTCTTTTTGTTGGGCGGTTGACAGGAAAAAAAGGGTGTGAGTATTTGATTAAATCGATGGCTAGAATACAGTCAGTTTTGCCTGATGTGGAATTAATAATTATTGGCGATGGTTCCCTGCGCTCTGAATTGGAAGCATTAGCGGCAAAATTACTCAAACGATATCAATTTCTGGGATTTCAACCTTTAAATGTCGTCAAAAGTTGGATGAATCGCGCTCGTTTGCTCGCAGTACCTAGTGTCACTACCGAGGAAGGAGATGCTGAAGGACTGCCTACCGTCGTCGTTGAAGCTCAAGCCATGGCACTTCCCGTGCTCGCTACATTTCACGCTGGCATTCCAGAAGCTGTCATTGATGGGGAAACAGGCTTTCTCGTTCCAGAAAGAGACTACGAAGGTTTTGCCGAATTGGGATTGCGATTGTTGCAAGATACTCAACTATGGGAGCATTTTAGCAAACAAGCAAGAAAGCATATGGAGACGAAATTCGATCGCTCCAAGCAAACACAGATTTTGGAAGGTATTTATCAATCTGTTTGCACGGATAAATTTGAGCATTGAATCAGGAGTCAGAATATAGGAGTCGTTAGGTTTAATTCCTTCGGGGATTCAGACCTACCAGGGAATCAAGAACCATCACGCGAAGCTTGATGGGGACGGAGCATAGGTTGAAGGAAACCTCTAACCACAGCCCCTTGTCTTAAACCCCAAAGGAGACAGGAATACCTACTTCTAATATTCTGAATTCTGACTCCTGACTCCTGTCTCCTTCTTTGATAAAAACTTACAATTATGGCTTTCTCCAATGAAAATATTAAGTATACATAATAACTATCAAATCCGTGGTGGAGAAGACGAATCTCGCAAAGCGGAGGAGCAACTTCTCAGAGAAATGGGGCACGAGGTTGACGTGTATGAGGAACACAACGATCGAGTTTCAACCTTAAATCCGCTCAATATAGCATTGAGAACTATTTGGTCTAGAGAATCATACAAAATAGTCGAACACAAGCTAGCAGAATCAACCTACGATTTAATCCACGTTCAAAACTTTTTTCCTCTAATTTCTCCCTCCGTATATTACGCAGCTAAAGCTAGAGGAATTCCTGTAGTACAGACTCTTCGTAATTACCGTCTCCTGTGTCCTAACGCTCTGTTTTTTCGAGATGGGCAAGTTTGTGAAGATTGTTCGGGCAAGTTTATTCCTTATCCTGGCGTTTGGCATGGCTGTTACCGAGATAATCGAGCAGCAAGTGCGGCAACGGCAACCATGCTTACTGTACATCGTGCCATGGGTACTTGGACGCAGATGGTAGACTCGTATGTTGCACTCACTAATTTTGCCCGCGAAAAGATCGTTGAGGGCGGTCTTCCAGCAGAAAAAATTGTGGTCAAGCCCAACTTTGTCAATCCCGATCCCGGACTCGGTGAAGGACGTGGCGGTTATGCGCTCTATGTGGGTAGACTCTCCGTCGAAAAAGGTCTCGATACTCTACTGGCAGCTTGGGAACATCTAGGGCAAAAAATGCCTCTGAAAATAGTAGGAGATGGACCTCTAGCCAGCGAGGTTGTAGAAGCCACCAAGCGACTTCCAGATGTTAAGTGGCTCGGACGGAGACCGATGGCGGAAGTCTACGAGCTAATGGGAGAAGCGATGGTGTTGATTTTTCCCTCAAAATGGTATGAAACCTTCGGTAGAGTGGCAGTAGAAGCTTTCGCCAAGGGAACTCCAGTAATTGCATCTAAAATTGGGGCGATCGCAGAATTAGTCGACCACGGTCGTACTGGACTTCACTTCGGTCCTGGCGATCCACGCGATCTGGTAGCGAGAGTAGAATGGGTTCTCCAACATCCAGAACAACTAGCTCGGATGCGTCGGGCAGCACGAGCCGAATTTGAAGCTAAATACACTGCAGCAAAAAATTACGAGCAACTAATGAAGATTTATGCTTTAGCTTGTAGCATATAAAAAATTGCCCCCAAAAAATATTCTAGTCGATTAATTTAATTATTCTGTGAATAATAGTATCGGGACAGTTAGTAAAATTAGACGCTCGAATAAACCGAAGGGCTATATTCCCGTTTCAACCCTCACTTTATTTGCTTTTAGTTCAGCTTTCTTCCCCCGTGTCCTTACCTGGTTTAAATTTCCGGAGGTTATTAACCTCTTACATCTAATTATCATTCCTTGTGTTTGTCTACTCGTTATAGCCACAACTAAAATTAAAGAACGTGCCAATCTTGTAGCTGCTCGAGAATTGTTTGTTGCTTTAACAGTTTTTTTTGGCATTACTATTGCCAGTGCCTATTTGAATGGAGCCGGATTTATTAATGCCATTCTCAATTTTTTGCTTTTATGCGAGCACTTTTTCATGCTACTGGCTCTGATTCTGGTTCCTCCCAATCCAGATAAGTTTAAACGCCTCCAAAAATTTATAATTTTTGCTTCTTTTGCTAATCTTTTTGCAGCCTATGCCCAATATTTTTTAGGCTATGGCGATTCGAATCCCGACTATATTCAAGGAGTTTTTTACGAGTCAGGAGCCGGTCATGTTGTCGGGTCTTCTGTATCGATGACCTTTGGTGTCTATTATTTTATAGTTGCTACAAATCGTCCCCTTTGGTTACGGGCTAGTGTAGCTTTTGCTACTTTTTGGCAAATGAACGTAGCTGATGCTAAGCAAGTACTCTTTGTTTTTATAGTAGCGGGAGGACTTTTATTATTTACTAAATTTAATGATACGGTCGAGGCTCTTAAATATCTAATAGGCTTAGTAGTGCTTGGCGGTGCTCTATACTGGGCTATCTACAACGTGTCTGCTTTCGGAGCGTTTCTCACTTGGGCAAGACCCGAAATCTATGGTCCTGATGGTGAAGCTACCCTGCTTAAAACTGCAACCTTTAGGATCGTGCCAACTTTCTACGATTCATTTCTCGATCCATTATTGGGTCTCGGTCCCGGTCATACTGTAGGGCGTTTAGGAGGTTGGATGTTAGATAGTTACTCGGATTTGCTAACACCACTGGGTGCTACTATTCATCCTGCCAGTTTAGCTGTTTGGAGTGCGGTAAGAGCGAGTTGGCTGGGCGACCAATCCAGTATGTTCTCTCCCTTGTTCGGCTGGGCAGGTATCTGGGGAGATTTAGGATTGCTCGGACTAGGATCTTTTATATATATTTGGTATGTAGTGTGGCACAGGCTTTGCTTGGACGATCTTTCTAAATTCTTAGTACTTAATGTATTAGTTTTTGGTCTCATCTTTTCTCAGATGGAAGAGCCAGGTTATATGGTTTATATAGCTATCATAATTGGTATTCGCTGGCAAGAATATCAAGCTAAAGCCTGGAGAAAAAAACGCGAGTTAGAATCAAGCAACATTATTCTTCAGCAAAAGCGTGCTGAATAAATCCAAAAAGAAAGTAGCTAAAGTCCATAATAAAATCACTCTTGCCCGTGAAGATTTTCACCATAAGCTATCACGCAGGATAGTAAACGAGAACCAAGTAATAGTGGTAGAAAATCTAGCAGTAAGAAACATGGTACGAAATCACAAACTGTCAAAGGCTATTAGCCAGGTAGGTTGGGGACAATTCTGCACCATGTTGAAGTATAAAGCCGAAAACGAAGGTAAGGTTTACCTGGAAGTAAACCGTTTCTTTGCCTCCAGTAAAACCTGCAACAATTGTTTATATCAAGTAAGCGACCTGACGAAGTCCAAGCAGGCGAGGGGCTGTCTCCGGAGGAAACCTCCGGAGCTTGTAAGCCCCGTTCCGCCGTGAGACGGCGGAGTACCTGGACCCTTGATATAAGACATTGGGAATGCCCTAGCTGTAAAACTCTCCATGACAGAGACATCAATGCAGCTAAGAACATAAGAGACGAAGGACTGCGAATTTTGGCTACCCTTCGGGAGCCTTCAGTTGCAGGAACTGGAGCTACAGCCTACTGTTTGCCAGAGGTAAGACCCCGTAGTAGTAGACGAAAGAAAGCTACTGTTGGGCAGTCTGTTGGGTAGGAAGCCTACGCTTACCCGCAAGGGAAGCGATAGGTAGTTCACTCTTCACTGGCTAAAAAAGAGTTGATTTCTCGAACTAACCATTTATTTTCACGACAACTTAAAAGAAATCCAAAACTATACTTCTGTAGTTTTGAGACAAGAAGAAAGTATGTAATATATTTTTTTATTAAGGGGAACTTATATTGTTTTAAGTATGCTTTAAGTGGATAGTCAACAATTATATCAGAGTTTATTTTTGGGTTTTTATCTAAATGATTTTGAAAATGGTAAATAGTTATTTTTTTCTTAAACGACCAAGCACGAATAAAAAACAAGGGAGCTACCAATAATAAAAGAATCAAAATCCATAAACCTTCAAGAAGACCCTTAACAAAAATAAGATACAAGAGCAAAGAAAAATCTGAATTGAATAAAATTAGGGTGAAAATCAATAAAAAAAATCCGTACCAAAGCAAGTAAAAATTAGATAAAGCAAAATAGAATAAATTACGATTCCCAAATTCTTTAATGGGAGGAATTATAAGAGTTAATCTATCCTGCTCATTGATTAATTTTACTGGACTTCCTTTAAGTAAATAAGTTTTACTTATATTCTTAAGAGCATTTTTCCTTGTAATGCAGCTAGTGCTATTGAAGCATTGAAAAATCGTTGATTACAATTAGGTAAAATGCATTGTTCTAACCAATCAACAAAATAGTTATTAGCTTTAAGATAAGGACGAAAATTAATGTTTAGATGATGTTGAGGTAGTTCCGCAGGACATTTTTTAGTTAATAAAAATAATAAAGTAGTTCCTAGACCATAAATGTCTGTAGCTAGGGTAGCCTTTCCCCGAAATTGTTCAGGAGACATATAACCAAAAGTTCCTACTACTGTACATTAAAAGTAGTTTGATAAACAGCAGGTACCGCACCAAAATCTACTAAAAAGACTTCACCGTTTTCTTGTCGAATAATATTTTGTGGTTTAATATCTCGGTGAATAATCGGTGGTGATAGCTGTTGCAAATAAATGATTATTTTTAAAATTAAACTAGCAATATTGGTAACTTCTTGTTCGTCTGGACACCAACCATCATTTATTAAATCATACAGAGATTTTCCTGGTGCTAATTGTTGTACTAAATGAAAATAGCGGTCTTCTTTAGTATCAATTTCAAAATAATCTATATACTGAGGAATACCAGGATGATCTAGTTGTTGTAAGATTTTGGCTTCTCGTTCAAATAACTCTATTTGTTTCCAATCGCTAATTCCTTTTAAAGAAATAGTTTTAATCGCAACTTCTATATTACTGTTAGTATCCAAAGCACGATAAGTTGTAGCAATACCACCTTGTCCTAAAGTAGCAATAATTTGATAGCGATTAGCTATTATTTCTCCATAATTATAAAAAACTGTCATCCATTAATTATTAAAACTCTAATTAGAAGAACTTAAAAAATTTAATTATTCTTTCATTTTTGCCGCTCCTTGCATAATCTAAAGGAGTTTTACCTTGATTATCTTTTATATTTATATTTGCTCCAGCTTCTAGTAATTCTTCTAGAAAATAAGTATATGATTTATGAATAGCAGCTAAGTGTAAAGGCGTTTTACCCAGAATATTTCTATAACTAATATTAGCTCCCTGCTTAATTAATAATTTAACGATCTCTGGTGATTCTGCATAATGTAATGGAGTATTACCATCTTTATCTGTGGCATTAATGTTAATGCCCTGTTTAATTGCCAAAAGCGCAATTTCTTGATTTTTTGTTATATGTAATAGTGTGTTACCATCGCGATTTCTTGTCTTGATATCTGCTCCATTAGCGATTAAAATTGAAGCAATTCCTTTTGATGTATTGAAAAGTTGCCAAGTGAATTCTTTTTGTTGAGTATTATTGAGGCTAATTCGGTTTTTATATAAAACCAAAGCAATTTCTGGAGATATTGCTTTATCCTTCAGGATCTGCTTTTGATTTGGTATCCCACCTTTATTAATAAACAGTTCAAAAAGCTTTAAGTCTTCAATATTATCAAAACAGTCTGATAGAGAATATGACTTATCCAAAAACGGAGTTCTTCTTGCATTAGGATTCCCTCCTTTTATTAAATAATTTGTCATGATTTTTGGTTCACAAATATTTTCGGGAACTACTCCTAGATTACTTAAGATTCTCCATTTATTAGAATTAGTCCAGATTAATATTCCAAAGATAATAATTGGTACTCCGATTAATATACTTTTTGAACCAGAAGAATTTAGACTACCATTATTTTTTTTCTTTTCTTTCAATACAGCTAAAGCTTCTTGAGCATCCTTAAATCTCTTCTCTATTTCTGGCTCAACCATAATTTCTAGCCAGTCGGCAAAACTAGTACTTATATTTACGCGAGAGCGAAATTCAATTTGTAAGCCATCAGTAGATAACTCTGGAGATTTGTTTCCAATCTTTTAAACCTTTAAGAGCCAAAACTTTTAAAGCTAATTTCTGATGGTTTTGAATATCTTCTGCTAGATAAGTAACTCCCCATCCTCCCTCACCCAAAACTTCAATGAGGCGATATTTATGATTGATAATCTTTCCTAGCTGAGAAGTAAAATGCATCTTGGTTAGCAAACAAAAGATATAAGAAAGAGGGAATTAGAGATTTGATCCTCAAAATATTATTGGTTTTACTACCTTCAAGATTATAACCCCCACTATTATAATCGCGGAACATGGCTTCGATATCTGCTCTCTTTTGATAAAGCACCAAGTTAGAATAGAGAGGCTCGCACACAATTCTTATCCGATTAACAGAAGAGAGCCAAAAAGACCGATTTAATGTCGTAGTTTCTCAGGTGAATATTTTTTTTATTTCCTCAAGTAGGGTAAAAAATAAATAAAATAGTGATTTCGCCTAAAAATATGAAGAAAATTTCTAAAAATAAATCTCGTAAACTGTCTAAATCGATAGAAAAATTAATGGGGGTTGGAATATTAATCAGCAGCCTAGTATTAGTGTTTTTCTTGACTCTTTTTCCCTTTGATTTTTCTTTTCCCGATAATTTTTCTCTCGAATATATATACCAAAGTTTTTATCATGAAAGCTATCTTGAGGATTTTTTAGTCAATATTATTTTTTTTATTCCTTTTGGCTTTAGCTTAACCTATTTACTACCCAGGCAAAAACTAAGAGCAATAGGAACTTTAATAGTAGTATTGCTTGCTTCTTTTGTTTTATCTTTTACCGTTGAAGTTTTACAGGCATTTATTCCTTCGCGCTCTTCTACTCTGACTGATATTTTGTCAAATAGCTTTGGGGGGATTGTTGGTTATTTTGGTTTTTATTTATTAAGAGCGATCGCCCTAAGACAGTTCCACAATTTTCTTTCACTGAAAGCTTTCACTGCTTACTTCCTCGGCTATACTATCTTAGCCTTGACGATCTCCTTGCCCGTACCGCATCTATCCAATCTCGCTTCTTGGGACTCTAATTTCCCTCTAATCTTAGGCAATGAAGCCACAGGAGACCGTCCCTGGCAGGGTTATCTGGCTGAAGTTCACATAGCCGATCGAGCAATTTCAAGAGCAGAAGTAGCAAAAGTTTTTTCTCGGCAAATTGCTTCAGTTGAGCTAGGAAATTCTTTAGTCGCTTCCTATCAGTTAAAAGATGGAACCCAAGAGCGTTTCTCGGATCGAACGGGTTATTTGCCCGACCTATTTTGGCAGGGAAAAGCCACAAATTTTGCCCGAGCTAACCCAGTTTTTCTGTCTGGGGATCGCTGGTTGACAACTGAACTGCCTGCTGCTCCAGCGATCGCGCAAATCCGTCAAACTTCACAATTTACGATAATTACTACCGTTGCAACCGCTGACATTCATCAATCCGGTCCTGCTCGCATTATTTCTCTTTCAGGCGGTCCTTACCAGCGCAATTTTACTCTCGCTCAGGAAAAATCCGACCTAGTTTTACGAGTGCGATCGCCCATTACTGGAGAAAATGGCGCAATTCCCGAACTGGTCGTACCCGATGTTTTTAAAGATTTCCAATGGCATCAATTGATTATTACTTATGCTAATTCCCTGCTTCAAATCTATGTAGACAAATTAACTAATTTACATTATGTAGAGTTAACCCCAGCAATCCTAATTGCTAATTATCTTTTTCCTCTTACAACCTATAATTTAGATATTTTTTCTCGAGTCTTATACTATGGAATAATTTTTGTACCTTTAGGTCTATTATTAGGAATAATTAACTTCATTATCCAGGGGAAATTCTTCGTGAATTTATTACTAATAGGAAGTGGAATCTTATGGCCAGCTTTACTCTTAGAAGTTATTTTGTCGAGCGGGACTGACAGAAGTATAAGTTTAGAAAATTTACTCCTAAGTCTAGCAATTGTTTTTATAAGTTTTGTACTAATTTCTGTAACTATGTTTTTAGTTGTCGAAGCAGTTAAATTATGCCGAAAAAATGACAAAATGTTTAAAAAATTAACTACTAAACATTAATAAAAATTGGTTCAAGACTCGCTTTACTGTCCCATCTGGACTTCGAGAAACATAGCTAAAATCCCTAAAGGCGATCGCTTAAAATTCAATATATTAAAATATGCCTAATCTACATGAGTTAGATTTTACAAGCATTTTACATCGCCTTTTAATTTTTCACTAAAACTTTAAAAAAAAACAGCTTCGCTATCTTTACAATTATGCTGATGCTGATATATTAGTAAATTTACCCGTTTACTCGGTCAAATAAGTCAATTGAGGAACGATTATGAAAGTAGCAATTCTTGCTGGAGGTCTGGGAACTCGAATATCCGAAGAAACGGAGAATAAACCCAAACCGATGGTGGAGATAGGCGGACAGCCAATTCTTTGGCATATTATGATGCACTATCACAACTACGGTTTTAAGGATTTTATCATTGCTCTCGGCTATAAGGGAGCCGTAATCAAAAAATACATGGTAGATTACTGCGCTCTTAACAGTAATCTCACCGTAGCATTACGTAATGGCGAAGTAAAAACCCACGCTGGCTATCAACTAGATTGGACGGTAGAGTTGATCGAAACTGGACTAACGACCAATACAGGCGGTCGGATTAAGCGTTTAGCCCCTTACATTAATGAAACCTTTATGCTTACTTGGGGCGATGGAGTCTCCGATATCAATTTACAGAAATTGTTAGCTTTCCATCGATCTCACGGTAAACTAGCAACCTTAACTGCCGTTCGTCCCCCAGCCCGTTTTGGTCATTTAGAACTAGATGGTGACCAAATTGTAGAATTCTCTGAAAAACCCCAAACTAAAGAAGGCTGGATTAATGGTGCTTTCTTCGTGTTAGAACCAGAGGTGTTTGATTACATTGACGGAGATGAAACTCAGTGGGAAAAAGAACCGCTAGAAAGATTGGCCAGAGACGGACAGTTAATGGCTTATAAACATGATTCTTTCTGGCAATGTATGGATACATTGCGCGACAAGCGACGTTTAGAAAGCCTTTGGGCAAGCGGTAATGCACCTTGGAAAACATGGGAGGATCCAAATGAGAATCTTAGTAACTGGTCACAAAGGATATATCGGCACGGTAATGGTGCCAATGTTACTAAAGAAGGGATATGAAGTTGTTGGTTTAGATAGCGATTTATATCAGCGCAGTACCTTTGGAGACGGAATTGTTGAAATTCCCGAACTGCGAAAAGATATCCGAGATGTTGAACTAAAAGATTTAGAAGGATTTGAAGCGGTATTGCATTTAGCGGGACTCTCTAACGATCCTCTCGGCAATCTCAATCCTAATCTGACTCACGAAATTAATTATTTGGCCTCCGTACAGCTAGCTAAACTAGCTAAACAAGCGGGCATTACTCGCTTTATCTTTTCCTCTTCCTGTAGCAATTATGGTGCTGGAGGTGCCGATTGGCTTGATGAAGAATCAGCTTTTAATCCGGTTACTCCTTATGGCGTTTCTAAGGTAAAAGTAGAACAAGATCTCGGTCAACTGGCAGACGATAGTTTCACTCCTACCTTTTTGCGTAATGCTACTGCTTACGGTGTTTCTCCTCGCCTGCGTTTCGATCTAGTTCTCAATAATTTAGTTGCTTGGGCTTTTACAACAGGACAAATTTACATTAAAAGTGACGGTACTCCTTGGCGACCAATAGTGCATATTGAAGATATTTCTAGGGCGTTTATCGCCGTACTAGAAGCACCCAGAGAGTTAGTCCACAATGAGGCATTTAATATAGGGCGAAACGAAGATAATTACCAAATTCGCGATCTTGCAGAAATTGTTAAAGAAGTAGTGCCTAACTGTAAGATTGAATATGCCCCCGATGCAGGACCGGATAAACGTTGCTATCGAGTAAATTGTAGTAAAGTTACTCGAGTCTTGCCTGCTTTCGAGCCTCAGTGGAGCGCTCGTAAGGGAGCAGCTGAATTGTACGAAGCCTATCAAAAAGTTGGGTTAACTCTAGAAGAATTTGAAGGTCCAAAATACCAACGTATTGCTCACATTAAATATTTAATTAGTAGCGGACAGTTGGAAGAAGATCTGCGTTGGAGGCGAGAAACCCTAGCGATCGCCCCTTAAAAAAAAGGAATAAAAATATTTGAACTAGCACTTTGGGGCAATCTAGTTAAGGTTGCCCTAAAAAAGAAAACAGAGAAAATATGTAATAACTAAGATAAATATGGATAAAGAGCAAGTTGCTTGTCGTTCCTGTGGTAATCGGGAACTAGATTTAATTATTTCCTTCGGCTATACACCCTTGGCAGATGGATTACTGACAAAAGAAAAACTAGATTTACCAGAATATACTGCTCCTCTTGACCTCGCTTTTTGCCCAGATTGTGGTTTAGTTCAAATAACCGAAACAGTTCCTCCCGAGATTCTTTTTTGTCGGGACTATCCCTACTTTTCTTCTGTCTCTCCTTCTCTACTAAGACATTTTGGTGACAGTGCCAAAAACTTGATTGAAACGAGAAATTTAGACAGCAATAGTTTTGTTATTGAAGCTGCCAGCAATGACGGCTATATGCTGAAAAACTTCGTCGAGCGAGGAATTCCCGTGTTGGGAATCGACCCCGCTTCCGGACCGGCAGAGACAGCACAAAAAGCAGGAGTTCCTACGGTTTGTACTTTCTTTACCAAAGAATTAGCTAAACAATTAAAAGCAGAAGGCAAACAAGCTGACCTGTTTTTGGCTAATAATGTCTTAGCTCACGTACCAGATCTTAATGGCTTTGTCGAAGGGATCGCAATTCTTTTAAAAGAAACTGGTGTAGCAGTCATTGAAGCTCCCTATGTGGTTGACTTAGTAGATCGTTGTGAATTTGACACTATCTATCATCAGCACCTGTGCTACTTCTCTGTTACTGCTTTAGACAAGTTATTTAGAAGACATTCTCTCTATCTCAATCATATCGAGCAGACGGCAATTCATGGCGGTTCCTTGCGCCTCTTTGTCGAACCCAAAGAAGCAGTAACAGAATCGGTCAAATCATTGCTGCAAGAGGAACGAGAAAAAGGAATCGATCGCATCGATTACTATCGAGAATTTGCCGATCGCGTCGTTGCCTTTAAATACTCCTTACTCGATCTTTTGTGGGATTTGAAAAAACAGGATACAAGAGTTGTCGGCTACGGTGCAGCTGCTAAAGCGACAACCATGCTCAGTTACTTGGGAATTAATAAAACTCTACTCGATTACATAGTCGATTTAAATAAGTTTAAACACGGTCGTTATATGGGGATTAATCATCTACCTATTTTTCCTCCGAGCAAGCTGCTAGAAGATAAACCAGATTATGTTTTAATTTTGGCTTGGAATTTTGCAGAGGAGATCGTACAGCAGCAAGAAGCTTATCGACAACAAGGAGGCAAGTTTATCGTGCCGATTCCCGAACCCAGAATAATCGAGTAAAATTTTTGGCTTCCAGTCGCCGTCACTTGCTGCGAGATGAGATCGGGGGATTGCCATCGTGTTGGGGTTCAAATATCGCCAGGCAAACACAGACAATTTTTAAAAGGCGCGGTATCATCAATCCCTTACTAATCTAAAGTTAGGAGACCTAAATTAAGATGATTTTTACCGTTTTTACCTCCTTCAAAAAACAATCACTAACTTATCTGGTAAAGTTATTGCCTACTCAATTACTTGGAGGAATACAGCGAGCGCTACCTTCTAATTCCTTTATTAATAATTTAATGCGGTTGAGTGTTAGCGATCGAGATGTCAAGATCGTTCGAGGCATTGGTGCGGGATTGAAGTTTAATGGTGGCTCGGCAAATCCTGATTTCGCTTTGGGAGACTATGAATTACCCCTGCAAGAAGCTTTAGCCAGCCATCTGAAGCCAGGAGGAGTTTTTTATGATATTGGTGCTAATATTGGCTTTTTTAGCATCCTAGGAGCCAAATTAGTAGGACATACGGGAAAAGTATATGCCTTTGAGCCAGTACCGGATAATGCAGCCAAAATTCACCATAATGCTCGACTCAACAATTTCTCCCAAATTACAGTTATCGAAAAAGCTGTTTCTGGAAGCATGGGGGAAGGTCAACTCTTACTCACCAGAAATATTGGCGGTCATACTCTTGCTAGCGTAGATAGACCACCGGATGTACAAGGCTCGATGGCGGTAGCTCTAGTCTCTATTGACGAGCTAATTGCTCGGGAAGAGTTAACTCCACCCACTTTGGTCAAAATCGATGTTGAAGGGGCAGAATTAGATGTACTGCAAGGAATGAAACAAACTTTAGCTCAATACCAGCCGCTGGTGATTTATGAAATTGACGCTAAACAAGAAGCATCTTTTGAACGCAAACAACAAGCGGTAGCAGATTTCTTGCAATCTCAATCTTACCAAATTCAGCCTATAGAAAATTGTTATCCGGGAATTACCTGGAAAGTAGGACACGCGATCGCCTTTCCGCTAAAAACTGTTAAATCTAATCCATAAATTTGACTTCTCTTTTATCTTGCTTAGTTAGCTTAAAACCTGCCAAAAATTAACATGGTACAAAACCCTATCTCCATTCAAACCAAACCAGAATCAAACGGTTATCTTACAGAACACATCTGTCCCAACTGCTCTCACAAAGGATTATCAATCTTTTACGAAGTACGTAACGTACCGGTACATAGTTGTCTGATGATGTCTACCAAAGAGGAAGCCTTGGATTTTCCTTGCGGTGATGTCGTTCTCGCTTTTTGCGACCATTGCGGTTTTATCACCAACGTAGAGTTTGACCCAAAATGGTCGGCTTATGCTCCTAACTACGAAGATCAGCAAAGTTTTTCTCCGACTTTTAATAAATTCGCTCTCGATTTAGCTAATAAACTGATTGAAAAATACGATTTACATAACAAACATATTGTCGAAATTGGCTGTAGCAAGGGAGATTTTCTGCTATTGCTATGCGAATTAGGAAATAATACTGGTGTAGGTATCGATCCTAGTGTAGTTCCCGGTAGAGTCAAGAGTGAAGCTGCCGATCGCGTTACCTTTATTCAAGACTACTACGGCGAAAAACACGCTCGCTATGTAGGCGATTTTATCTGTTGCCGCCATACCCTAGAACATATTCAGCCAACCGCCGAATTTATCAGTACCGTGCGTAAATCGATTGGCGATTCCGCGCAGCGAGTGCTGCCGCACTACGCGCGAAGGGAGCGAACCTCTCGCCATAAGGTTAATTTTTTCTTGGAAATACCTGACAATACCAGAGTTTTACAGAATTTAGCTTTTGAAGATATCTATTACGAACACTGTTCTTACTTTTCCCCTGGCACTCTAGCTCGTCTGTTCCGCGCTTGTAATTTTGAAGTCAGCGATCTATATCTTGACTACGGCGATCAATATTTGCTGATTGAAGCTCAACCCGTAGATGCTCCTTCAGACAAGGTACATCCTCTTGAAGAAACCGTAGCACAAGTAGCCGAAGATGTTCGGCATTTTGCCAGCAATATTCAAAGCAAGCTCGATAATTGGCGGCGAAATCTCGAGCAATGGAAAGCAGAAAATCAGCGGGTAGTTGTTTGGGGTTCTGGTTCTAAATGCGTTGCTTTTCTGACAACTCTCGATACCATTGACAAGATTGAATACGTAGTCGATATCAATCCTCACCGTCACGGTAAATTTATTCCTGGAGTAGGCAAAGAAATTATGCCACCGGAATTTCTCAAAGAGTATCGGCCGGATAAAGTTATTGTGATGAACGCCATTTACTGCGATGAAATTGGGCAAATGCTTAAAAAAATGGGAGTAGAAACCGAATTAATACCTTTGTAAAAGTCAGAGAAAATCGCAAGATGAGGAGCAGTTACCAAGAAATCAAAAACCATTGCTCCTCATTTATCTCATTTATATAAACACATTATATTTTAAAGAAGTTATATAGCTTTTCTCGAATCGGTGAGGTACAGTTAGCAAGACTAAAAGCTAGATACAACAACGCTTTCATTTCTGATACCAAATTCCTAAATTTCTGCTATAAATTAATCTCTGTAAGGGCGCATAACCATGCGTCCCTACAAAAAAAACAAATTGATATGACTTATGTACGACTTTGCTATTGTTGGCGGTGGAATTGTTGGCTTGTCCACGGCTATGGCTTTGAGTAAACGCTTTCCTGCTGCCAAAATTATTTTATTGGAAAAAGAAAACCTTTTAGCCGCTCATCAAACTGGTAATAATAGCGGCGTAATTCACTCCGGTATATACTACAAGCCAGGCAGTTTTAAAGCCAAATTTTGCCGGGAAGGCAATCGCTCGATGGTGGCATTTTGCCAAGAACATGGTATCGATTATGAAGTTTGCGGCAAAGTAATTGTTGCTACCGACTCAGAAGAACTTCCTTTATTAGATAATCTTTATCAGAGAGGTTTGGATAACGAGATCGAAATTGCCAAGTTAAGCAGAGAAGAGGTACGAGAAATAGAGCCTCATGTTAGTTGCTTGGGAGGAATTCTCGTTAAGTCTACGGGTATTGTCAACTACAAACAAGTATGTGCAAAATATGCCGAACTGGCTAAAGTTCAAGGTACAGAACTATATTTGAATCGAAAAGTTGAAGAGATTAAAGAAATTGAGGAAGGTTATGTCATAGAAACTAATCGAGGAGAATTGGCTACTCGATTTCTAATCAACTGTGCCGGACTTTTTAGCGATCGCATCGCCAAACTCGCTGGAATCAATCCCCCTGCTAAAATCGTTCCCTTTCGCGGAGAGTATTACGAGTTAACCCCAGAAAAACGCTATTTGGTCAAAAATCTCATTTATCCCGTACCCAATCCTAATTTTCCTTTTTTGGGCGTTCACTTCACTCGTATGATAGACGGTAGCGTCCATGCCGGACCCAATGCCGTCCTCAGCCTCAAACGAGAAGGCTATCTCAAAACTGATTTTGACTTCAGGGATTTTATGGAAACGATGACTTATCCTGGTTTCTGGAGACTATCAGCTCAACATGCCAACTCTGGTTTACAGGAGATGATTCGCTCTTGGAGTAAAGCTGCTTTTGTCCGCAGCTTGCAGCGATTGATTCCTGAAGTTCGATCGGAAGATGTCGTGCCTACTCATGCAGGGGTAAGAGCACAGGCTTTAAGCAACAACGGCAAGTTAGTTGATGATTTTTTGATTATTAACCGTCCCAAAGCTTTGCACGTATGTAATGCGCCCTCTCCAGCCGCTACCTCTTCTCTCGAAATTGGTCGGGCGATCGCCTCTCAAGTTCCTCAAAAGTAAGCTGTCATAATATATATTAAGTATTTACGGTAATTACTAGGAAAATTTATTTTTGAGTTATCTTGATATTTATTTTTAAATATTATGTTTAAATTTTATAGCTGTTGAGCTTGATAGAGAAAGGTTACATTTATGGTTATCGAGTGAGGAACCCGGGACTATTGCAAACCATGGAAGGCTTTGTAAGTAAGGTAAGGAAACTGAGAAACATCCTGCCAATAAACGAGCAGTTTGATGACTGGGTCAAATTTTATTTAATCTCACCGATAATTTAGACTTAGCTCTAACTTATGTTCATAGCTACAACCAATAGCGATCGAGATGATGAACCCTTAGTAATTGGTAGAATTTGCCCTACTTTTAGGTTAGTTGTCTGTTCTTGGTCATTTATTAAATAATAATTTTTAAATACCTGCTTGAATTTATTTGATGTTGATGCTGGGTAAAAAAATTAGACATAGACTTTATATGATTGGCTCTCTGCTACCCGTGAACCAGGTATGGTGGTCGAATTTTAACTTGCTGAGAATGCTAGTGCGACGGTATTTAGAAGCTAAATACAAAGGTTCGATACTAGGCAATTTGTGGCCTCTAATTAATCAATTGTCTCAATTGCTAATTTATACCTATGTCTTCTCTATTGTACTCAAGGTCAGATTAAGTCTCAAAGGTTTGTCAGCAGACGACAATCTTGCCTTTGGACTGTGGTTGTTTGCTGGTTTATTACCTTGGATTGCATTTACCACTGGCTTAGTAGAGGCGGGCAATTCTGTAGTCGGACAGTCAAATTTGGTTAAAAAAGTAGTTTTTCCTCTGTCTTTATTGCCATTAGTACCAATTTTGTCGGCTTTTATCGAGAGTGCGGTTGGGTTGGCTATTTTAATTGTGATGACGGCGGCTTTGTCAGGCAACCTTCATGAAACTTTAGCTTGGTTGCCATTAATCTGGTTAACCCAGTTGCTTTTTACGGTTGGCTTAGGATACATAGCAGCAGGATTAACAGTATTTTTGCGGGATACTACTCAAAGCTTGGCAGTAATTCTTAATCTTTGGTTCTACTTGACTCCTATTGTTTATCCAGTTTCAATCATTCCCGAGCAATTTCGGAGTTTGCTATTTTGGCTCAATCCTATGGCTGTAATCGCTGAAGTTTACCGTGACATAGTTTTGGAAGGGCAGATAATTCATTGGCAAGAATGGGGATATGCCATAATTACTTCTGTATTTGTGTTTTGGGTCGGTTTATCCTTTTATCGTGCTTTACGCCCAGCTTTTGCTGATGTTTTGTAATCTGATTCTCATTTAATCTAGATGTTGTAACTCAGTAAACAAGATGTAGTTTTTTTGGTGTTTAAGTGTGGAAATTTTGAGGAGTTAGAAAAAAGCATGGGGCAGGATATTGCTATCTCGATAAAAAATGTCTCCAAACATTACAAACGGTATGCTCGTCCAGTAGATCGCCTCAAAGAAATTCTACTACCTGGAAAAAGTCGTGCCCAAGAATTTTGTGCCTTGCAAGATATCAACCTAGAAATTTATCGAGGAGAAACTGTTGGGATTATCGGTCAAAATGGTTCGGGCAAAAGCACTTTGTTGCAGATCATTGCGGGTACACTAATGCCAACTACAGGTGAAGTATATGTAAATGGTCGAATCTCTGCACTACTAGAGTTAGGCAGCGGCTTTAATCCAGAGTTTACTGGAAGGCAAAATGTATTTTTTAATGGACAGATTTTGGGATTAAGCCGTGAAGTAATAGAGGCTAAATTTGATGAGATTGCTGCTTTTGCGGAAATAGGAGATTTTATCGATCAGCCTGTCAAAACTTACTCTAGCGGGATGGTGGTAAGATTAGCATTTGCTGTCATTGCTAATTCAGAACCGAGCATATTAATAGTAGATGAAGCATTAGCCGTAGGTGATGCCAAATTCCAAGCTCGCTGTATGAAGCGCATTAGGGAAATGAAACAGCAGGGAGTTACGATTTTGTTTGTTTCTCATGATTCTTCCAGCGTCAAAATGCTGTGTAAAAGCGCAGTATTAATGAATCAAGGAAAAATATTAGAAATTGGCGAACCAAAAGAAGTCGTCAATCATTATATTGCTTTATTGAGTTCCGATAATCCCGAACAATATCAAGTAAACCAATCTCAACCCAGCGAAGAAATTAGAGAGATTGAAAATCATGATGATTTTGTCATTGATAATCATCAACAAAAAGCTTTGCATCGACATGGAAACCAATTAGTCAAAATTGATAATGTTAAACTTACCGACTTAGATAATAAAGAAATTACTAAAGTAGAAACCGGGTCAATTTTTCAAATTTTAGTTTCTTTAACAGCAAAAGCAGAACTCTCAGATTTAGTTGTAGGCATTTCTTTAAGAAACTTGATGGGTATGGTAATTTATGGCACCAATACTTATTTAATGGAGGCTGATTTACCATGCTTACAAGCTGGCGAACAACTAACTGTAGGTTTTCAAATTCCCTGCCATCTAAATAAAGGTGTTTATACATTTACAGTAGGCGTACACTCAGAAGAAGGTATCAGCTATGACTGGATTGATGAATTAATAGTAATGGAAGTAATTAATAATAGTTTTTGTGAAGGAATTGTAGATTTAAAATCTGTTGTAAGAATTGATAAAAAAGATGCCGTATATTCCCATAAAAAGTAAAAGAAAATATGATTGAATCAAATAATCCGGAAATCAACGTCGATGAATTAATGGAGAAAATTAGGGAAGAAGTTGCTAAACGCAAAACAGATTATCGACCATCTCAAACAAAGTCATCTTTGTCAATTTCCTCACTCAGTAATCATCTTAACCAGATTGAGGCTTTACTTAAAAATGCGGAGTCTCGCAGTTTGACTCGTACTAAGCTACCTGCAAAATATTACAAGTTACCATTAGCAGAAAAGCTAGAAAAATTTATTTTAAAAACATTTAATTTACTTTTTAGAGATCAAAGAGAAGTAAACTACAATTTAACCAGTGCTTTTAAGCAATCTATAAGTATTAATCGCCAATTAATTACAGAAATAGAAGTATTGCGATCGCAACTAGATAAGCGTTTGGGAAATGTTGCTAGCCGTACCCAAAGCGTTGATGAACGTTTGGGAAATGTTGCTAGCCGCACCCAAAGCGTTGATGAACGTCTGAGGGCGTTAGAAAATCATACTCAAGTAATAGACGAACAACTAGAGTCGCTCGCAACAAACATGGATGAACGCCTGAGAGCATTAGAGCATCGCACTCATGCAGTAGACGAACGACTCGCCAACAGCGTAGAGCAACGATTCGGAGCACTAGAACATCGCACTCATGCAGTAGACGAACGACTCGCCAACAGCGTAGAGCAACGACTCGGAGCACTAGAACATCGCACTCATGCAGTAGACGAACGACTCGCCAACAGCGTAGAGCAACGACTTGGAGCACTAGAACATCGCACTCATGCAGTAGATGAAAGCTTAGGTAGCATAAATAGCCATATACAAAAGCTGTCTGAAAATTACCTGACCAATAATAGTTACCTTATAAACGATCTCATTCAGCAGAAGCGTTTGATTGCTTTATTTTTAGAAGAGGCACGAAAACGCTTACCAGAACCGTTCGATCGCGAGCAATTACAAACCTTTATTAATGAAGATAAACACGCACTTGATGCTTTTTATGCCGCTTTTGAAGACGAGTTTCGAGGAAGTCGTGAAGATATTCTCAATCGGTTAAAAGTTTATTTGCCATTGATCGAGCAAGCAGAGATAGGCAAGCCTGAATCGCCAATTTTAGATGTGGGTTGTGGTAGAGGTGAGTGGCTTGAGTTGCTGAAAGAGTCTGGATACACAGCGAAAGGTATAGATAATAACAGGGTCATGCTGGAGCGATGTTCAACTAAAAAACTTGATGTACTCGAAGCTGATGTTATTGCTTACTTACAATCTTTAGCAGACGCTAGTTTGGGTGCAGTTACGGGTTTTCACATTATCGAGCATTTGCAATTTCCGGTGTTAATCAAGTTAATAGAAGAAGTATTTAGAGTATTGCAACCAGGAGGAATGGCTATTTTTGAAACGCCAAATCCCAAGAACTTAGTAGTTGGAGCTTGCAATTTTTATTCAGATTTAACTCATAACAATCCCATTTTTCCTGAAACAATACAATTTTGTCTGAAATATCAAGGTTTGTTAGATGTTCAACTATTGTATTTAAATCCAGTAGAGAACAGTCCGTTTGCTCGAGATGATTTAGTCAAGCAAACTCTTAATAACTGGTTTTTTGGTCCTCGTGATTATGCAGTAGTTGGATATAAGAAATGAAGTCTATAGCTATAGTTACTCCCTGGTTTGGTAAAAATTTAAAAGGAGGAGCCGAACAGCAAGCATGGCAAGTAGCCACTCGTCTAGCACAGCGAAGACATCACGTTGAGGTTTTAACCACTTGTTGTCGTGCTTTTCAGGATGATTGGTCTGTCAATCATTTTAAACCTGGATTGAGCCAAGAAGATGGTATAAAGATTCGTCGCTTTAAAGTTGATAATCGCGATCGCCCTAAGTTCGATCGCATTAATTCTTTAATATTGAGCTTACCACCTTCAGTCTTAAAACCAGGAGTTAGCCCGGTTAGTTTAGAAGATGCAACTATTTTTTGTAATGAAAATATTAATTCGACTGATTTACTGAATTATCTAAAAAAACATCAAGAACATTATCAAGCATTTATATTTCTTCCCTATCTTTATGGAATTATTCTGAAGGGTTTGCCAATTGTTTCTAATCGTGCATTTCTACAGCCTTGTCTACACGATGAAGCTTATGCCTATTTACCTCAGGTTGCTAATATTTTCCACTCAGCAAAAGGGTTATTGTTTATAAGTGAAGGGGAAGCTCAACTAGCCAGACAGTTATATGGTCCTGGGATTATTATTAAAAGCCTCGTAGCAGGTGCAGGAGTAGAAGTTGATTATAACTACCACAATAAAGAAATTCTCCAAATTAAAGACTTCCAAGTAACACAAGAACGGTTTATTCTTTGCTTGGGTCGCCGAGATTCAACAAAAAATACCGATTTATTAATTAGGGCTTATACTGCTTTTAAACAAAAACATCCACACTCTAATCTAAAGCTAGTTATTGTCGGTCCTGGCAATCCACCCTTTCTTAAACCTATAGAGGGATTAGTCGATCTAGGTTTAGTTACAGAAATTGAAAAAGCAGCCTTATTAGCTAACTGTTTGGCTTTATTTCAACCGAGTCAAAATGAAAGTTATTCCCGCGTCATCATGGAAGCGTGGTTCTATAATAAGCCTGTTGCCGCTCATCGAAATTGTTTGGCTACTGCAATGGCCGTCGAGTCTGCGAAAGGTGGTTGGCTAGCAGAAACAGAAATTGAATGGACCGAATTATTCGCTCAAGTCGAGCGCATAGAAGAAACAGCACTAATAGCATACGGAATAAATGGTCACAGTTATGCCAAAGAAAATGCCGTATGGGATAAAATTATGGAACGTTACGAAGCTGTATTAGGCTTATCTCAACAATCAACAGCAGTAACGATCGAGCCTAGCTTGGGAAAACTAAAAGAAATTCATCAACTACTGCCTAATCTTGCTTATGGGGATGCTATTTCCAATCATGCCTTAACCATCAGAAATTATTTACGTAAATGCGGTTATAAATCAGATATTTTTGTTCGCTATTTAGATGAGCGTGTTGCTCGTGAAGTTAAGTTATTTCAACCCAATGCTATTAGTCATAAAGCAGGTCTAATCTATCATCATTCAATTGGTACTGAACTTACAGACTATGCGATCGCCCATCCCAATACTAAATGCTTAATTTATCACAACATTACCCCAGCTGAGTTTTTTTTACCTTATCGACCGGAATTTGCCAAGATTTTAGAAAAAGGTCGGGCAGAACTACCTCAACTAGCCCAGCATTTTCCTCTCTCAGTTGGAGATTCTGCTTATAATGCTTCCGATCTTATAGCATCTGGATTTCGTAACCCTGGCGTATTACCAATAGCTGTAGACCCTAGTAAATGGGATATGTCTGCGGATGCTGAATTAATGCGACAACTCCAAGATGGCAAAACAAATCTGTTATTTGTAGGTCGTTTAGCACCAAATAAATGTCAAGATGATTTGTTAGAAGCTTTTGCCCATTACCTCACAATGGATCTGCAGGCGCGACTAATTTTAGTAGGAGCTGGTGAGTCTGGCGATCCTTATTATCATCACCTGATAAATACTATTCAAAAGTTAAATTTGGCAGATTTTGTCATGCTTGCCGGTCAGGTAAACGATACCCAACTATTAGCATATTATCGGACTGCACACCTTTTATGGTCAATGAGCGAGCATGAAGGTTTTTGTGTACCACTGGTTGAGGCTATGTGGTTTGATGTTCCTGTTTTGGCTTATAAAAGCACTGCCGTGCCAGAAACATTAGGTGAAGCGGGTTTGATGTTTAATACCAAAAATGATTTAGTTAAGGTTGCAGCATTAGCAAAGTTGTTGGTAAAAGATGAATCATTAAAGTCAAAGGTAATATCTGCACAGCGAAAAAGACGAGAAACTTTTTTTACTACGGCAGTAATTCAAAAGTTAGATAATTTAATTCTCATGATGGAGAAAACACTGCACAATGAATTATATAAATAATTTATTTTTTACTTTAAAACAAGTCATAAAAACAAAAATTAATAATAATCGTAATCATGAAAAATTTGAATCCGATCGAAGTTTTTTGAAAAAGGCTTATAAAGAAATTCTTGGTCGAGATATAGATGTAAATGGGTTGAACAGTTACACAAAACTTCTAAATTCTGGATATAGCCGAACAGATGTGCTAATAAGCCTCGTTAAATCGAATGAATTTATTAATAAAATTTTACTTGAAAATTATTCAATCCAAAATTTAAAAGAGTTACAGCCATCTAAATATCATTTATTAAATGATATTTCAAATACAAACCAAATCTTAGTATTTGATGCAAAAAATCCAGAAGATTTTGATTGGCTAGAAAGAATGATTTTAGAACATGGTTACTATGAAAAACCTGGAGTATGGAGTTTTGATATCGATATAGATAAAAGAATAATGGCAGAAATCATGTCAGTTTTTAAACCTGATATAGCTTTAGAAATAGGTTGTGCTAATGGTGCAATTCTACAGTGCCTTCATGAGCTTAATATATTTTGTGAAGGAGTTGAAATCAGTCGACTGGCTATAAACAAAGCTTTTCCTCAAATAAAAAATAATATTTATAAAGGAGATTTATTAGAATTAGAATTTACAAAAAAATATGATTTAGTTTTTGGCTTAGATATTTTTGAACATTTGAATATTAATAAGCTTCACGATTATCTTGCTAAAATTTACAAAATAATGAGTGAGGGCGGTTATTTATTTTGTAATATTCCAGCTTTTGGTGAAGATTTAGTTTTTGGAACAATTTTTCCTGTTTATATTCAAGATTGGCAGGAAGATATAGATCGGGGAAAAAACTTTTCAAAGCTTCATGTCGATAAAGATGGGTATCCAATGCACGGTCATCTGATTTGGGCTGATTCTCAATGGTGGGTGAAACAATTTGAACAACATAATTTTCATCGACAGATAGATATTGAGAAAGCACTTCACGAAAAGTATGATACTTACATGAACCAAATCTCCATAGCCAGAAAGTCATATTATGTTTTTTCTAAAAATCAGAATGCACAAAAAAATGAATCAATCATAGAACGCATAAATTCAACTAAACCCAAAATTTAAAACTTTTCCAATTTAATTTTACGCGAGTTACTTTTATAGTTCAGTGCTATAGATTATATAAAATAAACTTTGAGTAACAACCTAAAATAAAGGCAATGACGCTAGCATTTTTCCTGGGTTCAATTATTTTAATATTATGTAATTTGCGGTTTTACTTATTGAAACAGGGATTTTTTCAAAGTAGTTGGTTTTTATCATCTATATTTACATTTTTGCTGCTTGCTATTGTTAGTTTAGTCCTTGTTAGAGTTGGAAACTATTCTCCTTGGCTTATTACTATTATATTTTTTTGTATTTCTGCTTTCATCTACTTAATCAGCTCTAGAAAAATTGCCAACAAAGAACTGAAGAGTAAAAACAAAACTAATACTAAAAGTGACTTATTACAAACGTTACTTTTATTTGCTGTCCTATTTTTCTTTGGTGTAATTTATGCTGCCTATCCCACTTATTACATGTTAGGTGTTAGAGATCCTGGTTTATATCTTATCTTCTCTGGTTATATTGCCAAGACAGGTGGTCTCAATCTAGATTTACCATTCTTAGGGCAGTTATATAAGCAATATGGTGAAGTCATTCAATTAGGTTATCCAGGAATTTACAGTGCTTTTGTACGAGGACTAAGTGAAGATCCCGGAACACTAATACCTCAATTTATGCAATTATTTCCTGCTTTTGCAGCTAATTTTTCTGCTTTTTGGGGTATAGAAGGAGTTGTGCGTGCCAATGCCTTGATTTCGGTCATGGGACTCTGGTCATTTTTTATGGTAGGTCGTTACTTGATGCCATTTTGGCCCGCATGGTTGGCAACTATAGCACTAGGTATAAATCCAGCTGTTGTCTGGAATGTTCGCATTACCCTGACAGAGATGCTGGCATTAACTATTCTTTTCTTTGGCTTTTACTTACTTGTAATTGCCAAGGAGCGAAATTCTATAGGATGGGGTATTTTAGCTGGTCTAATCCTAGGCGTTGGCGTGCTAAATCGTATAGACTCTGCCTTTAATGTTCTAGTAATCGTCGGCTTTGCTATTTATTCAGGAATCGTAGCTAGAGATAAAAAGTCTCAAAAGATAGCCTTATTTTCAGTACTAGGATATTTGGTAACAAGCACAGTTGGTTTTCTTGATGGCTACTTATGGAGCTATCCTTATATATACGATTTATGGATCTTGGGAAGTTTGAAAGGCTTAATTTTTATTAATTATTTTTCAATTATTTTATCTTTGGCGATATTGTTAATACCTTATCCAAAACTACAAAAAGCCAAATTAACTTCTCATAACCTGTTCGTGTTCGCGTTAGCTGCTACGATCGCTATTACCCTATGGCTTCTATTTGCCTATCTAATAAGACCTTTTTTATTTGATAGTTTTGATGCTCGTGCATTGCGGGAATTAGGTTGGTACGTTACTCCTTTATCATTTATCCTCTTCGCGATCGGATCTAGCTTAGTAATTCTTCAGCCAAAAGAACGGAATAAATGGCTGCCCATGCTTTTTCTAGCGGGAGTCACAGTCTTTATCTATACTTGGAAACCTAGTATTACACCGGATCACATATGGGCATCTCGTCGTTGGGTGCCCCAAGTAATTCCTTCTCTAATCTTATTTTCTACTTATGCCATTTTTTATCTATATGTATTAGCTTCTTCTGTTAAATACAAGAAATTACTACGCTTAACAACTTTAGGAATAGCCACTGCTATTTTTTTAATTTATCTATCTTCTGCTGTTAGTTTTGCAAGACCATATCTTTTCAAAGCCATGTTAGGAGATTACTTGAATGCTTACAAAGAATTGGTTGAACAATTACCCTCTCAGCAAATCTACTTAACTTCTAATCCTGAAATTGCCTCAGTATTAACTTACATTTATAGCAAGGAAACAGTAATAGTTAACAATATAGATCCTTTGTTGCTTCAAAATGATGGATATTTTGATGATTTCTATATCATCCTAGATGGACTATTTAAAAATCCAGGAAAACGGCAAATTGAAGGATACCATGAAATATGCGGACCTTTTCTTCAAAAAGTAGAAAAGATTAAACCCAATAAAGTGTACGACAGATGCTATGACATCAGCATTATATCTCCTGTGGAAAATAAAAATAGTGGGAAAAGCTTCACCATAGATTTGCCCGCTTCATCCGAGTACTTTGGAACTCAAATAGCAAAGCGAGACATAGAACAAGGAATACTAGAAACTCAAGGAAATAAAGGGTTTGTTCAGTTTGGACCCCATATAGATTTACCAGCAGGTAAGTATAGCGTATCTTGGTATGGTACTTTTTCTGAAGTAAGTAGTGAGGGAAATTATGGTTTTGTAGATGTAACAAGTGACAAAGGTTCAACCTCGATTAAACAAAAGCCTTTAATTCTTGGGGAAAAAACCCTTGGGTTACAGGGAACTGTGGCAAAAATTAGTTTTTCTCTAGACAAGCCAGTCAAGGATTTAGAATATCGTCTCTATGTTAATTCAGATATTAAACTGACTCTGCACAGAATAGTCTTGGAAAAGCTATATAATGACTCAAATAAATATTAAATGAGGTGGCTTATTGACTAAGCTAATCATTCAAATACCTTGCTACAACGAAGAAAAAACCCTTGGTATTACTCTTTCTGACTTACCGCGCCAGCTTCCTGGTGTTGACACAGTAGAGTGGTTGATCGTTGATGATGGAAGTACTGACAGAACAGTTGAGATAGCGAAGGCTTACCAAGTTGACCATATCATCCGATTTCCCAGAAACCTTGGGCTAGCCAAAGCGTTTGTCGCCGGATTAGAAGCTTGCGTTGCTGCAGGAGCAGATATCATCGTTAACACAGATGCAGACAACCAGTATTGTGCTGATGATATCCCAAAGCTCATTGAGCCAATTTTGAAAGGAAAAGCGGAGATGGTGATTGGGGCACGACCAATTAAAAGAATTAATCATTTTTCCCCGACTAAAAAACTTTTACAAAAATTAGGTAGCTGGGTAGTACGTCTAGTTAGTAATACTGATACCCTTGATGCCCCTAGTGGATTCCGAGCAATGACTCGGAATGTAGCTATGCAACTCAATGTATTTAATGACTATACCTATACGTTAGAAACTATTATTCAAGCAGGTCAAAATGGAATTGCGATTACTTCTGTCCCAGTACGCGTTAATAAGCAGACTCGTCCATCGCGTTTAGTCAAAAGTATACCAAGCTATTTAAAACGTTCAGCTCTCACTATTATCCGTATCTTCGTAGCTTATAAACCTTTTAGATTTTTTGTTAGTTTAGGAACAATTTTAGTTGGTTTTGGAATCCTAATAAACTTGCGTTTTTTATATTTCTATTTAATAGGTGAGGGTCAAGGAAAAATCCAATCTCTTATCTTAGCAGCTATTCTATTAGGAATAGGTTTTTTAATAATTATCTTTGGACTAATAGCAGATATAATTTCTATTAATAGAAAATTACTAGAAAAATTAAACTGGCGCGTTCAGAAATTGGAAGAGATACTTAAAGCTATTGAGGAGCGATCGCAGATATATAAGTAAATATAAGTCCTGAAAAAAACTTAATTATTGAAGATGAATTTTAATAGTGAAAAAAACTATTAGTTTTATTGGCTACTTTTTCGTTACTGTATCTTTACTATTTCTGGCTTCTAGTCTTGTCACTAATTTTAAAAGTATACCTAGTTTTAATTTTAATTATAAAGCAGTTATAGGTTTGGTCGTAGCCACGTTTTTCTGTGCTGGTGTAACAGCAATCATCAGTGTAGCTTGGCAAATATTGATTAGAGGAGGAGATATTAAAATTCCCTTCAAACAAGCATATATTATTATCGGAAAATCTCAAATAGGAAAGTACTTGCCTGGAAATATCTTTCACTATGCTGGTCGCTTAATTTTGGGACGTCAATATGGAATACCTACAGAAGCAATCATCCTAAGTACAGGGGTAGAAACACTTATTATTGCTATAACAGGACTGGCTGTTGCTGTAACTGGATTTCTATTTAGTAATATTTTTGGAGATAATATTTTATTTGTTTTATCAAGTATAAATTTAACTAGAATTATTGTAGTTTTACTTATAACTGTTCCTGTAGTTTTAATCTTAGGAATTGCTGCTTATTTTTTATTGCCCATTCAGGGTTGGCTAAAATCCCGTTTAAATTATTTTAATATTGGTCGAATTTTAGTATCAGTTCTTCTTTATACAATCATATTTATTTTTTTTGGACTATCTATAGCATTTCTGATAAACTTCTTTTGGGCAGTAAAAACCCCTTTACATTGGTACCAATTTGTCTGGAGCTTTGCCATGGCATGGGTTATTGGATTCGTGACTCCAGGTGCCCCAGGTGGAATCGGTATTAGGGAAACAATTTTAGTTGGTCTCTACTCACAGGAACTAGGAGAAGGTTTAGCAATTGCCTTATCGCTAACCTTACGGGTTGTTACGAGTCTAGGCGATCTTTTGGCATTCGCTCTGGCGTATTATCTGGAGCGAACTTAACAAAAAACAAAAAGAGAAAATCTTTTCGCCCAGCGCTTCTTGGTAGTTCTGCATAGTAATAATTATTAAACTTATAAGCTGACGTTGTAGTGATGAACAAAATTCAAGTTGCTCCGATTGTTGACTTTTTTTTTGGGGAGTCAAGTAATATTTTTAGTAAATAGAATGTTTTAACCATCGTTCTGATAAAATACTAATACGTAATCCGCGCGATCGCAGTTAGCAACACACGCTCGTTTAGTAATTATCAATTAATTTATGAGTTTCTTGAGTGACAGGTTGATGAGAAGAATATTCGACCAATTGACAACCACATTCCTGGCAACAAAAACGCTGTTTACTATAGTAAGTATGTCCATTTTCAACAATTTTATAAGAATAGCACTTGAGGCAATTTATTGCTAATCAATTGATGAGCGAACTAATAAGATGATAATGCAATCATTACAATTCAGAACTACCATAATTACTTTTTTCTTTCTACTTTAAAATCATTGTTAAAGCACTGAGAATTTAATTTAGGACAATATACTTTTGTTGTACGAGCTTTAAATACTGGAAAAGCAGGAGATAAAAAACCGGCATTTTTATATAGAAGCTATCCACCTAATGAGATAGAGTAGTAATAATGCGAGTTGCTTTTATAGTTCAGCGCTGTGGATTGGAAGTTAATGGTGGTGCAGAAACACACTGCTTAAAAATTGCGCAGCGTATGTCTAATTATTGGGATACAGAAATACTGACGACCTGTGCATTAGATTACATGACTTGGGAAAATTATTATCCACCAGGCGTTGCAGAAATTTCTGGTATTAAAGTACGTCGTTTTTCTGTAGCACAGAAGCGGGACATAACAAAATTTAATCATTTATCCGAACAAATCTATCCTCGTTTAGAAAAAACCTCTATACAGAAACAGGAAAAATGGATGCAGTTGCAGGGACCATTGTCTCCTGACTTAATAGCTTATGTTAAACAAAATGAACATAAATATGATGCGTTTATTTTTTTTACTTATTTATATGCAACTACCTATTTTACTTTACCATTTGTAGCACACAAAGCTTATTTAGCTCCTTTAGCTCATAATGAATGGCCAATTTATATGAGTATATGGGATAGTTTTTTTGAAAAACCTCGCGGATTTATATTCAACACTGTAGAAGAACAAAAGTTCCTCAAAGTACGTTTTCCCAAAGCTAGTTTACGAGGATTTATAGCTGGTATAGCAGTAGAGCCGCCTCAAGCTTATTATCCAGAAATATTTCGACAAAAATACAACATTAATGAACCATTTTTGCTGTATATAGGCAGAATTGACCCTTCTAAAGGCTGTGAAGAGCTTTTCAGTTATTTTATGGCATTGCGGAGCCAAGAATTTACTTCCAGAAAGTTGGTTTTGCTAGGCAAATCAACCATGCCGATACCTCAACATCCAGAGATTATGGCACTGGGTTTTGTTGATGAACAGACAAAGTGGAATGCTTTGGCTGCTTGTGATTTGCTAATAATGCCTTCCCCCTATGAAAGTCTTTCTATGGTATTGTTGGAAGCTTGGGCAGTAGGTAAACCCGTGCTAGTCAACGGCAGATGTGATGTTTTGGTCGGACAATGTCGTAGATCCCATGGCGGGCTTTGGTATACCAGTGAAGATGAGTTTCAGGTGGCTATAGAAAAGATGGATGAGCAAGTGAGAAATCAACTAGGGTTGCAAGGAAAATACTTTGTAGAAAAAAATTATGTATGGTCGAAAATAGAAGAAGACTATTTAAAATTATTAAGCTAATTGCACGGTATCGATCGCCTTATCAGATTGGTAGAGTAGCTAATACGTACAAATATTTTAAAACTAATCGGAAATAGTATCTTATAAGATTTAGCGAAGAAAAGAATATGAGTAAACCATTATTAGAACCACTATTAAGACATTTAAGGATTCGGAAAGTAATGCCTCATATCCCCAAAAATTCAATACTTCTGGATATAGGCTGTGGCACAAAAGCTACTTTTCTAAAAAGTATATCACCTTATATCAAGCAGGGATTTGGGGTCGATTTTAAGGTACAAGATCATCAGTTTCATAATATTCAAACAAAACAATTAAAATTTAAAAACTATTTACCTTTCCCAGATGAAAGTTTTCAAGTAGTTACTATGTTAGCGGTTCTAGAACATATAGAAGAGGAAAAAGAAATTTTGCAAGAAATTTATCGAGTTCTTACCCCAGGTGGTAAACTGATTTTGACAGTTCCATCTGTCTGGTCTCAACCTGTATTAGAATTCCTCGCTTATAAATTAAAAATTGCTAGCGAAGCAGAAATACGAGACCATAAAAGATACTATGATAGAAAAAAACTTAAAAAAGTATTAGTTGAAATTACTAACTTTCAAGATTTTCATCATCAATACTTTCAACTATGGATGAATAATTTTTGTACTGCTGTAAAAAAGGCTTGATTGGTTTAAATGAAATTAAGTGTTGTTATTCTCTGGGAATTTTAAACAAATTGGAGTTTCACTACACCCCTAAACACGGCAGTTGGTTAAATATGGTAGAGATTGAACTGAGTGTTTTAGCTCGCCAATGTCTCGACAGAGGCATTCCCAACAAAGAGATTTTGAAACAAGAGAAGAGGTGGCTTTGGAAAGAACAGAGAAGCCACTAGGGAAACAGTGTTGATGGCGGTTTACACTGCAAATGTTTAAATAAAAATTAAGCGACTCTATCCGTCAATTCAAAATTGACAAACTAATACCTGAATTTTGTAAAAATTCAGGTATTAGTTTTATTGAAGATTTATCCAATGTTAGCTTTTTTAAAAAATGTTAATAGCTTCTTTTCTCCAATGAATAATCAAAAGTTTGATACTGATGGAATTTTGATAGTAATTCCCGTTTTTAATGATTGGTATTCTTTAGAGATGTTATTGAGATATTTAGATGAAGCACTTAATCATGAAAGTATCAAATGTGACATTTTAGTTATAGACGATGCATCGACTATACCCGCTCATGACAGTTTTATCCCTGTAAAATTCCAGTCTATCAAAAAAATTCATTGTCTAGAATTGAAAAGAAATTTAGGGCATCAACGAGCCATTACTATAGGATTAGCTTATGTCGAAGCTAATGTTTCTTGCCAAGCAGTTATTGTTATGGATGGAGATGGAGAAGATACTCCGAGAGATGTAATAAAACTCATTAAAAAATGTAGTGCTGAAGGATATCAAAAGGTAGTTTTTGCTAGACGAAATCAACGTTCTGAAAGTCATACATTCAAGCTTTTTTATTTAATTTATAAATTCTTTTACAAGCTATTAACAGGTCAAGAGATACGTGTAGGAAATTTCAGTATTATCCCTTATAAAATTTTACGACGACTTGTAGTTGTTTCAGAAACCTGGAATCACTATGCTGCTGGATTGCTAAAGGCAAAAGTTCCTTACACAGAAGTTTCCACTAGACGTGGTACCCGTCTCTACGGACAGTCAAAGATGCACTTTGTATCTCTTGTAACCCATGGACTCAGTGCTATCTCAGTACAGGCGGATATAGTAGGTGTGAGATTACTCGTTGCATCCTGCTTGCTTATATTCTTTACTATTATTTCTATCATTGCTGTTATCAGTATCAAGTTTACTACTGATTTAGCAATTCCCGGTTGGACATCTTACACCGTCGGACTACTGTTTATAATTACTATGCAAGCTTTGATGGTGTCAATATCTTTAATTTTTTTAATTTTAGTTGGAAGAAATTATACTAGTTTTCTGCCACAGCGGGATTATCATTATTTTATTTTGGGTCTTCAAGAAATTTTTCCTAAATCATGACTAATTTATCTTACATTGGCTCAGAACTGAAGCTATTCCGTGAAGCTTACAATTGGAAAGCTTATTGGAGCTCTCTTATTAGAGCCTATATAGGAGCTGAAGTCTTGGAGGTAGGTGCAGGTATTGGAGGAACTACTGAAGTTCTGTGTAAAGGAGATCGGAAACGTTGGGTTTGCCTTGAACCAGATCCAATGCTCGCAAGTATATTAAATTGTTCAATTATTAAAGATTATCTTTCAGAATGTTGTGAGGTAAAAATAGGAACCTTATTAGATTTAGATCGTGAAGACATGTTTAATAGTATTATCTACATTGATGTTTTAGAGCATATTAAAAATGACAGAGCTGAGACTAGACTTGCTGCCAGTCACCTGAGGGATGGCGGGTTTCTAATAGTATTGGTTCCGTCTCACCAATGGCTTTTTACTCCGTTCGATCGCGCGATCGGTCATTACCGTCGGTACAATAAAAAGATGTTGTCGGCAATAATCCCAGAAACTGTCGAATGTGTCAGTTTAAGGTATTTAGACTCTATTGGATTATTGGCTTCACTGGGTAATCGCCTCATCCTCAAAAGTAAAATGCCCAGTAGGAAACAAATACTATTTTGGGACAGAGTGATGGTTCCCCTGTCTAGGAAACTCGATCCATTATTTCAATATTCGTTAGGAAAGTCTCTACTAGGTATATGGCGGAAACAGGTTTAGTGAAGAATCAAAATTATGAATATACTTTCAGACATTAAAATTAAATGGAAGTACGTTTTATATCTTTTTGTTTGTATTTCTTTTTCCTTCAGTTTTTTAATAATTAAAGATTTTTCAAATCCCTTAGGGGGAGGTGGAGATACAGAATATTGGGAATATACAGGATTTTATTTTTCTAAAAATTTAAATTTATTCCCGTTTCCCCATCTAAATCTGCTCAATAATCAAGCTTTTTATCCTTATGGCACTAACAGTGTTTTTCAGCCTTGGTCGATTGAACGAGATATTTTCTACTCCATTTTTTACTCGCTTTTTGGAATTGGACCCTGGATACAAATTTACTATCTTTTAAGTGTTTTACTTACAGGTATTGGAAGCTTCATTCTACTTTTTAAAGATTATGGTTTTGCCCGCGCTAGTGGTGCTGGATTATTAATTCCTTTTTTTAGCTTCTACGCAATTCATAAATATCCACATCATCTTAGTTATTCAATATTTCATTGGACTGCCCTCAGTTTTATAGCTGACTTTCTCATAATCAAAAGAGTAGCATTCGGGCAATATGTATCTCTAAGACTCCTTTTATTAAGGGCTTGTTTGCTTATTCTATGCTTAGGACAAGAGTTAGGATACATAGCTGGTTTTGCCTTAATGTCATTTACCATTTCTACTATTTTTGCTGCGTTTTTGCTTGGTTACAGGTACTTTAAACATAAAAAACAGACTTTAGTAACATTTATTAAAACTACAGCAGCCAATTATAAAAGTGAATTTTTTGCCCATCCCCGTATATGCTTAGCTTTACTGGGGTTATTCCTAACTGCAAGCTTTATTAATTTACCCTTATCTATTCAAATTGCGAGAGAAGCGAAAAGCTTTGACTTTACCGGAATTCCTAGTGAGGCTTGGTGGACTAACCCTTTTAGAATATTAATTCCTTTTCTGCCTTTTTTTCACCCAGGGCAAGTTAATCTCGATCGCTTCTTTAACGATACGCCAGAAGGTTTAGGTGCTGGTAGTCCAGGTTGGTTTTTACCGATCGTTGCATCCATCGGATTATGGCAAGGACGCAAAAAAATTATCATTTTCATACCTCTGCTGCTAATTTTCTTCCTTTGTCTCTTTTACCACCCAATTCACTTTCCCATATTAAAGATATTTCCTTGGTTTGCCTTCAGTCGGGTACAAGGTCGTTTTACTGTTCTTTACCCAATTATACTTTGCATTTTTGCTCTACATATTAATCTGAGTGGGTTGCGTTTATATACTAGACAGCTATTATCAGCATTTTTAGTATTTTTGGCTTGCACTGAGCTTTATACTGCCTATTTACTCAAGCTAAGTTATCAGCCTTACTCATTCGAGCAAAACTTCTTTCAATATATGAACTATGTTAAGGAGCAACCAGGAGAAGCAGTTCTGGATTGGCCATTTTGCATTGTAGGAGGTAATGGAGTAGGTGGCAACAGTCTTTGCCCATATTATTCAAGAAATATGGCAATTTTTGCTCTAAGAAGATTTCATCATAAAAAAGTGATGGGGCAGTATTTTGGTCGTCTGCATCCTTCCCAAATAGAGCCATATCTTGAAGCAGGCTGGGATAGACTGTTTTTCCCCGATCGCCTAGATATTTTGCAAGCAAGCCGCCAAACCCACTGCTTCAACTCAGATGAATGGTCATTCTTTACAGATTTTTATAAGTTTAACGATTTTGCAGGAATTAACCTTTATGTAGATTTGTTGCCTCAAGATTGCGTTAATGATTTTTATACACGCTTCGGTAAACCAACTGTGCAAACAAAAGTGCCTGATGCAGGTCTAGTAACATTTATACCCAAATCTTCTGAATTAAGAGATCGAGTGGACTTAAGCTTAGGTAGTCGCCTAAAGTTTGAACCTTTTTTAAATGTTTCCGAAGCTAACTTGCTGAAATTTCAATTACCTTATGGTTTAGATATAGCTGGGCTAAGTGAAATTGAAAACCAATCTCAAGAGAGTCCATGGCGTTGGGGTTTAAGTCCAGAAACACTGCTCAAATTTAAGTTGCCAAACTCTAGATCGCTATCTTTAGTGTTCAGCTTTATAAATCCAATTAATGACCAGGATGTAGTAGTAGAAGCTAATGGTGTTATTTTGGAAAAACTGGATAATATCAACAAAGATACTAATATTCAGCGTAGGCTTGAATTTAAAAGTATTCCGGGGTGGAATACAGTAGTTTTTAGATATAAACCCGATTATTGGAATAATGGGAAAGTTACGTTTGCACCAGGTGATGAACGTAACTTGACTGTCAATTTTACGCAACTTGCTATTGAGGAAAATTAGTCATATAAATTGCAGTTAAAGAATTTAAAGGATATTTCTGTGACACTCCAAGAATTTGCTTTACTGTTGATGTCAGTCCTTGCTAGTGTGGCAGGACAATTTTTTTTGAAAGCAGGCGCGCTTAAACTAGGAAAAGTAAATATAGGCAATACTATTAGTCACATTCTCAGTATCATCACAATACGTGAGCTTTTAATAGGGTTAACCTGTTATGCTCTAGGTGCCGTAGCTTATATCCTCCTATTAACTAGAGTTAACCTGAGTATTGCTGGTCCATCTGTATCCTTAGTTTATGTTTTCTCTGTATTGTTAGGTTACTTTTTATTTAGAGAAACTATTCCTTTAACTCGTCTTGTCGGTTTGAGTTTTATCGTAGGTGGAGTTATTTTAGTAGTCTGGCAAAAGTAACGAAATTTTTAGTGCTAAACTACGTAATACTCTAAGTAAGAAAATTCTTACTCAACATCAAAAACATGAGAATTTCCATTGGCTTTCAAAAGATAGAAGAACTAGAAGCCATCTTACCTCTAAATTTTTTTCACCGTTTAGACTTACCTTGGGAAGCAGCGTTTTTAGCAGGAAAATGCTTTGTACAATATCGCCAAAAAGGCGGAACCCAACGATCGCCTTTACCAGGCTTTTATATTGGCGCTCATGCTGCGATCGCGGATATGATGCTTTTAACTAGAGATGTTAATCACTACCGCATTTATTTTCCCACCTTAGAATTAATAACTCCAGAATCTTAATCATTGAATAGCAGATGACAATAAAAAAAGCCCTCATCACTGGCTTAACTGGACAAGACGGATCTTATCTTGCCGAACTTCTCTTAACAAAAGGTTATCAAGTGTTTGGCTTAGTTCGCCGTTCCAGCAGTAGCAATTTAGAACGCATTAGTCATTTTTCAGATAATATTCAAATTTTATCTGGTGACCTTTTGGATCAGTCTTCCTTAATGGATGTTATTTCTGAAGCACAACCCGATGAAATCTATAATCTTGCTTCTCAAAGCTACGTTCCCCTTTCTTGGACACAACCAGCCCTCACTGCCGAATACACTGCCCTTGGGGTCTCCCGTCTGCTAGAATCCATCCGTCGCTGCAAACCGGATGCTAAATTCTATCAAGCATCTAGTAGCGAAGTTTTTGGTCAACCTGACGAATCACCCCAAACCGAACGCACCGCCTTCCGTCCCCGTAATCCTTACGGCGTTGCCAAAGCTTATGCCCACTGGATGAGTGTCAACTATCGACAAAAATACAACTTATATGCCTGCTGTGGTATTACCTATACTCACGAATCTCCCCGACGGGGTACAGAATTTGTATTTCGTAAAATTACCCATGCAGCAGCCCAAATCAAACTCGGTTTGGCAAAGGAACTAAAGTTAGGCAATTTAGATGCCCGTCGGGATTGGTGTTATGCCAAAGATGCTGTTTACGCCATGTGGCTGATGTTGCAGCAAGAACAACCGGACGATTATATTATCGCCAGTGGTGAAACTCACTCTGTCAGGGAACTGGTTGAGTGTGCCTTTAATTGCGTTGGTTTAAACTGGCAAGATTATGTCTCGGTTGACCCTGCATTTTATCGCCCTGATGAACCAGTACAATTAGTTGGTTCTATTGATAAAATTAAGACCGAGCTAGGTTGGGAACCTCAGTATTCCTTTGAGCAATTGATTGAATTAATGGTCGATCATGACCTAAAGAAATTGAGCAACGGCAAAACTTAAACTTTCTCATGTTAAAAATTGTAGTTGATGCTACCCCAGTAGAGCCAAAACCCAGTGGGGTTGGTTTTTATGTTGCTAATTTAATATGTGCCCTCGATGCACTACAAGCAGCAGAAGATTTTCAGTTAGGAATAGTCTACCAACCAGGGTTTAAAAAGTGGTTGCGGGGTGACTTAAGTTTTCCCGGTTCCTTGAAACAGTATTCTCCAAGGCATATACTACCTCTACCTGTAAGAATATCAGATTTGTTATTAGCTTTATCTTGGCAACCGAGTTTATCTTATTTTGAAAAGTATTTCGGTTCTCCAGATATATTACATGGGACTAATTACTCAGTTTATCCCTGTAGGAATAGCTTAAAAGTGATGAATATATATGACCTAACTTTTATTAAATACCCTAACTATATAGACTCAGTTGTCAAAACTTATACAGAAAAAATCAAGCGTTGCTTACAGTGGACAGATTTAATTTTAACAATTTCAGAAAGTTCTAAAAAAGATATTATCGAGTATTTGCAAGTAGAGCCAGAAAAAATTCATGTTACTCCTCTAGCTAGTCGTTACCATCCAGATTACTTGTCTAGAGAATTGGCTGAAGAGTTAGAAAAGCAAGCGAAATATGATTTTTCTAAACCTTATTTACTCTTGGTCAGCACTATCGAACCGCGCAAGAATATTAATACTATAATTAAGGCATTTAATTTTTTAAAAGAAAAATATAAAATCGAGCATCAGTTAATCTTAATTGGTAGAAAAGGATGGAGTTATGAATCAATATTTACAGCTATTGCAACATCTCCCTGGAAAGACGAAATTCACCATCTTGACTACCTATCTAATGATTTAGTAGCCCTATTTTACTCAAAAGCTGATGTTTTTGTTTATCCTTCTCACTACGAGGGATTTGGTCTGCCAGTGTTAGAAGCAATGACTTTAGGGGCACCGGTTGTTACTGCTAAAACTTCATCTCTCCCAGAAGTTACAGGAGATGCGGCTATACTAATCGAGCCCAACGATTTTGTCCAATTAGCTGAAGCTATTTTGAAAGTAATTAATGATTCTCAGTTACGTGATGAGTTAATTAATAAAGGACGAGAAAGAGCCAATTTTTTTTCTTGGGAAAGAACAGCAAAAGAAACATTAAAGGCTTATAAAACTCTTATTTAATAATTATCCGCTGTCCTCAAACACTTGTTCTACGTTTTTGGTAAAATTAACTATAATAGTTTTGGTAAAAATAACTATAATTGACAACCAATACTTTATTGCAAGAGGAATTATCAACTACTGTGTTCGCAACTGCATTACCAAAAACCCAACCACACCTGGATGCTACTCCTCAAGATCTATTTGCTGCCATTGAAGAGCTAAAACACAAATTAAACGCCGTTATTCTGGCTCACTACTACCAAGATCCAGATATTCAAGACATTGCCGACTATCTTGGCGATTCCCTTGGTTTATCGCAACAAGCAGCCAAGACTAATGCCGATGTCATTGTGTTTGCTGGCGTTCACTTCATGGCAGAGACAGCCAAAATTCTCAATCCTGACAAACTCGTTCTTTTACCAGACTTAAATGCAGGTTGTTCCTTGGCAGATAGTTGTCCGCCACAAGAATTTAAAGCTTTTAAACAAGCTCATCCGGATCATATTGTAATCTCCTATATTAATTGCTCTGCTGAAATTAAGGCAATGAGCGATATTATCTGTACCAGCTCTAATGCTGTTAAAATTGTCAATCAAATTCCGAAACACCAACCGATTATTTTTGCTCCCGACAGAAATTTAGGTCGCTATGTGATGGAGCAAACAGGACGGGATTTAGTTTTGTGGCAAGGTAGCTGTATCGTCCACGAAACCTTTTCCGAGAAGAAAATCGTTCAACTAAAAATAGAACATCCAGAAGCAACAATTATTGCCCATCCAGAATGTGAACCGTCTGTACTGCGTCATGCTAGTTACATTGGTTCGACTACTGCTTTACTAAAATATTGCCAGGCAAGTGATGACAAAGAATTTATCGTAGCAACCGAACCAGGAATTATCCACCAAATGGAGAAAGCAGAACCAAATAAACGCTTTATTCCCGCACCCGCGATGAATAATTGCGCTTGCAACGAATGCCCTTACATGCGTCTCAATACCTTAGAAAAGCTTTATTTGGCGATGAAACATAAAGCTCCAGAGATTACTCTACCAGAAGATATTCGGATTGCTGCCCTTAAACCAATTGAAAGAATGTTGGCAATGTCATAAGCAATTAAAAGAAGGCAGAGGGCAGAAGGTCAATATAGAGTAACGAGTAAAGAGTAATGAGTAAAGAGTAAATTTCCGTTACTTGTTACTCTTAACCAACAGGTAAAGAGGGGACACGGAACCCAAAGTGTTAATGTTAAAAGGCGATCGCTCGTAAGTGGGGCAGATGCAGTCGGGCTTATCAGTTATAGTTGCCTTTAATCTAGTTAAAATAATTCAGGTATGAGGAATTAGAGGCTATATGGGAACGAGACGAATTGCAGATATCTTAAAAAACGGACAACCAGACGAATCTCTTACTATTCAAGGCTGGGTGCGTACTAAGAGAGAATTGAAAGGATTTACGTTTGTGGAAGTCAATGATGGTTCATCGCTAGCTAATCTGCAAGTAGTCCTCAACTCAGATTTACCAAATTACGAAGAGGTTTTAAAACAAATTAATACAGGTACTTCTATAGAAATAGAAGGAATACTCGTTGCTTCTCAAGGAAAAGGACAGCGCATCGAATTAAAAGCATCTTCGGTTACTGTTTATGGAGAAGCCGATCCCGAAACCTATCCTCTTCAAAAGAAACGTCATTCCTTTGAATTTTTGCGCACGATCGCTCACCTCAGAGCGCGCACTAATACTATAGGGGCAGTTGTACGAGTCCGCAATGCCTGTGCTATGGCAATTCATAAGTTTTTTCAAGATAGGGGCTTTTTATGGATTCACAGTCCGATTATTACGGCTAGCGACTGTGAAGGCGCGGGAGAGTTATTTACCGTTACCAGTCTCGATTTGAAAAATGTACTCAAAACGGACAAAGGAGAAGTCGATTACACTCAAGATTTCTTTGGCAAACCTGCCTATCTAACGGTTAGCGGACAATTACAAGCGGAAGTCATGGCAATGGCTTTTCAGAATGTCTATACTTTTGGTCCGACTTTCCGCGCCGAAAATTCCAATACATCCAGGCACTTAGCTGAATTCTGGATGGTAGAACCGGAGATGGCTTTTTGCGATATAGAAGGCGATCGCAACTTAGCAGAAGAATTTCTCAAATATATCTTTAAATACGTGTTGGATACTTGTCCAGAAGATATAGAATTTTTCAACAAATGGGTCGATAAAACGGTTCTAAAAACTGCCGATAATATTATTAATAATGAATTTGAAAGAATTACTTACACCGAAGCCGTTGCTCTATTAGAAAAAGCAGATAAAAAATTTGAGTTTCCTGTAGAGTGGGGCGTAGATTTACAGTCCGAACACGAACGCTATTTAGCAGAAGAATTATTTAAAAAGCCAGTTATTGTTACTCATTATCCTAAAAAAATTAAGGCTTTTTATATGCGTCTCAATGATGACGATAAAACCGTCGCTGCCATGGATGTATTAGTACCGAAAGTAGGAGAAATTATTGGCGGTTCGCAACGGGAAGAAAGACTCGATGTATTAGAAAAACGTATTCAAGAATTAAACCTAGATGCTGAAGCTTTGTGGTGGTATTTAGATTTACGCCGATACGGAACCGTTCCTCATGCTGGTTTTGGTTTGGGATTTGAAAGAGTAATTCAGTTTATGACTGGAATGGGAAATATTCGCGATGTAATTCCTTTCCCCAGAACCCCTTTGAATGCAGACTTTTGATCTTTTAAAATTATATTAGTCTCTAAATTAATACTTCCTCTTTTCTACTCATTGGCGATCGCCAACTTCACTCTATATACCGAGGCGATCGCTTTTTTATTTTTACAGAAAATAGGCTTTAGCCCGTGAAAGCTACGGGGCTTAAGCCCCAGTAGATGAAACCTTTAGCTTTAGCTAGATATAATAACTTGATTTTTGGACAAAACTACGAAAGTGGATTGAATATTTTGGTATTAAATAGGGTAGATTAACTATAGCCGTTCCATCACACTTCACGAGTACTGATTGTCCTGCTTGCGGTAAAAGAGTAAACAAATCGCTTTCTACTAGAACTCATGTTTGTTCTTGCGGGATTGCATCCATAGACCGCGATTATGCAGCGTCATTAAATATTTTAAAGAAAGCTACCCAGTGCCCCTGGGTAAGCTGGTCTGATGACGGGGCTTTCAAGCACCTGAACTTGGTTCGGGTGACAGCCCCTCACCTAAACGCTTGGGGAGATTCGACCTCTGTGTTGGTTGGTGGCAATACCTGCCAGGATAAGTTGAGTCATTGAACCAAGAATCACCCCTGCGCGATTCGGGGTGAGTGTCAATTAGAGACTGTTTATTAAAGAAAGCTGAAGGCGGAAGGATAGAGAAAAGAAACGCGAGCGAGATCGAACAAAAAGAAAACAAACATCAGCCAACCCAGTCAGCAATCAGCAATAACTAGCTCGAGAAAAACTTATCCGATTAAGCTTATCTCGAGTTCGCGTCATTGGTAATTTTTATTAGTGGCGCAAAATGTCGGATTTAACCTTGCATCCCATCGGAATGCACATTGGGGTATCAGCTACTGGATCTGCAACAATTCGGCATTCTAAACCAAACACCTCTCGCACCATCTCTTCAGTCATTACCCGTTCTGGAGTTCCAGTAGCATAAACTTTTCCCTGTTGTATCGCTACCAAATAATCTCCATAACGACAAGCAAGATTAAGGTCGTGTAGAATCATGACAATAGTTTTACCTTGCTGTTGGTGGAGTTCGTAGAGCAAATCCAATAAGTCTACTTGGTGAGCTAAATCCAAAAAAGTTGTCGGTTCGTCTAGCAACAAAATATCTGTATCCTGAGCCAGTACCATCGCAATCCAAGCTTTTTGTCGTTGCCCGCCTGAAAGGTTATCTAGAGGGCGGTCTGCTAGTTCGGTCATAGTGGTAATATCTAATGCTTCTTTAACCTTTTGCTCGTCTTCACTAGACCACTGCTGCAACCAGCTTTGATAGGGATAACGACCCATAGCGACTAAATCCCTGACAGTTAATCCTTCTGGGGCGATAGGACTTTGAGGCAGCATTCCTAATTTTTTAGCTACAGTTTTCCCAGAGAGTTGAAAAATCGCTTTTCCATCTAAGTAAACCATTCCCCCTTTGGGTTTTAATAGTCGAGCTAGTCCTCGCAGAAGGGTAGATTTTCCACAACCATTGGCACCCACCAGCACGGTAATCTTACCTGTAGGAATTCCCAAATTTAAATTCCGTACTACAGGCACACCATCATAAGCAAGAGTTAGCTGTTTGGTTTCTAATCGATGGTCACAAAAGCGATTTTGGTTCATGGTTGACGATTTTTAATTAACAGATAGACGAAATAAGGGGCGCCAATAGCAGCAGTGATAATACCACAGGGAAGTTCTAGAGGTGCAAACATTACCCTGCCTAATAAATCGGCACCTACCACCAACATTCCTCCCATCATGGCAGCTACGGGTAAAAGTCCTTCATGAGAAGCTCCCACTAGCTGTCGTCCGAGATGGGGTGCCATTAAACTGACAAAGCCAACTGTACCTGCTGTAGCAACAGAAGATCCCGCTAAAGCTACACTAGTTAAAAGTAATAAACCTCGCTGCCACTCCACCGGACTACCCAAACCGCGAGCAACTTCATCTCCTAAATTTAAAGTATTTAATTCTCTGGCTAGGATTAAAGCGATCGCTCCAAAGATAACAATCCAGGGAATAAGAGCCAAAACTTGTGACCAACTACGTCCGTAAACACTGCCTGTCAACCAAACTAAAGCTTGAGAAACTGTATTTATCTCCCCAAAAGTAATCATTAAATTAGTCAAAGCATTAGCAATTAAACTAAAACCAATACCCACTAAAATTAACCTTACCGGAGAACTACCTTCCCGCCAAGCCAAGAAATAGATTAATAAAGCAACCGTCAGCGCGCCAGTAAAAGCGGCAAAAGGAAGTAAGGATACAGGGGTATTAGGTAATAAAATAATCAGAGTAACAGCCGCTAAAGCTGCTCCAGCATTCACGCCGATAATATCTGGGGCTGCTAAAGGATTGCGCGTAATGCCTTGAGTAATTGTTCCGGCGATCGCCAGTCCCACTCCTACTAAAAAGGCTACAAGGGTTCGCGGTAAGCGTAGGATGTTAATAACAAAATAATAATCAGTATTAGTTGTCTGTAACCCCAACAAAGTTTTAATTACATCGAGAGGGGAAATGTAATATTCTCCATAGCCGACACTAATTACCATTGCCACGATAGTTATCAAAGTGAGGATCGACAGTACCCTTGGAACTCTGCGATCGCAATGAAAGGAAATCGGTAGTACTTTAGGACGGATAATTAACCATTGTTTTGTCATTAGTCATTAGTCATTAGTCAGTATTTAGTGGTAAAGATTATCAATTGTCCATTATCAATTATCAACTGTTATGGAGCTTCCACCTAATTAAATAAATAAAAAAGGGCGCACCAATTAAGGGCATTACCAACCCTACAGGTAGCTCTGTCGGACGAACCACTAGACGACCCAATAGATCGGCATTGAGAACGATAATTGCCCCAAAAATCGCACAATAAGGCAAAATCCAGCGATAATCTACCCCAACTAAGAAACGAACTATGTGAGGTACAATTAAGCCCACAAAGCCAATCGGTCCCGCGATCGCCACACTTGCCCCTGCTAGTAAGATAATACTAATAGCTGCCAAGATTTTAATTAAAGCAGTTGACTGTCCTAAACTCCTGGCGGTATCTTCTCCCAAACTGAGGATAGTAATTTGTTTACTCAGAGCTAATGCTAGGATTAATCCGATGCAGATGTAGGGTAGTACTTGCCATAACAGATTCATGTCTCTACCCGCCACCGAACCAGCTAACCAAAATCTAATTTCTTCTAGGGTGCGTTGACTCAAAATGAGAATAGCGCTTGTAATCGAGGAAATAAAGGCGGTAATAGCAGCACCGGCTATAGTTAGGTTAAAGGGAGTAAGTCCTCCACGACCAATCGAACCGAGTAAGTACACTGTAATAGCACTGATAGCTGCTCCGGCAAAGGCAAACCAAGCATAAACGCTGAGGGAGTTACTGCCAAGAATAAACGTTCCTACCACCACCGCCAAAGCTGCTCCTGCATTGACTCCTAAGATGCTGGGAGATGCCAAAGGATTGCGAGTCAGTCCCTGCATAATTGCTCCGGCTATCGCTAAAGCTGCACCCACTAACATGGCAATTAGCGATCGCGGTAAGCGTACTGTGCGAATAATTAGGTGACTACTAGAACCGTCAAAGGCGGTAAAGGCTTGATAGATGTCTTTAAAAGAGATGTCTGCCGCCCCCCAGGCAATACTGGCTAATAAACTTAGCCAGAGAATTAATCCCGCCAAGAGTAAACCTGTAAAGAGTTGTAAATGTTTTCTTTGTTGTCTTAAGTAAGAGTTCTTCTCAGTAGTTAGCATTATTTCTAATTTCTAAATATTTATTAACGAGGACGGTTTGGTTGGACGGAGTCTTTTTCACCAACACTTTCTGTTCGAACATCGCTTCCAAAATAGAATTATTGTTAATTGCTTGTTGTTGTTCTTTAAGCTTATTTTAAGTTCTCTATGAGAAATTTTCTCAGTTTCTAAGCCTTGAACCCGAATATAATCAAGAAACTCTTTAGTTGAGCGATCGCAACCAACGATTTTCCCAACTTGGCAGAAATTCCTGAAATAGCTAAAATTGATGAACTACAAACTTTTTAGCGATCGCGCTTGTCGAGGAATTACTCGCAGAAAAGCTTTTTGCAGGATTTTAGCAATTTAGTATTAAATTTTTGAAAGCTATTTTTAGAGCGAAATTAGAACAATCCCAAATTACTTACTCTCACTCTCAAAACTATGAGAATAAAGTAACCTTAGCTCTTATCAATATTGACTCAAAACCGCTTCAGGGATAAGCCTAACAGAGGTTCGAATCCCGCTCTCTTCGTAGACAACCTGTTTTTTTAGTCAATTTGCCCAAGGAAACAGCTTATCGGAATCCCCTAAGTTATTGCCCTAATAAAAATTTGGCAATAACTTTAGATAGGCTGGATTCTTGCCGTAAATTCTAGCGGAATTTACGGAAATAATTCACACACTTTTTACATATTAATATCCAAGAATTACATAAACTTTATACAGCATCTGAATTTTCACTTATATACTAAGTGGAGAAATATAAGTAATCCGCCATAATTCAATAATTTATAACTAAATCAGCAGATTCATGGACAATCTAAACAACTATTTAACTTCTATTCAGCAGGAAATTATTGCTGACAATAAAACTGTTAAGGTAGCAAAATTAATAATTTTGTTAATCAAAATTGAAAAAGAGCTAAATACTGTTAAATCTAATTTACTTAAACTAAAAAAACAGCAACAATATGTATACAACCTCGCTTTAGCAGAGCAGGTAAATCAAAAAATTGCTACGGTAGAACAACTTCTTAACAAAATCCGTAAAGCAAGATTAAATCTCAACTATTATTTTATTTAACTTGCTCGCCTTTTCAAGAAAATTAGGACATCGGTCTAAAGTTCAGTCTCGCCAAAGAATTTTGGAGATGCTTATGCTAGCTTGACATGAGGTGATCGCTTTTTACTGTTCCGTAGCGCCTCGCCTTTGACGGAGCGCAGAACGACTACAAAGCAGCGAAGCAAGAAGTTCGCTCCCTCCACTCACGCTCAGCATACACAAAGTGCGTCGAATCCGCAAGATCGTAAGTCCCTAAGTTACCATATTTTGACTTCTCAAGAAATACCTTTGATTTAACTTTCGCTGAGGAGAAAATTTTTATTAAGTCTACTCTTTAAATAGAGAATTTTCTTAATTAAGATTAGCAAAAAAATTTCATGCCAGAAACTCTTTTTAAAGTCGATCTAACCAAACCAATGGACGAGCAGGAAGTTCCCGGACATAATCGTTGGCATCCAGATATTCCTGCTGTAGTTTCTGTTAATCCTGGGGAGATTTTTCGCATAGAATGTAAAGACTGGACTGACGGACAAATCAAAAATGACGACGATCCTAATGATATCCGCGATGTAGATCTAAGGGTAGTTCACGTCCTTAGCGGTCCAATTTATGTCAACGGGTCTGAACCAGGAGATATTCTTGTGGTGGATCTGCTCGATATTGGAGCTTTGCCAGAAGATGAATGGGGCTTTACGGGCATATTTGCACGAGATAATGGTGGCGGTTTCCTCACCGATCGCTTTCCCAATGCTGCTAAAGCTTGCTGGGATCTTCAAGGCATTTACACTAGTTCCCGTCATATTCCTGGTGTGCGTTTTGCCGGAATTACTCACCCTGGTTTAATTGGCTGCGCCCCTTCGATGGAACTGTTAGAAAAATGGAATAAGCGAGAGAAAGCACTAATAGAAAAAGGAGGTCCGCCTTGGAAGCCTGAAATTCCCCCTCTAGCTGCTTTACCCAATCCTGAAAGAGCAATTTTAGGAACATTAAAAGAAACAGAGTTTGAGCGGGTAGCGGCAGAAGCCGCCCGTACGGTTCCTCCCCGCGAACATGGAGGTAACTGCGATATTAAAAATCTTTCTAAAGGTTCGCGCATTTACTTTCCAGTTTATGTAGACGGGGCAAAACTTTCCATGGGGGATATCCATTTTTCCCAGGGAGACGGTGAAATTTCTTTTTGTGGTGCGATCGAAATGTCGGGTTATATTGACCTCCACGTCGATTTGATTAAGGATGGTGTCGAAAAATACGGTATGGTCAACCCTATCTTTAAACCAGGTCCTGTCGAACCTCGTTACTCTGAATATTTGATATTTGAAGGCATCTCCGTAGACGAATTCACTGGCGAGCAATACTATCTAGACGCTCACGTTTCCTATCGTCGCGCCTGTTTGAATGCCATTGAGTACCTCAAGAAATTTGGTTATACAGGCGAACAAGCTTACTTGCTATTAAGTTGTGCTCCCGTGGAAGGTCGGATAAGTGGAATTGTTGATATTCCTAATGCTTGTTGCACCCTTGCCTTACCTACGGAAATTTTTGACCAAGACATATTACCAAAATAGGCAACAGGGAACAGCGATTGTCTTGAATGTCAAGTTGAATTTTTGGATTTTTGAGTGTTTGCCATCTAGGGCGATCCCGCGCAGCGGGTGCTGCCGCACCGCGACTACAAGGAGCGAACCTCTCGCCAATCTCAATTGCTAAAAGCAAAATGACGTTAAACCAAGACAATTAAACATCAAAGTCGCTGCGTTTGATGTTTTGGGACTCAACTCAACCATAAAGTTCAATTAATCAGTGGAGGTTGCCAATATGAATTGTTTTTCATCATGGCATTTAAAAAAATCAAAAGTTTCTGCATACAAGCTGTGAGAGCTACTTTTTTGAGTTGGCCTTGATTGATTAAACGCTCATAAAAATCTTTGATGACCGGATTATGACGCACTGCCACTAAAGCAGCCATGTACAAAACACAACGAATTTTAGCTCGTCCACCCCAAATTCTGCGTTTGCCTCTAAACTTACCACTGTCTTTGTTTAAAGGTGCAACCCCTACTAAGTAGGAAAGAGATTTAGGAGAGAGTTGTCCTAATTCTGGTAAAGAGGAAATCAGAGTAATAGCTACGACCTCCCCGACTCCAGGAACACTAGTTAACAATTTCATTTTTTGTCTCCAGTTGTCGTCGAGGGCAATGGCTTTATTGATTTGCGATTCAATCTCTTTGAGTCTTTTTTCTAACCATTCAATGTGTTCATTAATGTTTGATTGAATCAAATTAGTTTTACCTCGTAAACGATTCTTTTCAGCAGTAATCATCTCACTAAGCTGACGACGACGTTGCACTAAATCTTCTAGTTGGCGGGAAGATTCATCGCTCATTTGTCTAACTTCGGGTCGTATGGCATCGGCAAAGTGCGCTAACACTTTGGCATCTATCGCATCTGTTTTGGCTAATGTTCCTGTTGCTTTGGCAAAATCTCTGGCTTGACGAGGATTAATTACTGCTAGGGCCAATCCTGCTTCAGCTAGTTTGATTGCTACATTGATTTCCATTCCTCCTGTGGCTTCAAGTACAATTAATTCTGGTTGAATTGCCATTAAGGTTTGAACCAATTGAGTAATTCCGATTTCATTGTTGCTAACTTGAAATAGTTTTCCCTTTGGACGCACATAGACATCAAGGTATTTTTGACAGACATCTATTCCTACCCACTGTTGTTCCCTCATTAGTTTTCTCGACTATGATGATTATCATCCTTCGCGATTTTTTGCTTGTTGCTTTTGACTCTTCCTTGCTTAATGCGGGTTTTTTTCTACCCTAGCCATTGTTCGAGTTTTCTGATTCAAGAAAATAATAGTGACCCTAGCTGTTCCACGGTTTCCATCAACCAAGGGAAAGACGGTCTACTACTTTTTTTAAGATACAAGGGCAAAGGGAACAGTATTTACTTCTGACTACGGACTCGGTGTACGGGCGAAGAGGTTCGCTCGCTCCGAGGCCCTGCCGCTGCGCGTAGTGGGGCGGGTAGAAAACCGCGCGCGCCCTCTTTGTACTACGCTAGCGTAGCTCCTCCGAAGGAGGCAAGCAGCATCGCCCTTACTGATAACTGATAACTGAAATATGCCACTTTACGAATTCCGATGTAATTCCTGCGGTGAGTTTGAAGCATGGCGTACTCTTGCCGAGTTAAACTCGCCCATGCCTTGCCCGATCTGTGCAGCAGAGGCTAAACGCCTTTTTTCGCCGCCAATGGTTAATCTAAGCTCTAGCAGCTTATCATCCCTCGGACGGCAAGAAACTAAAGAACCACGTTTGGTGAAACTAGATAAGGAGCCATCCAAATCAAGATATCAAAATCCTGCAAGCGGACGACCTTGGATGATCGGTCACGCACCGCCAAGGTATTAAGGAAGTAAATGGCGATCGCCTTAAGATCTAGGGAAAAGTTCTAAGACTATCGCAATGTAAACTACAGATTCGCTGACGGATGGTAGTCGCTCATAGTCTTTACTTAAACGTCTTTGTTTTCCAAGCCAAGCAAAAGTGCGTTCGACGACCCATCTTCGAGGAAGAATCTCAAACTGTTTCGATTGTCGTTTGACGACTTCTAAATTTAACTGGCAACCTTCTTTAATTCGTTTCCCGCCCTCAAATCCTCGCTCATTACCCCCGCTTTCGCTTGTTTTCACTGACTGGCTATCAATGATTGCTGCGGTTGCGGTTTCTTGTTTACCTTCTTGAAGACGTACTTTAGTTGTTAATTGTGCGTGAATTCGTTCCCAAACTCCTTTTCTTTGCCAACTACGGAAGTAGCTGTATACCGTTTTGTAATCTGGAAAGTCATGAGGCAGTAGTTCCCAAGGACAACCACTTCGACTCCAATAGAGAACCGCATTCACAATTTCTCTCTCGTCTACAGTTCTTTTTCTCCCTCTTCCTGCTTTTGACTTGGATGGCGCTAAGAGTCTATCTATTTCCTTACACCAATCAGACTTAGTTTTGATTTCAGATTGAGCTTGCTGAAGAGGTTTAATTGCTTTACACCACTCTAAATTTTGAAGATGGTAGCAACCTTCATGGTAAGAAACAAAAGAATGAGCAAAGCGATCTGCTTGACTAGATGAGTGTTTGACAGGTTTGATTTGTATAGCACGAGCTGTATCCTTTTCCAGACAGGCTGCTACAGCTAAACCCCAGTCTGTATATAATGCTGCTTGCGTAGACTTGCTACATAATTTTTCTACGGGGAAAGTAGCTGCTGTTAACTTATACAGAAATAGACAAATTTTTTTCATGACAGAAAGAAAGCAGATCTCGACGATAAATATCTCTTAGTCTTAAATACTCATTAATATTGTTATCTTTAACCGCATCGATCGCATTTTCCAGCATTTGCTTTAGTTTTGAAGAAACATCAAGATTTTGACTGAGACTGTTCTACCTCTGTGGGTTTGTTAGCAACAGTAGAAGAGGCAACTAGTTTATCTGGCTTAGTTTCGGGTATCGAACTAGAAGCAGTAGTAGAAGTTGGTGTAATTGGTAGCTGTTGTCGAAAAATAACAGAATTACTAGCAAACCCTAAGCCAATACCTACTAAAAGAAATAAAACTGCTACACCTACAGGAAACCATAAGGGAATAATTCGTTTTTGTTTTTTCGTTTCGATAAGTGTTTCTACTGGCAATTGAGCCAACATTCGGTAAGTAGAAAGATCGGTTTCGCAATTAGGACAAATATCTTCTTCTATTTGCGATCGCTCGCAAACGGGACAAGTTAGCTTTACTGGCATAATCGATTATCGAGTCAATCCTGTAGCAATACTGACAGTAGGAATTTCTCGCTCTAGATAGGGGCGAATATCTTGGGCTAACTCCCTAAATAGTCGTTCTGCTTCATATTCATTATCACGCCTCATCGCATCAATCATTTGCCACAATTTAGCTTCCATTGCTCTAGCTTGATTTGGCTCTATCTGATACGCTCGTGCTATTCCATCACGGCACGCTAAAATAATTTTTATTTTATCGGGGAGATTCTCTATCTCTCGTTTAGCATCTTCTGAAAGCTTCTGCATTTCGCCTTTACGATGATTGGCGATCGCATTTTTTAAATCCCGACACAGTGTTTCCAATCGTTCTTTTTGACTGGAGGGAAGCAGAAAACCGCAGTCATCGGTAATAAACTCAAAATACCCAACAAAATTTGATAAGTTTGTGTCTAGGATCGTCAACTAATTCAATACAATAATCGCGGGAGACTGTACCAACTTTTTCAACCAACCCAACAGCAACAATAGCAGCACCTTCAGCAACCGCATACATGGGACGAGGATGGACTACTACTCTTTCTGCGCCAAAAGCTTCTCTTACTTTACGCTGTACTAAAGGAATTTGTGACGAACCGCCTACTAGCAATACATCATACTTTTATAACTCCCATCACTTTTAAAATTTCCCTCACAGGTGCTTTCGCTTCCTCCATCTTCTCCACTCGTGCCAATAACCGTTTAGGGATATAGCGACTTTTCTTGAGATAGCGATCGCCCTCCGCCAAAACTCATAGTGATACCAGTACTGTTTATACTCCTTCCCACTGCGTTTGATGGGTTTACATTCGATATAATCTGCACCAAATCCTTGTTTGCGTCGTGCAGCAGTTTCTTAGGAATATATTTAGTCCGCTTCTTGCCGTTCTCTACGTAGTGATAGTAAGCATCAGTGTACTGTTGACCATTCTTCGTTACTGACGGTAATGGATAGAACCGTTTCCTTGTCCTTTTTTTCTTCGTGTTTTCCTAGGGGAGGACGAGACGGGCGAATTCGATTCGCCCGCTTGATATGTCCGTTTTTCCTCAAAACTTCCAACACTCGAACTAAAGTGGAAATTAATTTCTCTCCAATTCCTAATCCCCTATCCCCCTAATCTTCAACTAGCTCCTGACTCCTGCTATATTGTTTAAGCCAATCAATTATTGTTTGAGGTAGTTTAACTCTGGTTCTAGTAGCAGGATTGATGCAAACGTGTTTGGTATTGCCTTGGGCTAATTTTTTTTGAGAGGATGAAGCCAAAACAATGTCATAGTTAACTATAAATTCATTGTCGCTCAATTGCTCGGCTACTAAGTTAATTAGCAACTTATCACCGCAAAACAGGGGACGGAAAAAACTAACCTCTGCATGAACTATGGGGATAGCGATCGCCGAGTCGGCAATTAATTGTTGTAAACTTATTCGTGCTGCTGCTAAAGACTCTTCATAAGCTTCGTGACACATGTTCATCACGCAAGCAAAGTAAACTACTCCCGCAGCATCAGTGTCGGCTAAATAGACAGTTCGAGGATGGGAAAAAGCCATTTTGCGTTAACTTATTTATTACTGAAGTCAATAAACTTTTTTTGATTTTTGATTTTTTTTCATATGTTTCCCAGCTTTATCCCTGCTGAAGCCAACAATTTGACCGAATCTACTTCCCTCGAATTGTTGAAAAGGATTGAAGTCGAATCAATTTTGACTCCATTTAGTGAGGAGTTCGCTCCTTGCAGTCGCGGTCAGCTTCGCTGCGCCAAGGGCGATCGCGCGAGGGTGAAACGCCTCGGCAAAGCCGAGATCGTGACTACCTACGTTCGACAAGGCAGTGGCACTCCGCCTATTTTACTATTACATGGTTTCGACAGCTCTGTTCTGGAATTTCGCCGTCTTCTTCCTCTACTAGCAAAGGAAAGGGAAACTTGGGCAGTAGATCTATTGGGATTTGGCTTTACCGAACGTTTGGCAGGAATATCCTATAGTGCTGCAGAAATTAAAACCCATCTTTACTATTTTTGGAAAACCAAGATTGGGAAACCCATAATTTTAGTAGGTGCCTCGATGGGGGGTGCGGCGGCGATAGATTTTACTCTTACTTATCCCGATGTTGTGAATAAATTAGTCTTGATCGATAGTGCAGGATTAGCCAATCCACCTTTCATCGGTAAGCTGATGTTTCCTCCCCTCGACTATTTAGCAACAGCATTTTTGCGCAATCCCAAAGTTCGGCAAAATATCAGTCGGACAGCATACTACGATAAAAATCTGGCTAACGTCGATGCACAAATTTGTGCTGCTTTGCATTTAAATTGTGCAGCTTGGAATCAAGCTTTAATTGCTTTTACGAAAAGTGGCGGTTATGGTTCTTTTGCCAAGAAATTAACTCAAATCGAGCAACCAACTCTAATTCTGTGGGGAAAAGAAGACAAAATTTTAGGAACCAAGGCTGCCGAAGATTTTAAAAAGGCGATCGCTCACAGTAAATTAGTTTGGATCGACCGTTGCGGTCACGTCCCTCATTTAGAACAACCCCAAATCACTGCCCGAGCAATTCTTGATTTCGTATAAGAAATAACCACCAATAATTGGCAAAAATTTGTTTCGATCTATATAAATTTACTGATAGAATTACACCTTAATAAAGGTCTGTAATAAGCAGAAAAAATTTAAGAATTTTGTTAACATTGTTACAAAATGGAACTCTTAGAGAGAGAGAATATAAATCATGACCGATAAACATGTAGTTGTTGCCCCCTCAATCCTATCAGCGGATTTCAGTCGCTTGGGAGAAGAAGTTAAAGCCGTAGACGAAGCTGGCGCTGATTGGATTCACGTTGATGTAATGGATGGTAGATTCGTTCCGAACATTACTATCGGTCCTCTAATTGTTAAGGCGATTCGTCCCGTCACGAAAAAGCCTTTAGATGTCCACCTGATGATTGTGGAACCAGAAAAATATGTAGAAGACTTTGCTAAGGCTGGCGCGGACATTATCTCGGTACATGCAGAACATAACGCTTCACCCCATCTGCACCGCACCCTCAGTCAAATTCGCGAATTAGGCAAGCAAGCAGGAGTTGTCCTCAATCCCTCTACTCCCTTAGAACTAATCGAGTATGTCCTTCCGCTGTGCGATCTAGTCTTAATTATGAGCGTCAATCCTGGTTTTGGCGGTCAAAGCTTTATTCCCGAAGTCGTGCCCAAAATTCGCAAACTGCGTCAGATGTGTGATGAACGGGGACTCGATCCTTGGATTGAAGTAGATGGCGGACTTAAACCCGATAATACTTGGAAAGTTTTAGAAGCTGGTGCTAACGCGATCGTTGCTGGCTCGGCAGTATTCAAAGCTCCCGATTATGCTACGGTAATTGAGGGTATTCGTAATAGCAAGCGTCCCGAAGCAGAATTAGCTACAGTTTAGCGAACCTCGCGGGAATCCTCCGATTCTAATCGAAGAATTGAAGCGGGAGAGAGGTTCGCTCATACCTCGCGCCGAAAGCGAGGGCAGGGTTTACACTCATAGACACCAAATCTTCATTAAGACCACTTTTTTCTTTTCGCAGTCTCGCCAAAAACGAGATGCTGCACAGTGCGCACAACATTAATAATATAGGACTTACGCATAGCCACCAGGAAATCAATTTCCTCATCTCAAAGCTAAAGTGGCAGGTACTCCGCCACGGGGCTTATAAACCGGGCGGAAGCCGGAACCGAGTTCCGGCTGTCCGCTGCCCGGTGCATTCCGCACTCTTGAACTGAATTCAAGAGACAGCCCCTCGTGAGACGAACGGGGCTTACAACAGTCACCAGTCATCAGTGAAAGAAAAACTGGTGACTGACGGGGCGCGTTGTTCCAGGTCGACTGGACACAGCCCCTCCGGAGACGGCACGCCACCGCCTTCCGCGGTCAGTTAAAACTGGCTCAAAATATTAGTCCAAGGTACTCCGCCGTGAGACGGCGGAGCCTGCTTGGACTTCGTTAAGCTAACCCATTTCAATGGGTTTGAGCTTTGAGCCGGAACTTTAGTTTACGGCAAACTGCGTAAGTCCTATAATAAATGAAATGCATATATTCCGCAGTTTTAACTGCTAGATTAATTAGTTTTTTTAAAGCTAATGAGCGAATTTATCTTTATACTCTTTGATAATTTGTTCTGATAAATCAGAGCGCATTTTGCGCAAATGAGATTTTAAATTAGTAGTTTTTGTTTCTAAGGGAGGTATCTGAAGATAATCTAAAATAAGATTAGTTTGCTCTTCTGTATGCTCGACTAGTTGCTCGTATTCGACTATGAGAGGAGATATATGATAAGTTTCAAATAATTTTATTAAATATTCTTCCTGTTGTTGAATAAAACGGTATTGTTTGTGTACTTCTTTAAGTAAAAATTCTTCAATTTCGATCTGTTCCAGTTGAGTTTCGTAGTTTTGTTGTTTTTCTTGGGTAGAGATGTGCCAGACGTTAGTTTTTTGTGCCAGAACAATCGAGACTGCTTGAGCTACTTTATCTTGTCTTACTAAATAAATATATTTAGAGATAGATTGAAAAATTTCTCCAAAATCAAATTCAGCTTTCTGAAAAACTTCTAAAAAATGCGAAATAAACTTGGTGCCAAAGACTCCATTGGGAGTTGTCTTGTAAGCCATGAGGGCGTGCAATAATTTTATATAGTCAAACTGACAGTTGTTTGCTAAAATTGCACTTGCTTGCCTGAGATGTTCGGTGGGATAACCGGCAATCCGGATAGATTGTAAGATACTACAAAGAAAAGTCGAGCCAGAACGAGGAGTAGTAATAATTGCGTAGGATAATCGAGGTGATGAAGGCCTACATTCAGTTACTTGTAGTAATTTTTGGCCAGACATGAAGTTAATAAAAATATTGGTAAATAACTTCAGTACAGAAATATCAATTTTTGAGGCATCAACCCAATCGTTAATCTCATCAAAAATAGCATGTTCATTGTTAACGGATGCTACCACAATAGCACGATAATTAATTAATTTTTCTGGATTAAAAATCAGCTCTTGTTGCTTTATTGGCTGCCAGTTATAGTAGTAGTTTTCATCAAGTTGTTTGTGTACAGAAAAAAATTTTTTCAGATAACTAATAGTTGGGTTTTCTCCAATAAACATAATTTTCTCTTCACAAATCAGCTTGTCCAAAAAATGCGTTTCCTGAAGATCTTGAAAAATTGCTTCTACTTTCACTGTCCACTTCCTTAATTTAAGGATCGCTATTATACTTACTTTTTTTTAGAGATGAAAGTATTGATGCGGTAGATCGTTAACGGGTGTCAAAGTCGCCACCTAAAAACGACTGTAAATAATTCCGTCCCTTTCGGGTACAGAAAGCATTGTCTCACTTTTCAAGTATCCTTTATCTTCTCGAAGTTTCCGCAGTCACTATTGGCATTTGGCATAATGGAAACCCGCTGCTCGACAGTGGGAAAGATTTGGAGAGAAGTACTTTGGACTGAATTTGTAGTGTAACCGAACTCTTGTAAAGCTTCAGATAAAACTTTATTGCAAGAACAAAAAATATCTCGAGAATCAGTAACGAGAATAATTTTTCTTTAAGTTAAACTCCTTCATTAGTCAATACTTTAATATTTGCTTTAGAGTTTTTGTAAAATACTCGGGGGAACATTGACTTTCTATTTTTTTGAGGGAATTTAGTCTTAGACGTTCCCAGAGTTGATTATTTTGATAAAGTTTGACGCATTGTTGAGCAAATGCTTTACTACTGTCTGCAACTAATAAGTCAATTTCGTCCTCCCATTCTAATTGAGCAGCAATAAGAGAGGTGGTAACTACAGGTAAACCATAGGCTGCTGCTTCATGAACTTTATGCGGAATACCCGCTGCAAAGCGTGTGGGTGCAATAAACAGACGAGCTTGATTATATAAATCCTTGAGATCGTCTACTTTGCCTAACATTTTGATCGAATCGTTATTGAATTGTTCTATTTGTCGTTTAATCTCCTCGACTGTATTATTACCAGCTATAAGCAAGTTAACTTCTTGTCCCAGTTCGGCTTGGATAAGGGAAAAAATTTCTTTGCTAAACCATAAAATAGAGTCGGCATTAGGCGATTCTAATTCATAGATAGAACCGACAAACAAGATGTGTTGGCGTTGGTAAAAACTGTTAGGTGTAGGAATAGGGTTAAGAGCATGACCCAAGACAATAACATTGTTATATCCGCACTCGATAAATCTTTGTTTTTCTAGCGCAGAAACAGCAATAATGCAATCGCTTTGGCGAGCCAAGTCCAATTCTTCTGCAATTAATTTTTTTTGTTCTTCGGTGGAAATTGTTTCTCCTTTTAACCGTCTTTGTTCAAATTGACGTAAAGTATATAAGGCTTCAGCATCGTAGATAACTTTCATTCCCCTTAACAAATTCTTGTTCCGAGCAGAAAGATAATTGAGATGATTCATATTATGGGGTCTGCTGACAAAAACAATATCGTAATAACTTTTTTTGGTAAGTAAAAATTTTTCTAATCCTTCTAAACCACTGTCAGTAACTATCTCTACTTCGCGATCGATATCCGCATAAATATCATTCCAATCTTCTAAATAACTAAGATCGGTCGGATAGAAGGTAACACAATAACCCAAACGAACCATTCTAGCTAAGATGCCGTGACTGCGGGTATAACCCGAACCTAAATAGGGATGAGGAATGCGGTCATCAATAAACAAGATGCGGCGACAGGTATTGCGATTGCTGGCAAAAAGAATTTTGCTTAAATCTGGTGAATATTGGAACTGCAACCAATCTCGGTGTCGCTCGACAAAAATTTGCTGATTTCTTTTTTGTAATTCGATAGCGCGATCGCTGCAACTAGAACTGGCAAATTCGTAGTGCAAAATAGTTACATTAGGTTCATAAATAATCTTCTTTCCTGCTTTATGTAGCTTGACACAATAGTCTGTTTCTTCGTAGTAAGCTGGCTGATAAGCTCGCTCGAAACCACCAAATTTTAAAAATAATTCGCGGCTAGTAAGTAAAAAAGCACCCGAACAATAATCTACTTCCCTTCTAAACATATATTTAGGATCTTTAGGATCGTCCCCTCGTCCATAACCCAAGCAAGAACCATCGCACCAAATAATACTTCCTGCTTCTTGAAGCGTGCCATCAGGGAGAATAATTTTGCCGCCAACCGCTCCTATATCCGGCGAAGATCTTATCGTTTCCAGGGCGATCTTAATGCTATCGCCTAAAATTTGAGTATCGTTATTTAAAAATAATAAATAATTCCCAGTGGCTACCTGGCTGGCTTGATTGCAAGCCAAAAGAAAATGTTTATTTTCTTCATTTAAGATAATTTTTGCTCCTTGAATACGCTCTAGCAATTTTCTAGTGCGATCGCTCGAGCAATTATCAACAAGAATTACTTCGATTGACTTGAAATTATTTCGTAAAATTGAATATAAACAACTTAAAGTTAGTTCGGCTCGATTATAAAGAATTAAAATAATACTAACTTGAGGCTGTTCTACTTGAGGCAAGTGAATTTGAGTATTAGTTAGGAGAAAATTATCTAAAGCAATTTGATTTAAATTGTCTAAAATGTTTTTGGCTTGCTTCAGTTTGACAAAGTTCAAGTCGGCTCTAGAGGGGCTGTGGAACGAATTGGATAAGCCACGAGGGTCTGGAGTTGCGTGCTCGAATGAGCTCCCGCTCCCGAACAAAGTGAGGGAACCCCTCGGAGCGAAGGAATCTCTGCCGCCACCTGCGAGCGGCATTATGGACCCTACGGGAACAGAGGTGCGTCGCGCAATTGCCCCTTTCCCTTGCACGCTCCCTCTTTTGAAGGGCGGAGTACCTTGGACTGCTTGACTAATTTCATCTTCTTTGGTAAGTTCTATGTTAGACTGGATATTTTCTTGTCTATTAGACTCAGGAGAACCCTCGGTCAGAGTCTCCTCCAGCTGAAATTTGAGAATTTTGTCTAACTGAAATTGAGCTTCAGCATAATCTGGTTGCAGTTGCAATGCCATTTGATAGGCTACGATCGCTTCATCTAGTTTATGATTAGCTACTAAAGCATTGCCCAATCCCAAATAAAGCTTTGCATCTCGTGGTTGCAGTTCGATAGCTTGATGATAACGCTCTATATCGTGAGGGTTATCCCGCAATACCTGATGATGAAGAACAAACATTTCCTTGCGATTGGCGAGCGATCGCTGGAGAAAAGCATTGCCCAGCTTTTGATAAATAGAGGGCAAGCTAGGATTGAGATCAAAAGCTTTCTGGTAGGCATGGACTGCTTCTTCCCATCGCTCGAGGCGAACTAAGACATCGGCGAGGTTGTAATAAGACCAATCAAAATTGGGATTAATGGTAATAGCACGGTGATAAGTAGCGATCGCTTCTTCCCAACGTTCTAAATTGAGAAGAGCATCTGCCCAATGATGACAAGCAATGGCATTTGTGGGATCGATTTCTGTAATTTTTTGATAACAAGAGATAGCTCGTTCCCATTCATTTTGTTTTGCGTGAGCAGTCCCTTGTTTGAGGTAAGCTTCAATAAGCTTAGTAGTATTTGTAATATTCATCGACTGTGCGGTTTATTGGTAATTGCACGACGTAGCTTAGAGATCGGCATGTTCGACCCAACGAACAATGAGAAACAAAATGCCAACTAATAAGGCAAGTCCGATGAGGAAAAACGTGCCCATCGTCAGTCCCGCTAAATAGGTTGCGATTATTATCATTAAATAGGGCAAGCTTAATAAAGATATAATTAAGAAAAGCTTTTTGCGAGTCCATTTAATATCGCGCCAAGTAGTCCCAATGTGAGCTTCTCCTCCTATTAGTGGTAGATTACCTCCCGGTAAATATAAATTATTTCTATCATTATGTTTACGAGCGTGTCGGTTTGGTTTTGGTAGAGGATTTTGCTGAGACATCAGATATGTTTTCCCCAATAGAATAATTGCAGCAAAATTGGTTTTTGGATTGATTAAGAAATTTCCAAAAGTAACTGAAGAATTCCGTTTGTTGTTAATCTTGTTGCATCGATATATTAGCCCAAGCGATCTTAGTGACATTATCTCTAGCAATTCTTGGTAGACGTAGCATGCTACGTCCGTATAGAGCATGCACTGTACTAAGCCGAAGCCCCGAACAGAGTGAAGAGGACAGCAAATGTGTTCAAAAAAGAGAATAGTTTTTAATGCTCGAACGCGCGAATTATTCTTTGAGCTCTATATCTTATCTAATTAAAAACCGCTATAGCTAACTCGAGCGAAAAAAATATTTTATTGAATTGACAATTATGACTTTTTTTTAGGGAGTTTCCAGGCATTTTTACTTAGCTTAAAAAAGCTTTGACAAATAATAACATCATAATCAATCATTTAGATAACGACAATATAACACTATCTTTAAAGTTTCAAATATTAACATTGTCAAATACCGTAAATACTCTTAAAGAATTTCACCGAGATAGTTTCTTGTTTATTCTATTTCTCAAAGATAAATTCACAACTCAATGTTCAGCCGGATACAAGACCTAATAGGATTGCCATAGAGCAAACAGAATAATTTATAATTATCCAAATATTGGTATTGGTTGCCGTAGCTCATTGCTAGAACTAAGTTAATTTGGCAAAATTGCCAAAGGCGCAGCAAAAGCCGCTCGCAAGGAATGAGCAAACCTCTCACATTTCAATTAAGAATCAATTAGAAATTCATCACAATTAGAGGCTTGACGAGAACGGCTCAACTTGTGTTAACATTATCTACGCGACAGAAATAAAGTTTTGCTGCGGGTGTAGTTTAGTGGTAAAACCTTAGCCTTCCAAGCTAATGATGGGGGTTCGATTCCCCCCACCCGCTTAAAATGTTTTGTTGATTATCAAATTAAGGTCGTTTTGGCAAAACAAATTAGTGTCATTTTTGTCAGATTACTGTCTTTTGCCTGGTAATTTGTTTATTGATAAGATTTTTGACGAAAACTATGCCGATATTGCTTGGCATACTTTTTCTGCTCTTGCTTGAATTTCACTGTCGACTTGCTCTCGCATATTGCCAAGTTTGGGAAGAATTATGCTACCAGCAAAATAAGTTTTGGCGATCGCAACAATCTATTTTACCAGTAATCTGTCCACATGCTCTTTTAATAATAAATAGCTTCGTATCTTCAGCAGTCTACAAGCGAGTATTTACAGAGATTTTGCTTTGAATGTAGCTGTTTGTAATTGTTGTTGTTTTATTTCCTCTATTTTTAGCAAAATTAAATATTCATAAAAAGCTTGTAGAGTACACCAGACAAAACCTGCCTTACCATCCAGAAATCCCCGCAGTAAAAAGTACATATAAATCCAGCGTACTATTGGTCGACAAGGTAGACGGAGAGATAAATCTTTGAGGGCGCGTCTTTTTTCTACTTCCGACTTACCCCAAAATAAATCGTGCCAAATAACCTTTCCTTCAGCTAGTTGACAAATTGTTTCTCTCGCTTCGTCGCTAGAATAACGGTTATGCTTGTCAATCCAGCGACTTAAACCTTTCCCAGAAGTGTAGTGGGGATATGTTTCTCTTAGAAAACCAGTCAGTCCATCACATACCTCTCGTTCGGTATGACCGTAGTCAGTAAACCAGACTTTTCCTTTTTGAAATAGACGCAGTTGATAGCGAGGGTACTGGGTACTGTAGCGAATCCATTTATTCATAAACATTACCCTCTCTGCTACATAGTAGGCGATCGCTGCTTGACTTTTAGTTGCTGCAATACATTCAGCAAATAGTTCTGGAGTCATCCGTTCGTCCGCTTCAAGAATGTATACCCATTCGTGTTTAGTCTCGATGGCTTCTAACATCCAAGTCCGTTGTTTACCATGACTTTCAAACTCGTGTTGGACAATACGGACGGGATAACGGGAGGCAATTTCGATAGTACGATCTGTACTAAAGGAATCGACTATGATAACATCATCTGATAGTAAAGCAGATTCAATGCAATCAGCTATATCGATTTGTTCGTTATAGGTAAGTATATAAATAGAAAACATAAAAGTTTTAAGGGAATTACTATATCAAGCGACTTCACTCTTTTTTCAAAATGGAAGTCTCGGTCATCCTTCTTCAGCAAGTAGTTGCTCCTAGTTAGGAATTAACTTGCTTGGGAAGTCTTTAGAATAGTTTTCCCTCAAAACTGATAAATCTATCTAGTCTCCGCGAGAGGACTTCCGTTAAACCGCTTGCGGTTAGCGGGAGATGAATCGCGGTCAGGATGATGTAATTTACATTTTCGACACATAATCTTTATATACCAGTGGTTTCAAGCGATGTATCATACTCTTGTTCGGTAGTAAGGATCCCGAGCCTCACGAACAAGCGAACCTAGAAAACGAAATAAACATGGGTTGTAACCAGAAGTCTCAGATCGCTCGCTGGGAGCGTAAAAGTTTATTGCGAGTCTGGGGGAGCATATTAATTGGTTAACATTAATTGCAAAAAGTCGGCGGTAGGGCAGATCTTGGACTCTAACATAGAATGCTTGTGGAATCAGTCTGGCGGGGGCATAGTTTTAGGGCTGTGTCTAGTTAAGAGGTTGTGAAGCAGGAATCGTGCCTTAAAATCTTTGATTTAACGCTCGACTGTCAACAAGTTGCAACCGATATTAAAGCAGTTTTCACTTGTATAAAGTTCGGAGTTTAAAGAATCTTGCCTAAAACTTTAAACTAAAAAAAGTAGGTAACAGATATTCAGTATTTAAAAATTAACTACTTAATATCTACTACCTAATATCTCTTACCACTTAGCTCTGTTTAGGCTTTGACTGATTTTAGTTCTTTAGGTGGCAATTTAATATTCTTGGCCAAACCAAGGAATTGAAGTAGCCTAATACTAATCCAAGTGGTATCTATTTCCCACCATTGCAAACCGTGACGAGCAGAATATTGATAGGCATGGTGATTGTTATGCCAGCCTTCGCCAAAAGTCAGTAAAGCTACCCACCAACAGTTTTTGGAGTTATCGTTAGATTCATGGCTCTTATAGCCAAATTTGTGAGTAGCACTATTGACAAACCAAGTGCAGTGAAATACTACTACCAAGCGGACAAAAATGCCCCAAATTACAAAAGACCAACCCCCCAAGAAGTATAAAAACAAGCCTAAGACGATTTGGATAGGAATGAAAAAATTTTGGCAAAATCGATAAAAGGGGTCATCGGCAATATCGTGTGTGTAACGGGGAATATCTTTATTGGCAGGATTTTGATATATCATCCATCCCATATGAGTCCACCAAAAACCACGATTAGAATCATGAGGATCGCCACCAGCATCTGAATATTTATGATGGATTCGATGCAAGCCAATCCAATCAATCGGTCCTCCCTGACAGGCAAGGGTACCGCACAAAATCAAGCAATATTCTAGCCATTTAGGAGTTTCAAAACTACGGTGGGTAACTAGACGATGAAAACCTAAAGTAATACCGAAACCACCGGTAATCCAGTAGAGGATAAAAGCAACGCCCAATGCTCCCCAACTGAAGTTGCTAGGAAAAAGGGCTAATAATGCTACCAAGTGAATGGTAGCCATGTAAATAATAACGTTCCAATCTAGAGGAAGTTTATTTGATGTAACAACAGTCATTTAGTAACCTAAATCTCAACTTTATTCAAAATTTTGGTGCTATGTCAAAGACATAGATTGATAAGGAAAAGTAAACAGTAAAACTGAAAAATTCTGTTTTTTATATCTTTTCCTTTGTCTTTAAAGGAATTTGTGCCCATGGAATTTGCCTGCGATCGGTTACCAACTAAAAAAGATTGACCAAGGCTTATGCCTTAGAAGGAAGAGCGGAGCGCCTCCAGCAGGGAAGAGGTTTGAGGGAAGATGGGGTTGTTAAAGACGCGGAGAAGAGGCTTCGCCACTGGGGGTTTGGGGAATTGGGGAAAACTTTCCCCTATTTCCCAAATTTCCCATCTCGCCGCGTCACCTTCCGTGTTCCCGCGTTTCCTTCTTCCTTCTTCCTTGCAGCAAAGCTGCTTGACATCCAGCCAAAAAATGCTTTTCGATAGATGATTGGCAAACAAATTGGCATCTCCATTGACTAATGAACAGCAATAATCTGCTACAAAAAGCAGAAAAAGAGCTATTACCGATTTTTTCTGGAATTGACACCCAGGTCAAGCAAAATGTAAGAAAAGTGTTACAAGCCTTTAATTATCATCGTGTTGGTGTCCGCCATTTTGCTAGTGTTAGCGGTTATGGACACGATGACCTGGGAAGAGAAGCTTTAGATCGCGTTTTTGCCCAAGTGATGGGTGCAGAAGCAGCCGCAGTAAGGATACAATTTGTTTCCGGTACTCATGCGATCGCCTGTGCACTCTTTGGCGTACTTCGTCCGGGAGACGAAATGCTAGCCGTGGCAGGATCGCCCTACGATACTCTCGAAGAAGTAATCGGTATTAGAGGAAATTCGCAATGTTCACTAGCTGAGTTTAACATTCTCTATCGCCAGTTATCTCTAACTAAAGAAGGAACTATTAATTGGTCGGCACTTAGTACTGCAGTTAGAGACAATACGCGTCTAGTTCTCATTCAGCGTTCTTGTGGTTATTCCTGGCGACAGAGTTTATCCATCGCCGAGATCGAAAAGATTGTCTCTATTGTCAAGCAGCAAAATCCCCATACTGTTTGTTTTGTGGATAACTGTTACGGCGAGTTTATTGAAGATCGAGAACCAACAGCAATCGGTGCAGATTTAATAGCAGGTTCGCTGATTAAAAATCCTGGGGGAACGATTGTTGCCACTGGTGGTTACGTGGCGGGAAAAGCTGAGTTAGTAGAAGCGGCAGCCTGTCGTTTGACTGCACCGGGTATTGGCAGTAGTGGCGGCGCAACTTTAGACCAAAATCGGTTGTTATTCCAAGGATTTTTTCTCGCTCCCCAAATGGTAGGAGAAGCAGTTAAGGGAAGTCATTTGATTGCTTATGTGTTCGACAAGCTGGGTTATCGAGTCAATCCCTTACCTTTAGTACCCCGTCGCGACGTAATTCAGGCAATCGAGTTGGGTTCGCCGGATAAACTTATTTCTTTTTGTCGAGCAATTCAACAGCATTCTGCGATTGATTCCTACTTAGACCCAGTTCCTGCAGATATGCCCGGGTATGAAAGCCAACTAGTAATGGCTGGCGGGACATTTATTGATGGTAGTACTTCAGAATTTTCTGCCGATGGTCCTTTGCGAGAACCCTATATTGTCTTTTGCCAGGGAGGTACTCATTGGACCCACATAGCGATCGCTCTGGAGGCAGCTATTGAAGCAGTAGGAGTTAATAAATGAAAATATGAACGATTAAAGATCGGTCCCTAGTTTCCCGGAAAATTTATTTAGAAATCTATAGAGTTAGCAACATGAATTCACGAGTTGAAAAAAGTAATGGTTTAGGAATTGCCTATTTGCTCACAGATAAGCGATCGCTAGCTTGCTAGAGAAGACATTACCTAGCTTTGAAGAGTTACTTAGGTTTTTAAGCGATCGGGAAATAGGCTCGAGAGCGATCGCCACCAGGACAGTAGCAGGAGTTTATTAGCAAAAGTTAATTTTTTTTGTCCCCCTGATTCTTCTAATACAGTTAAATTAGGTCTAACCCAGCTAGTATTGCCAGAACTTGCCCGTTTAGTCAAACAGCTAAAAGCTACCTAACAATCGATACTAAGTACCAATCAACTGTTATCAATGTCAAGATGGTCAATTTAAATCCTACTTCTAGTTTTAGCTTAAAAATTGAGATTGAAATTCCTAATCGTCCCGGAGCTTTAGCTTCTGTGATGAGTACGATCGCTTCAGTAGGAGGTAGCCTGGGAGATATTTCCCTACTGCAACGAAATTTAAAGTATTCTCAGCGAGAACTAACGGTAGATGCTTCGAGTACCGAACACGCCGAGCGAATTGTCAGTGCAGTTAAAAGTTTACCCAATGTTAAGGTACTCAATTTTTCCGACCGTACTTTTGCCATGCATCGAGGGGGAAAAATTCGTATCGAAAGTAAACTGCCCCTCAAATCCCAATCGGATCTGGCTATGGCTTATACTCCTGGAGTAGGAAGGATTTGTCAGGCGATCGCAGCTGAGAAGGAACGAGTTTTTTCCCTAACCATTAAAGGCAATACGGTGGCAGTAGTTACCGATGGCAGTGCAGTATTGGGATTGGGTAACCTCGGACCAGAAGCAGCTTTACCAGTGATGGAGGGAAAAGCTTTACTATTTAAAGAGTTCGCTGGTATCGATGCTTTTCCCGTTTGTCTCGACACTCAGGATACAGACAAGATTATCGAAACAGTTAAGAATATCGCTCCCGTTTTCGGTGGGATTAACTTAGAAGATATTTCTGCACCCCGTTGTTTTGAGATCGAGCAAAGACTGCGTAAAGAGTTGGATATTCCCGTCTTCCACGACGACCAACACGGGACGGCGATCGTTGTTTTAAGTGCATTATATAATGCTCTCCAACTGGTGTGTAAATCTCTAGATACCGTGCAAATAATCATTAACGGGGCGGGGGCTGCGGGAGTAGCGATCGCTCAATTGTTACGCCAAGCAGGGGCGACTAAAATTGTACTGTGCGATTCCAAAGGTATTCTTTGTACTCAACGCAGCGATCTCAATGCCCAAAAATTAAAATTTGCGGTAGCCGCTAGCGGTACTCTAGCAGATGCTTTAAAAGAAGCCGATGTTTTCTTGGGAGTGAGCGTTCCTGGAGTAGTCACGCCAGAGATGATAAAAAGAATGGCAAAAGATCCGATTGTCTTTGCCATGGCAAATCCTATTCCAGAAATTCAACCAGAGTTAGTTTATGAGGACGTGGCGGTAATGGCAACGGGACGCAGTGACTATCCAAACCAAATTAACAACGTGCTGGCATTTCCGGGAGTTTTTCGCGGTGCCCTAAATTGTCGTGCCCGGGAAATTACGACTAATATGTATCTGGAAGCCGCTAAGGCGATCGCTTCTCTAATTAGTCCGGAGGATTTGGATCGAGAGCATATTATTCCCTCGGTTTTTGATACCAGAGTGGCTACTGCCGTAGCTACTGCCGTTCAACTAGCAGCAGAAAAGGATGGAGTCGCTCGTAAACAGTGAACAGTCACCAGTCACCAGTGAGAAGTTAATCTAAAATCCAAAAATCGAGAGATCATGGATGATATACCAGAAGCAGTAAGAGAGAAAGCAACTTATAAGCCAGCGTCGCGGCTACCCTTTGGATCGATCGTGGGGGGAGTGAGCTTGGGGGCACTTGCTCTTGTTACCAGTGCCTTTCTCTTGCGTCCAACAGCTCCAAATAACAATGAATCTATCTCTAACCAAACAGTCGCTAAACCCGAGAATAATACACCATCTAATTCCGAGCCATCGGCAACTGCTATTCCAGACAAATCTCCATCTCCTACGGCAGCTCCTCCGCAACAAGTAAAAAAAACCGAGGAAGTAGATCGTCTTTTAGGGCATTTACCCTATAAAGAAGTCCCCGCATCGGAATTAGTAGCGATTACTGCCGATGGAAATATTAAATTGCGTCGAGCAGCAGCAGAAAAATTTCAACAAATGCAAGCAGCCGCAGCAGCAGAAGGAATTATTTTGACTCCTATATCCGGTTTTCGCTCAATTTCTGAGCAAGATTACTTATTTTTCCGCGTTAAAGAACAAAGAGCACAAGATACGTCCAAAAGGGCGGAAGTGAGCGCACCTCCTGGTTATAGCGAGCATCACACGGGTTACGCTATCGATGTTGGTGATGGGAATGTACCCGCTACTAACCTCAGTCCTGATTTTGAAAATACCGCTGCTTTTCGCTGGTTGGAACAAAATGCGGCGCGCTATAGCTTTGAACTATCTTTTCCCCGAGATAATTCTCAAGGAATTAGCTACGAACCCTGGCACTGGCGTTTTGTAGGCGATCGCCATAGTCTAGAAACTTTCTATAGAGTCCGCAATCTCAAACAGAACTAAAATAAAGGCAGACAAAGATTAGGGTAAGCTCAGATGCCAAGTACCTCAGCAAGTTCCGTGCGTTGGACGACAACCGATCTTGAATTGTTTGCAGGCGATCGCGCTAATCGCTATGAGATTATTGATGGAGAATTATTTGTGACAAGAGCACCTCATTGGCGACATCAAGCAGTCTGCGTCAACATCGGAGCTATACTAAAACTTTGGTCTGATGAAAGTGGTTTGGGTATCACTGCAATTACGCCAGGAATTATTTTTTCTGAAACTGATAATGTGATTCCTGATGTAGTTTGGGTAAACAAGCAGCGAATAGAAAGGATTTTAGATGAAGCAGGACACCTGACAGGTGCGCCTGAATTAGTAGTTGAAGTACTTTCTCCTGGAGAAAAAAACAAGCAAAGAGATCGAGAAGCCAAACTCAAACTATACTCAGTACAAGGAGTCCAAGAATATTGGATTGTTAATTGGCAAGAGCAAACAGTAGAAGTTTATCGACGCGAGCAAGCTGTCTTAAAATTGGCAGCTACTTTATACAATCAAGATGAATTGACGAGTCCTCTGTTGCCTGGTTTTTGTTGTTTAGTGAAGAAGTTTTTTTAAAATATGGCATGATGACTAATAATTTTCAAATCTCCAGTCGTGAATGGTGGGTAGAACGCTGGTTAGAATTGCTCAATTCCTATCGTTTTAAAAAGCGTTTGGAAAGAGGACGCAATTATGCTAGAGAAGGCAATGTCCTCAATATTGAGTTTGCTGGCGCACAAGTTTTGGCTCAAGTCCAGGGAAGTGAAGCAGAACCCTATCAAGTATCTTTGTCTATCGAGCCTTTTACCGATGAAGACTGGAATTATATTATTGCAACCATGTCTGAGAAAGCGATTTTTTCGGCGCAATTATTAGCCGGAGAAATGCCAGCCAATATTGAAGAAGTTTTTACTACTAATGGCTTGAGTCTGTTTCCTTTTTCTTTGGCAGATATTCGTTCCCGTTGTAGTTGTCCCGATAAAGCAAATCCCTGCAAACACATAGCTGCAGTTTATTATCAGCTTGGCGATCGCTTTAGCGAAGATCCCTTTGTCTTATTTCAACTACGGGGACGTACTAAAACTCAAATTTTAGATGGTTTGCGTCAACTCAGAAGTCGAGAGATTCATCGGGATTCTGATGAATTTACTACCAACTTCGAGCCAGCCACAACTAAATCTTCTGCGGCAGAAAAAGAGACTAGTATAACAGAAGAGCGAACCTTAATTAATAAGTACCCTGCACTTATTGACGAAGTCCAAGCAGGCTCGGTCACCTCACGGCGTAGTCCCTCGGACATCAAAGATTTTTGGCACTACAACGAACCATTAGAATCTTCTCTAGTTGTTATTACTCCTCCGATAGATAGCAAAAACGTTCTCGATTTATTAGGTAAAATTCCTCTAACTGCTACGGATGCCGATGCTTTCGAGCAATTTCTTGCGCAAGTCTATCAAACAGCAAGTCAAAAGGCGATCGCCTCTGCATTAAAGCCCAATGAATAAAATACTTTTAATTTTTACTTTTAATTCTTATCTGTGGTTTTTTTGACAGTTTTGCTTGCCATGTAAAAAATCAGAAACTAACTCTTAACTTTTATCGCCAGATAAAGTTATAATGGTAAATTGTGTCGAATTAAAGATTACTGATGCCCAAGCTTAAAACTCGCAAATCTGCTGCCAAACGTTTTCGCCCTACTGGTAGCGGTAAAAAAATTTTTCGTCGCAAAGCATTTAAAAACCACTTACTACAACACAAAAGTTCTGAACGCACCCGTCGCCGTCTTTCTCATATCGCTCTAGTCAGCGAAGAGGATGAAAAAAACGTACGCTTGATGCTGCCTTATATGTAAGGTTTGTTAAATCTTTAGACATCAAGATTATTTCACCTAGTTGTAAACAATATAGAAATAGATTACATAAATAGTAGCCATGACCAGAATAAAACGAGGTAACGTTGCTCGTAAACGTCGGAAAAAAGTTCTCAAATTAGCTAAAGGTTTTCGCGGCAGTCATTCCAAACTTTTCCGCACAGCCAATCAGCAGGTAATGAAAGCCCTGCGTAATGCTTATCGCGATCGCCGCAAACGGAAGCGGGATTTTCGTCGTCTGTGGATTACCCGCATTAATGCCGCCGCCCGTCAGCATGATATGAGTTACAGCCAGCTTACAGGAAATCTTAAGAAAGCCAATATTGGTCTCAATCGCAAAATGCTAGCACAACTAGCAATGGTCGATCCCCAAGCTTTTGGTAAAGTGGTGGAAGTAGCCAAGCAAGCAAGTTAACAGAATTTTTAATTCTGAATGCCCAAACATATTTGTCCGGCATACTCTTCTATAAAAGCTTTGCGCCAAAGCATTAACCATGTTTTAGGCAAGCAAATTGTTTTGAACTGACTCGGTTTCCTGTTGAAACCGAGTTTGTTATTAATTATGTTTAATTTCCATGATTAATTGGAGAATTCTACGTCTTAGTTTAGTTGTCGGTACTTTATTATTAGCGTTAGGGATACCTAGATCGCTCCTAGCAGCAGAATTAGCAGATATAAAACGTCGAGGTCATATAATCGTCGCCGTTAAGGATAACTTCCGTCCTTTAGGTTTTATCGATAACGAGGGAAACTTAGTCGGATTGGAAATCGATCTTGCCCGTCGTTTAGCAGAAGAATTATTTGGCGATCGAGAAGCAGTAGTTTTTCAACCTGTAGGCAATCAGGACAGATTGAAAGTAGTATTAGACGATCGAGTAGACTTAGCGATCGCGCGAGTTACTGCAACCCCATCTCGCAGACGAATAGTCGATTTTAGTCCCTATTATTATTTAGATGGTACGAGTTTAGTTACTAAAAATCCTTTAATACAGAGTACGACTGAGTTAACTAGAGCAACAATTGCGGTATTAGAAGGTTCGGCAACGATTGCCGTTATTAGACACAATTTACCTAATGCTCGACTAATCGGTGTCAAATCCTATGAAGAAGCACTAAATGTATTGGAGATAGAAAAAGCCGACGCTTTTGCTGGCGATCGCAGCTTGCTGGCGGGATGGGTACAAGAATATCCCGACTATAAACTTCTACCACAAAGACTTTCGGGCGATCCATTATCTATTGTCATGCCAAAGGGATTGCAATATGAATCATTGCGGCAAGAAGTCGATAGGGCGATCGCCCGTTGGCGCGAGTCGGGTTGGTTGCAAGAAAGAATCGAGTTTTGGGGTTTGCCTTAATTCCTTAGCGATCGCCCCAACATTTACAGTAATTTAACACCTCACAAAAACTTCAAATTTTTTGATTAAACTTCTTTAAGATAAAAAATTTTAATTGAGACTGTTATTAATATTCTTAGTCTAGCTGAATTTGAAGTGGGGTAACTAACAGATAAAACACAATTACTCACTTTTATAGCTTTAAAAGTTGAAAGAATATAATTATGAATAACAAGAGTTTCCCTCCTCAAAAGAGGCTTCAAACTGCTTTTCAGAGTTTAGAAGTAGTTTGGCAATTAGTCAGTCAATCACCAGCACAATCGGAGCAATTGTCAGAAGTTATAGAGCAACTATCTTCGATCCGAGAAGAACTAAAGCTTGGCTTAGATGAACTTGCCCGCCAAAACGATGAATTAATTTCTTTACTAAGTCATGAACTCCTCACTCCCCTGACTTTAATTCAAGGACCGCTCCATCTCTTGGCGACAGAAAGGTTGGGTTCTCTCTCAGAAGAAGGTCAATATTTGTTGAAGGTCGCCGTCAAGAATACAGACCACTTAGTACGTCTGGTGAGAGAACTTCTGACTTTCAAGCGTATGGAGTCAGGACAACTCAAACTGCTTAGGCAAAGTTGCAATGCTGCTGAATTAATGAAACAAGCAGCTAAAATGGTTCAGTTGAAGGCAGAGCAAGCCGGAGTCATACTTTCGATCGAGCCAATACATCTTGCTATTTGGGTCGATCCCGACCATACTATCTTAATCCTAGTTCATTTACTCAGCAATGCCATTAAATTTTCGTCCCCAGGTTGTCGCGTCTGCTTGTCTGCTTCGCTGTTTAAAGAAGAAAAGGATAACCAACAGGCAGAATTTGTCTTGTTTCAAGTCAAAGATAGGGGGATGGGCATTCCCGCAGACCAATTAGAAGCAGTTTTTGATTGCTTTCAACAGGTGGATCGTTCCGACTCTCGTCCAAAAGGAGGTCTGGGGTTGGGTTTAGCCCTTTGCCGTCAGATCGTTCAACAGCAAGGTGGTCGTCTCTGGGCAGAGAGTACGATGGGAGTAGGCAGCACCTTTTTCTTCACTCTACCCGTTTTAAATCTCAATCGACAAGGACTTACTTGGTGGGTAGAAATTCAGACGAATATACCCAGATGTATTTACTACTTTGGTCCTTTTGAGAGTGCCAAAGAAGCTCGATTGTCTCAAGTCGGTTATTTAGAAGATTTGTTAGAAGAAAAGGCTCGGGGAATTACGGTCGAAATTAAACAGTGTCAACCCGAAAATTTAACTATTTTTGAAGAAGAGACAAAATTAGTTTCTCATGGAGGAATTGACCCGTAGCAAGGCAGAGAAAGACACGAGGACAAGGTAACGCGGTGAAAAATGAAATCTCTGCATCAACTTTAACCAAAAAATTATAGCGGTTTGCAGACAAATCAAAGAGACAAAATCGCGATTAACACCACTAGCAGTATTAAATTCAATTTCATATATTTAACCTCCCCACGAGAAATGCTTTGGGAGTCTGACCGCGTTCCGGCTCCCAAAGCTTTCCCCTAGTTGTTCACTCCTCACATCCCGATCTTATTTTGACCGCTTAACGAACACGAGTAAATCTTTTGTGTAACACTTTTGCAATTGTCACTGCCGAAACGAAACAAAATATTCAAATCTTTAACTGACTGCAGTAATTGCTTTTTCTAGCTTTTGGGCAGCCTCATCTACTTCAGTTTCAGAAACTATTAAAGGCGGCACAAAACGGAGTACCTTAGGACCTGCTGGAGCAAGAAGTAAACTTTCGTTCATCGCTGCTTTCACTATATCGATTGAAGTTAACTCGATATCTGCTTGCAACTCTAATCCGTCAATCAAACCCCAACCACGAACTTCCTTAAACAGATAGGGATATTGATGAGCGATCGCCCTCAATTTAACTCGCAGTTGTTCTCCCCGCGCTTGAACATTTTGTAAAATATTTTCTGATTCGATGGTTTGCAGTACTGTTAAAGCAGCGGCACAAGCAAAAGGATTGCCGCCGAAGGTACTGGCATGGCTGCCAGGTTCAAACACGGCACAGAAATCTTTACACAGCATCGCGCCGATGGGAATACCGCCAGCCAATCCTTTCGCACTGGTAAAAATATCTGGTTCTACACCCAGATTTTCATAACCCCAAAGTTTGCCACTACGTCCCACTCCTACCTGCACTTCATCGAAGACCAGTAGAATATTATTTTCATCGCAGATTTTGCGTAGACGCAGAAAATACTCTAAATCCCCAGGACGAACTCCTCCTTCTCCCTGTAGAGGTTCGATCATGATAGCAGCTACCCGACGATTACCCTCATCTATATCGGCGATCGCATTTTCTACTGCTGTAATATCGTTATAGGGTACGTAGGCAAATCCTTCTACCAAAGGTTCAAAGTCTTTTTGATACTTGGGCTGTCCCGTAGCCGTAATCGTAGCTAAAGTGCGCCCGTGAAAACTGGCTTTAGCGGTTAGGATGACTGGTTGTTCGAGAAAATCTAAGACAGTATGGGCATATTTGCGTACCAGTTTAATTGCCGCTTCGTTGGCTTCTGCTCCAGAATTACAGAAGAAGACTTTATCCGCACAAGAATGTTCTACTAACCATTGAGCTAATCGTCCCTGTTCGGGGATATAGTAAAAATTAGAAACGTGATGCACTTTTTTAATTTGTTGGGTTACAGTTTCGACCAAAGCGGGATGAGCGTGTCCGAGAGTACAGGTAGCAATTCCCGCCACAAAATCGAGATATTCTTTTCCCTCCGTATCCCACAAACGACAACCTTCACCCCTAGCGATCGCGATGGGAAAACGATCGTAGGTATTCATTACCTTTGAGTTGAAAGCATCTTGGTCGAAAGAACTGGTATTCATGGACGAAGAGATCGCAGAAGAATTATCTAGCAAAGTAGATTGACTCACAAATTACTCCTTATGCAAGTTATTGTCTATCCAATCTTAATTACAATTGTGGCTAGCTAGCTTTAGAATTCAAATTGAAACCAGATATATGCTTATTAAAAAGACAATCTACCATTGGGTGTTTTCTGATTAATTTTACTTTTGAATTTTTATTAAAAAATAAAAGAATTTGTTTGAGTTTTAATTATTAAATTAATGCGTGGCTCTCCATTCGAGCAAAAATACAGGCGTTTGCGTAAAGAATTACTTGGTGGCGCGGTAGTACTGGCAGGAGTCGTTTCGATTGGTACTCTCTGGTATTGGTTGATCGAAGAATGGTCTTTAATAGAAGCTGCCTACATGACCATTATTACCTTGTCTACCGTCGGCTTTTCCGAAGTGCATCCTATGGAAGAGCGATCGCGTCTCTTTACTATTTGTCTAATTTTGATGGGTTTAATTACCATTGGTTATATCGTCAATCGTTTTACGGAAGCTTTAATTGAAGGATATTTTCAACAAGGATTGAGATTAAGACAGGAGAAACGCTTGATTGAATCTTTAAAAGAACATTACATCGTCTGTGGTTTTGGTCGGATGGGGGCACACATTGCTCACGAGTTTGCCACCGAAGGAATAGCTTTTGTCATTATCGATTCTCGTCTCGAACAAGTAGAAGTCGCTCAAGAACTAGGTTATGCAGTCGTTCATGGAGATGCAACTCTAGACGAGTTTCTCTTAAAAGCGAAAGTAGAGCAAGCCGCCTGTCTGGTTGCAGCCTTATCCTCCGACGCAGAAAATCTCTATACGGTTCTTTCTGCCAAAACCCTCAATCCCCAGATTCGGGCGATCGCGCGAGCGAGTACGGAAGAAGCAGTGCAAAAACTGCAACGAGCGGGGGCTGATGCCGTTGTATCTCCCTATATTACGGGTGCGAAGAGGTTGGCTGCCGCCGCCTTGAGACCTCAAGTTATGGATTTTGTCGATGGTATTCTTACTGGCACCGAACGCTCTTATTACCTCGAAGAGTTTCGCGTTGACTCTCAAATTTGCCCTTATGTGGGTAAGACTCTGAGAGAAGCCAAGTTGCGTTCTCAATCTGGGGCTTTAGTTCTAGCAATTCGTCGCTTTAATGGAACTTTAATGGCAGGTCCTACGGGAGATACGATAATTATGGAAGGAGATTCTCTTATTTGTATGGGGACTGCCGAGCAGCTGCGGCAGCTAAACCAAATTTTAGGACCGAGAAGTTCTTATGTCCCTCGATTACCCAAACAAAAATAAGCATTATCTAGGGTTGTTTGATTATGAAATCCCACCTCTTAGTGATCGAAGATGAAGCTAAATTAGCCCAATTTATTAAACTGGAATTGGAATATGAAGGCTACGAGGTAACGATCGCTCGGGATGGTATAGCTGGTTTGGCTATTGCTAGAGAATTACATCCGGATCTCATTTTATTAGATTGGATGTTACCGGGTATATCGGGACCAGAAATTTGTCGCCGCCTGCGCACTACAGGAGATAAAGTCCCAATTATTTTGCTTACCGCTAAAGACGAGGTAGGCGATCGCGTCGCTGGTTTGGATGCTGGCGCAGATGATTATTTAATTAAACCTTTTAGTCTTGAAGAATTACTAGCTAGAATCAGGGCTAATTTACGTCGCACTCAAGAAGAAAATACCGATATTCTTCAGTTTAAAGATTTGTGCTTAAATCGCCGCACTCGTGAAGTATATCGCGGTCATCGTTTTATTGAACTGACGGCTAAGGAATTCGATCTCTTAGAATATTTACTGGCTCATCCCCGTCAAGTCCTCACTCGGGATCGGATTTTAGAACGGGTTTGGGGTTATGATTTTATGGGCGACTCCAATATTATTGAGGTATATATTCGTTATTTGCGCCTCAAGCTAGAAGCCGGAGGAGAACAACGTTTACTTCAAACCGTTCGAGGTGTGGGTTACGTTTTGCGAGAAGAGCTTAGATCGCCCTAAAAAATCAATTTTATCGAAGAAGGAGACGGGGAGACGAGGAGAGAGGGAGACACGGAGAGAGAGACGCTCCAGACGCGGCGATCGTCCTTCTCCGCGTCCCCGCGTCTGGGATAGTCCCCAAGTCCCCAATTCCCCAGTCCCCCATTCTGACTCCTGATTCAATTGTGAATTTAAATAATTTTGAGTAGGGATAAATCTACCGAGCCAAAGTGAATGCTTGAAGCAATTTGCCAATTTTCTAAAGTCTTAATTAACCAGGGAACTTCTTCTTGAGTAGAAGTTTCATAGCGAGCAAATAAGATACAAAATTTTTTTTCTAAATAGGGTTTGGTTTTACTACACAATAAAGCTATTTTTAGTAACAAGCCAATTAATTTAGTTTCTCCCAGATGAGTAATTAAATTGATAAGCAAGTCGTTATCGAGATTAATTTGACTATCTACAAGAAATTGAAATAGTTGAGTGCAAGTACGTATCAGCAGAAACTCATTCAGTTGCTGGGAGTGGTAATCTACCAAAATATCTTGTAAATATCTATATAGTTTTTGGTTGAACTGATATCGGTCAGATTGAGAATCAATTGATAAAATTAAATACTCGTACAAATCATTTTTAAAACTTTTGTAAGAGGTAGAACGAGCGAGATTATTTAAAAAGTTTTGAGATAAATCTCGATAAGAATAGCCTTTTTCTACTTTGCCAAAATATTGTTTAATTGCCAGGTCTAACTCACGATCGCTCAACAAAGTCGGATTGGAAACTGATTTAATAGCTTCTTTTGGTATTTTTGTTTGATTGGCAGCTTTATACGAGCGAACTGTTTGTACTAGCCTTACTCGATAAGTAACATAGCGAGAAAGATCTAATTCGTAACGCCGTTGAAATTTTTTCTGTATTCTTTTAACACTACGCTTAAACTCGTAACTACTATTGTCACTCAGTAGACAATGCTGATGTAAAAAAGGATAGTGTTGGATTAAATCTCCCAAACACTTACTCGTATTATTGTTTTGTTCTTTCTCTAATAGTTGTGACAGACGGCGAAGCTTGATATATTGTTCGCTTTTTGTAAAATCTTGTACTAGTTGCCGAATTTTTCTGGAAGTGCGAGAATGGGCACCGGCAGGAGGTGAAGCATACTCGAATTGAGCAATTAATTCGGGAATCTCTTCTTGTAAATATGGCTGTAACTGCCAGTGATCGATAATGATATGGCAGCAACGGCTCAGGAAAAATTTGAATTCTTGCTCGGCATTGGGAGAAGAAACAATTTTTTCTAATGCTAAACGCAGGCTAGGATCTTCATTGCTCGTTCCTCTAATGAATAAATGGCGAAATCGTTCAATTACTTTGGCTGGTGCTTCAGTTTGCGTACACTGTAATAAATAATCATATAATTTTTGTTCTTCTTGTTTGGTTGGTGGTAAGCAATAATTTTGCTTAGAACTTTTCACTTTCAATAGCCTACCCAAGTTTTTATAGATAAATTAAATAAAATTAACCAAATTATAGCTCGACTTTATTTTTGATTTACAGCTTGAAAATGCCGAAAAAATAACCTGATAGTTGATTTTCAAAAGATTTATTTAAGTAAAGTTACTGAAATTTTTGCTGTCAATTTGTTTTGCTAGTTAATGATAATCACTATCTTAATAATAAAAGATAAGTACATAGATATAAATTTAGAAAGCTACATTAAGAAATCTCAATTTATCCTATTACCCGTTCCCGAGTCTTAACCGTTAACTTTAATTTTGTCGCTCTACTTTATGACTCTGACACTTTCTCTTTTTCAACTCAGTAAAATTCTCAAAACCGATCCCTTCTATATCCATACGATAGATTTAACAACATCAATTACAGGCATCACGACTGATACTCGCAATCTCAAACCAGGAGAACTATTTGTCGCTTTAGAAGGAGAGAAATTTGATGGACATAATTTTGCCCCTACGGCAATAGCCAAAGGCGCAGTTGCGTTAATTGTTTCCCGTCAGTTGTCACTCAATTCGGCTCGAACCATACCTCAATTAATCGTCCCAGACACTTTGCAAGCTTACCAAACAATTGCTCGTTGGTGGCGCGATCGCTTTACTATTCCAGTTATTGGCATTACCGGTTCTGTAGGGAAAACGACTACAAAAGAACTAATTGCTGCTCTTTTAAGTTTTCGTGGAAGGGTACTCAAAACCCAAGCCAACTATAACAACGAAATTGGCGTACCCAAAACCTTACTAGAATTAGACCAAGAAGATGATTATGCGGTCATTGAAATGGCAATGCGCGCCGCAGGAGAAATTGCCCTGTTAACGGAAATTACCCAACCGACAATTGGAGTCATTACTAACGTAGGTACGGCTCATATCGGCAGGCTGGGTTCGATCGAGGCGATCGCTAGAGCTAAATGCGAATTACTGGCTCGGATGCCAGGCTCTAGTATAGCCGTATTGAATCACGATAATCAATTACTAATGGATACCGCAGCAACGGTATGGCAAGGTGAAACGATTACTTATGGTTTACAAGGAGGAGATGTTAGGGGAGAACTAATCGATCCCAACACGTTGCGAATAGAAGGAAAAAACTTTCCTTTACCCCTATCCGGTTGTCATAACGCGATTAATTATCTCGCAGCGATCGCGGTAGCCAAAGTACTAGAGATAGATATTACCCCACTCACGGAAGGTTTGACCGTTGAGTTACCCCAAGGGCGATCGCGTCGTTATGCTTTACCTGATGATATAGTGATTCTCGACGAAACTTATAATGCCGGTTTAGAGTCGATGCTCGCCTCGCTGCAACTATTGAAAGAAACACCAGGAAAACGACACATAGCCGTATTGGGTACGATGAAAGAGTTAGGAGAACACTCTGCCCAATTCCATTATCAAGTAGGGGAAAAAGTTAAACAACTAGACATCGATCGTTTATTTGTTTTAGTGGACGAACCAGAAACAGAAGCCATTGCCGCTGGTGCAGGGGGAATAGCTACAGAATGTTTTAGCGATCGCGAAGATTTGCTTAATAGTTTACAAGAAGTAGTTCGCCAAGGCGATCGCTTGTTGTTTAAAGCGTCTAATTCGGTGGGACTCAACCGAGTTGTCGAGCAATTTCGCTCTCAATTTTAAGTTTTTTTCCTTTCTCTTCTTCTTATGTTTAATTAGTGGCGATCGAAAATCTCCGGGTAGTGCATCAGCAAAGTGTGGGATAGGTAATCAGGTCATGCCAACTCCATGGGGCGATCGCTGGTCCGTAGGTTGGGTTAAGCGAAAGCGAAACCCAACATTCACCTATTCCATTCCAATTCTACTGTCAAAAATAATGCTTTCCGAAGTTCCCCACATCGCATCATAAATTTCCTGTTGAGTAATTCACGCTACTCGAAAAGAACTTTGCCAAGTCTGAGGTTTGGGTAGCGGTTCGCCATCTTCTTTAGCTGATTCGATTAATAGCTCTAGTACCTCTTGTGCATTTTTTAGAGCTTCTTCGTATGTATTGCCGTGAGTGTGGCAAAATTCTCCCCATTCTGGCAAACTCACTACATAGCATCGATCTTCATCTGACCACTGAATTAATATGGTGTAGCGATTTTGCATCAATCTTCTCCTTGTCGTTGTTAAATCTCTTTAATTTTTTCAATAGCTCGTTCGACATCTTTTTCTTGATAAGGTTTAGCGTCATCCCCGTCTTTTCCCGATAATATTAGTTTTCTAGATAGCAGGGGATGCGACCATTTTGTATGACTTCCTTTAGCTGCTTTTTCAGTGAATCCAGCTTTTCTTAGCAATTTTTTTAGTTCTTTAATTTTCTTAGGCATTTGAAAGAAAGCCAATTTTATTTTAATCAATTCTATAGCTATGAGAGCGATCGCTCTTTACCGAGGATAATTTAATGCTGAAGAATGCGATCGCTGTTTTTCAAAATGGAATAAGCAGGACGATCGCCTGTTAAAGAGAAGAATGGTGCGACTTCGAGATCGCTTTTTACTGAAGCTAATTGAATGCTGAAGAATGCGATCGCGCCATTCAAAATAAAAATACTTAAATAATTTATTCACCGAAAGCCATGGTGCAATTGTTATTTGATTTCAGGGTAAGGCGATCGCGAATGTTTCGATCAAAACCCCAGGGGCGATCTATTAAAATTAATCGCGGGATATAATCTACGAAAAGCACTGAGAACTGCTATATTACTACGTGATCCTAATGCTGCATCTCAGCACTCATGTCAGAATATCTAATCTCTCCAAAAATTAAACCTCGCGTTCCTCATTTCTCCTCTGGTCCTTGTGCAAAACGCCCTGGCTGGTCTGTTACCAATCTTCAAAACGCCTGTGTAGGTCGTTCCCATCGCTCTGAAGATGGTAAAGCTAAATTGGCAGAAGTTATTGAACGTTCCAAGAAAATTTTAGGTGTTCCTGCTGATTATCGTCTAGGTATCGTTCCTGCTTCCGACACTGGTGCAGTAGAAATGGCATTATGGTCGCTGCTGGGACAAAGACCCCTCGATATCCTTGCCTGGGAAAATTTCGGTCAAGAATGGGTCAAAGATGTCGTAGATGAGTTAAGGTTACCCGATCTTCGTCTAATGAAGGCACCCTATGGCAGTTTGCCCGATTTAAACAAAGTTGATTTTAGTCATGATGTGGTGTTTTTGTGGAATGGCACTACTTCAGGTGTCAGAGTGCCCAATGGCGATTGGATAAAGGACGATCGTCAGGGACTTACTATCTGCGATGCTACGTCTGCTGTTTTTGCCATGGACGTACCCTGGGATAAGTTAGACGTGCTTACTTACTCTTGGCAAAAAGTATTGGGTGGAGAAGCACAACATGGAGTGATCGTACTCTCACCCCGTGCTGTCGAACGACTCGAAAATTATCAACCAGCGTGGCCCATACCCAAACTCTTTCGCCTGACAAAAAAAGGAAAGCTAATTGAAGGTATTTTCAAGGGAGATACTATTAACACACCATCGATGTTGTGTGTAGAAGATGCCCTCGATGGCTTGACGTGGGCAGAAAGTGTTGGCGGACTGCCTGGCTTGATTCGTCGCAGCGAAGCTAACCTAAACGCGATCGCTAATTGGGTAGCACGAAGTAGTTGGGCAGATTTTTTGGCAGAAAAACCGGAGACTCGCTCTTGCACCTCAATTTGCTTGAAAATTGTCGATTCTTGGTTTACTAGTCTTAGTTCAGAAGAACAAGCTAAATGCGCCAAAAAAGTAGCGAAACTTTTAGAAAAACAGGAAGTAGCTTACGATATTGCATCTTATCGAGCTGCGCCACCCGGATTGCGTATTTGGGGAGGAGCAACAGTCGAAACGGAAGATATTGAGGCTTTGCTTCCCTGGTTAGACTGGGCATACGCTAATGTGAAAGCTGAGTTAGCTCCTGTGGCTTGATATTTTTAGGCGATCGCCATCGAGCATAGACACTTCGTATTTCTCCATGATTGGAGCAAGATTCTTGCTTAATTCGCCCGGCGCTGTAAGCTCTTTGGTATTTTGCGTCAAAATCTGCTTAAGCGCTTGCGGATTGAGAGGCGATCGCTTTATGGTGTACCTCACTTAACCGAGAATTGGTATATCTACCGTCCCAGAAAAGTCTTGCAGGATTCCCGACTCGGCATCGAGCTTGGCAATCCAGCCATCGACTGCTCCAGCATTAAGATCGCCTAACGAGCCTTCCGTCCATCCGGTCACGTAGAGATTGTCAGCATTATCAGAACTAATACTGCCAGCATAATCAAATTCAGGGGTACCAAATTGTTGAATCCACAGTTGGTTACCGTCGCTGTCGTATTTAGCTACCCAGGGATCGTAAAAACCAGCATTGGCTCCCCCTAAATTGCTGTCAGTATATCCGGTTAGGAAAATATTATCATTTGAGTCCACTTCTATGGCTTTTAAGAAGGTGCCAGTGCCATCATCCCCGCTAGTGCCAAACTGTCGAATCCACTGTTGGTTACCTTCACTGTCATATTTAGCCACCCAAGGATCGTAAGAGCCAGCATTGGCTCCTCCCAAATCTCCTAAAGTCCATCCTGTCGTATAAATATTACCCTGACTATCAGTGTCAATCCCCCAAGGAAAATCGTAGTCCTCACTACCAAACTGTTCGATCCATACTGGGTTCCCGTCGCTGTCAAGCTGAGCCAACCAGATATCATAAAGTCCTGCATTTTCTCCCCCGAAATCAACTAAAGTCCATCCTGTAGCATAAACACGATCGTTACTATCAACGTTCACACCGTAAGCTTCGGTTAATCCGCTAATCTCAAACTCCTGGAACCACAATTGGTTGCCATCGCTGTCGTATTTAGCTACCCATGGATAGAGTGACTGTCCTAATAGTGCTTGCTCGCCCTCTGAATCTGCCCTGGCAGAGTGTCCTGATAAATAAACATTGCCCTCGCCATCGACATCAATACTGTAGGAGAGATCGACCAACTCATTGCCAAACTGTTGAATCCACAATTGGTTGCCATCGCTGTCATATTTAGCTAGCCAGACATCAAAAGAACCAGCATTAGCTCCTCCTAAATCGCCATTGGTCACGCCTACTAAATATAAATTTCCTTCTCGATCGCTGACGAGATCGGTGCCAGTGTCATAACTGGAAGTGCCAAAGTCTTGAATCCACAATTGGTTACCATCGCTGTCGTATTTAACTATCCAAATATTTCCCTGAGTTCCTCCGGTTACATAGATGTTTCTAAAAGAATCTGTAGTCAAACTAGTAAAGCCGTCAATTCCCTCAGTTCCTAATTGCTGGATTTTCTCTAGTACTGGACCCTCTGGTGGTCGATCGCCTTGGAACTGGAAGTAACTATCCTCAAGATTTAAATCAGAAACTAAAGGCAAAAAAGCAATGAGATCGAGCGCGGGAAATTGCCGCCACAAAAGTGCTGTTCCTACTGGTGTTGTTACTAATTGATAGTCTTCGGGAGTACCGTGTAGCTGAATAGTATCCTGGCTGGAACTAAAGTCAGCAATGACAGCAAATTGGTTTAAACCAAAAATGAATGGTAAGCCGCTAACATAGTAGGGCTGTTGCCAATCGCCGAGGATAAACCGATTTTGCCAATTTCGTGGAGTGCCTCCCATTTCCGGAAATAAGGTGGCATCAACCAAATCGCCGATCAGCAGATCGACTTGTAGTAAATTATTAGCACCGGGGTCAAAACTGAAGAGCGTATCGTTGCCATCGCGACCCCAATAGATTGCATTTTCTTGTATCGAGAAGATGTAATCGCTGCCCGGCGAAGCGGGAAACAAAAAGGGACCAATTCCAAAGGAATTGCCAAAGGGACCAAATGTAAAATTGTTCATCAGTTTTTTTTATTTATTTGGTAGCAAGACCATAAGTGTCGTCATAAAAAATCGTGCCAAATTGACGAATCCACTACTGGTTGCCATTGCTATCCAACTTGCTCTATCGAAAAGCTGTCAATAACTGAATGTTTTTTTATCAAATTAGATTACTGAAATTAATTTTAATTCCAATTAATTTCCAAGTTTGCTTATATATATATTGAAAGATAATTATTAAATTTTGTCTGTAGAAAAAATCTACATAATAAAATATTTTGTATTTTAATTATTAATTGATAATCTCGAATGAGTTATTATTATTCAATATACTCGCACAATTTTAAAAAAATACTCGGATTTTACTAGTAAGTAACTGTTACTAATTTTCACGATCTCCTCTATCCTGATGTTTAATAACAACTTGAAATTAAACGTGAAATATGAGATTTATGTAGATAATAATAGTAAAAATAAAACTTTGAATTATTCGAGCGAGTGTTGTCACCGTAACCCTGCCGAAATTTTCAAGCTAGGTCTATTGCACTTTTCGTTTTAAAGATGGTTAAAACTAGCAGAAAGCTCGATAAGCAAACTGCTATCATCGGGATACCCTCTAGATAGCTAGTGATGGCAAGAGTAAGTTTACAAGGTATCACTCGCAAGTTTAGTAATGTCGTGGCGATCGAAGACATTACCTTTGAAGTTCCAGATGGAGAGTTTTGGGTCTTGGTCGGACCTTCGGGGTGTGGCAAATCCACTATTTTAAGAACGATCGCAGGTTTGGACTCGATCGCTGCAGGGAAACTTTATATCGGTGATACTCTGGTTAACGATCTACCCGCGCGTCAGCGAGATGTGGCGATGGTATTTCAAAATTATGCTTTATATCCCCACATGACCGTGGAAGATAACCTGGCTTTTGGATTGCGGATGCGTCAGGTAGAGAAAACAAAAATCAATAACCAAATACGGGAAGTAGCGCGATCGCTCAATATCGAACATTTACTCAAACGCAAACCGAAACAACTATCGGGAGGACAACAGCAACGGGTAGCTTTAGGTAGGGCGATCGCTCGTCAACCAAAAGTATTTTTACTCGACGAACCCTTATCTAATCTAGACGCACAGTTAAGAGACGATACTAGAACAGAATTAAAACAACTACACGACCGCGTGGGTATTACGACCATCTATGTAACCCACGATCAAGTAGAAGCAATGACTTTAGCCGATCGCATTGTTGTTTTAGAGAATGGCAAGATTCAGCAAATCGGGAGTCCGCAAGCTATCTATACTCGACCCGCTAGTCGAATGGTAGCTACATTTGTGGGCAGTCCACCGATGAATATTTTACCCGGAACTTATCTTGACGGTAATTTTGTCATCGAGCGACAATCCCTACCAGTTACAGCCAAAATCAAGCAACAATTGCAACCGACTCAAGGACAAAGTTTCGATCTGGGTATCCGTCCCGAACAGATTAAAATTGCTATCCAAAATAGGACGGGCGATCGCTTTGGATCGCTGGTGGTAGAAGTAAATTTAGTAGAGCCTTTAGGAAGAGAAATTTTAGTGCGAGCTAATTTACTCAACTCTTATCTAGCTCTCAGTTTTTTTGCTTCTGCCGACTGGCAAATCTATAAGGGCGATCGCCTAACAATTGAATTAAATTTGGAAAAATTATTTTGCTTCTCTCCTGATAGTGGTAAAACTATTTATCCGATGTCAAGCAACGGGTAATAGCAAATAAGTAGACGGCTAAAATTGAATTCATTGGTGCAGAGGAGGAAATAAAGAATAGGCAACAGGGAACAGAAAGGCAACCTATATTAACGGGAATTCGGTTTAAACAGAAGTAGTGAAAACATAGTCCTCGATCGGATAGATGGCTTTGTAAGGCGATGATAATAAGCAATTAATCCAGCAAGTAGCAAGTAAGTTAACCACAAAATTACCAAGCGAGCGATTGAAACAGACAGATACCCAATTTGTTGGTATGGTAATTACAGCTTATCTGGTTTCTTTCTTATTCCAAACTCCCGTTAAATAATTGAATCTTGGGGTAGATACCGAACATCAATAAATACTGTATTTTATCACAATAATAAATATTAATCCTCTCTTCAGAATTAACTGAAACTAGAGAGTATTAGATTGTATCAATCGGTATTATTATGGCGCGCGGCGATCAAATTTACGTCTACAGGGAACTTTTTAATATAGGCGGAATATACGAGCATCACGGCATTAACTGCGGTGACGGTACTGTCATCCATTACCGCAAGCCAAGCGAAGTTATTGAGCGTACTTCTTTGGCTACTTTTAGCCGAGGTAATTTAGTTTATGTCAAGCAATATACTGAAGGATTTTGTTTTGTTCCCGAGGTGGTAGTAGAAAGGGCAGAAAGTCGCCTGGGAGAAAAAAAATATAACCTGCTATTTAACAACTGCGAACATTTTGCTACTTGGTGCAAAATAGGAATAAGCGATAGCAAACAAATTAGAGATTTTGTTCCCGCGATCGCTAAACTAAATATTGACAACCTCTATCAACCAGTCCAAGAGTCTTTGGAAGAAACAAACTCTAACAATGCACAGAGACTATTGCATCAGGCTTTAGCCGATATCAAAGTAGTTTGGGATCGAGTACAACCAGAGTATAAACAAACTCTTGCAGAAATGGAGGTTTGGGATAAAGTAGCTAGAAAGGCAGTGCAAATGAACCGAGACGATCTTGCTCGTGCAGCTTTGAGCAAAAAAAGGAACTATAAGCAACGAGCAACTCAATTGGAAGAACGACTAGACGAACTGGCTAAAATGACGGAAAATCTGCTGCGCAACAGCCAAAATTTCGCCGATCTCGAATTTGCACAAAGGCGTGATTATTAATATATTGACTCAATCGGAATAGTAAAAAACAGTGTAAACACGCTCCCAGTATCGTGCTGATGCCAGGAAAAGTCAAGCGTTGTCGCGTAAATTCAGAATAAATTATCGATTTACTTAAAAAACATTATTTGCCAGGCATGATTTAAACCATATGCGCTCGCCTCGTCATCTTCCCAAAAGCGATCGGCGATCGCATTACCCTTATGGCTATGTATCAAATTAGTTAATTTATCAGCGCGAGGCGAATCTATTGAAATAATTTCCTCAAAATTACGATCGAGTCTGCTATATTTTTACGCGACCGTGCTATCGCGATCTAGTTAACTTGCTCGATGCAAAAACAAAAAGTTAATCATTCAACTTTAGTAGAATTGTTGCGTTATAGAGCGCAGCATCAACCTCATAAGACTGCTTATATTTTCTTGCGAGATGGAGAAACCAAGGAAGATAAAATTACTTATTTTGAGTTAGATCGACAAGCAAGAGCGATCGCTCTGCGACTCCGTTCCCTAATTCCTAGTGGCTCCAGAGTAGTATTAATCTATCCCTACAATGCTGGCATAGAATTTATTACCGCCTTTTTTGGTTGTCTTTATGCCGGAATTGTTGCCGTCTCGTCTAATCCACCCCAAACCCGTTCTGCCGTCCGCTCTCTGCAAGGTAGGCTGGCTTCTTCTGAGGCAAAAGTCATACTGACTACCAAACAACTTGTCGGTAAAATTAAGAACCAGCTAGCCGATTCTCTCTCTGGCGAGGCATTAAATGAATTAGTGTGGTTGACCATACAGGAAATTGGGATCGACCGAGCCGACGATTGGCGCGAACCAGACATCAACAAAGATACTCTTGCCTTTTTGCAATACACCTCTGGTTCTACTGGAATGCCTAAAGGGGTAATGATTACCCACGAATGCATGATGTCCAATCAGCAAATGCTAGAGCTTGCCTTTGATGGTAACGAACAAAGTGTGGGAGTTGGCTGGTTACCCTTGTTCCACGATATGGGACTAATTGGTAATGTCTTGCATTCCCTCTACCTGGGCATTCCCTGTGTTCTCATGTCTCCTATTTCCTTTATTCAAAAGCCAATTCGCTGGCTGCAAGCTGTCTCCCGCTATGGAGGAACCATTAGCGGCGGTCCCAATTTCGCCTATGACCTCTTGTGTCGGCAAGTGACCCAAAAACAGAAAGAAAATCTCGATCTTAGTAGTTGGGAATTAGCTTTCTGCGGTGCCGAACCGATTCGTACCGAAACCATAGAAGAGTTTGCTCGCTCTTTTGCCAATTGTGGTTTTCGTAGAGAGGCATTTTATCCCTGCTACGGCATGGCAGAGGCAACTTTATTTATTACTGGCGGACTAAAAACAGACCCACCCGTAATTAAATATTTTGAAGAAACTGCCCTCGAACAAAATCGAGTAGTTATAGCTGACAGCCAACAAAAACAAGTTCGCTCCGTTATCAGTTGTGGGAGAACATGGTTAGACGAGAAAATTGTCATTGTCGATCCTCAATCGTTAACTCAGTGTCCGGATGAGCGAGTCGGCGAAATTTGGGTAGCGAGTAGGGGAATAGCTAAAGGCTACTGGAATATGCCAGAAGAGACAGAGCGTACTTTTCAGGCTTATATTAAAGATACGGGTGAAGGACCTTTTTTGCGCACCGGAGATTTAGGCTTTCTACTCGATGGAGAATTATTTATTACAGGTCGCCTCAAAGAAGTGATGATGTTTTGGGGACTCAGCCATTATCCCCAACATATCGAGCAAACAGTAGAAAAATGTCATCCCGCCTTACATACCAATGGTGGTGCTGCTTTTGCCATTTCAATAGAAGGAGAAGAAAAATTAGCGATCGCTCATGAAATAGAACGCCGTCATCGCCAACATCTGGTTGTAGATGAAGTGGTAGAAGCTATTCGTTGGGCTGTTTTTCGAGAACATTTAATCGATGTCTATGCCATCACTTTACTCAAGCCAGGCAGTTTACCCAGAACTTCTAGCGGAAAAATACAGCGTCGCCTCTGTCGAGAGCAATTTTTAGCAGGTAGCTTAAATGGAATTGGCGAGTGGCGATCGCCCGAAGGCAGTCGCAACGATATTGCTTCGGTTATACAAAGATACCTCAATCCCATGACTCATCTAAAACGATATTCGGGTATGCTGGGAGGTAAGGTAAGACGCGCCCTCTACCAAATACTGAATATGTGAATTAAATAACCAATTAACAAGAATCTAAATGTAGAAGTATTCTAAAACACATGAAAGGAAGGGGGCGATCTCGCTTGGCGAGTGCTGCCGCACCGCGTTACCATTTTCAGATGTAACTAACAATACAGGATCGCCCATGGAGCCAGATTCACTACCCACTGAGGTCATTTTGACCCATCCCCGCAAAACTTTGGGAAAAATTCACCTCGATTGGATGCCTCAACCAGGCAACTATCTAGAACTAGCAGGTAAAACTTACGCCGTTCTCGAACGCCACCACCACTATCAATATAAGGTTGGTGGCTATTGTTTACAAAAAATTGCTCTCCACGTTCAAGAATCGCGACGACCGAGTGAAAAAAGTTTAATTGAAGGACGTTGGGTTATCGGCAATGCCAGTTGTCGTTTTAATGCCAGATCGGAAATTTTTCGTTGTGCTGTCAATCCCGAAGGACCCTGCCAAGGTTGTCGCTATTACGAACCCATCGATTAGGGCTAATGCTTGTTAGATAAAGAACGGGGAACAAGATAAAGTATCTTAAACTTTGCGTCCTTTGCGCCTTTGCGTGAAGCAAAATTAATTGTTTAAATAAACACTAGCCATTACTAATAACTTCTCCTACAGACAGGCGCATTCCATTAACAAAATTCCATCCAGACTGAGGACGTTTACCAGCAAGCTGCACTTCTCTTAGTAGCAACAGTCCTTTTCCAGTCTGGACTACTGGACCCAAGTTTTTTAAATTACTTACTATTTCTCCTGGATCTCCTGTCAAAGATGCTAAAGCTGTCCAGTTGTCTTCTAAAATTTGTAATTCTGCTGGTAATTGCGGCAAATAAGTTTTTCCTAACGGTACGGTTGCTAAGATTTTTAGCGAGCGATCGCGAAAGGTAGCAAAACAGTTAGGAAAAAAGCCTCTAATTTGATTGTGTATTTCAATCGCAGTACGCGACCAGTCAATGGCATAATCAGACTTTTGAATTAAAGGAGCATAGGTAGCTTGAGAATCATCTTGAGGAATCGGTGTAAGTTCCTGTTTTTCTAGTTTGAGTAGAGTCTCGATCGCTAGATCCGCTCCTCGATCTGCTAGAGTAGCAGCTAGCTGGTAAGCGTTATCTAGCAATCCAATGGAAATATAGGTTTTTAGGAGCATATCTCCCGTATCCATCCCCTCATCCATTAACATCGTGGTGATTCCTGTTTCTGTCTCGCCGTTATAGATACTCCACTGAATCGGTGCCGCACCCCGATACTTGGGCAGGAGCGAACCGTGAACGTTGATACAGCCTAGTTTGGGCATCGCCAAAATTTCAGGAGAAAGAATCTGTCCGTAGGCGACAACGACAAAAGCATCCGCGCCCGATTCTTTGAGCTTAGCAAGAGTTTGTCGGTCTTTTTTGACTCGTTTGGGTTGCCAGATGGATAAACTATGCTTGAGGGCTACTTGTTTAACCGCAGAGGGCATCATTTCATTGCCTCTTCCCCGTCGCTTATCTGGTTGGGTAACCACAGCAAGGACATCAAAGTTGGGATGATTGAGTAAGCGTTCTAGAGTAGGAACGGCAAATGCAGGCGTACCAAAAAAAACCACTTGCATATTTATTTCATTTTTTTATCTCTCGCTTCATAGTTTAAGATTTTAAAAATAACAAATCTAGTTTTTGTCTGGCTGTCGAGGGCGATGAGCCTAGATAAGTGGCGAAGGGGAGCAATGCCCAGCAGTGAGGTTGGGAAGCCCGCGCTGTACTCCTAGAGTCAGCGTCGGGAGGATGTCACAACCAGTATGTGTTATCTCCCCGAACGTAGAACGCCTACAAGCGCCCAATTGTGCAAGCACCGTGACGGGAAATACTACATCCACATTCAACTGAAGGATGAAGCACCAAATCCCACTAAGTCAACCAACGTGATTGGTGGGGATTTTGGTAGACGAGTGCGGGTCGTTGGAGACACCAAGGAATAAAACTCCTGAAGTTCTCCTCACCAAGCAATAATTGGTCAATAGTTCAGGTCATGGCAGCCCGTCAACGTAAAACGTTGATAGTCTATCAACAGTGCCATCAGGACATTCACGCGGGACAACAGACCCGAAAACCTGCCACAGTCATGAATACACTGGAGAGCCGAGTACTCTAAAAAGCGTAAGCTCGGTTCGGAGGGGGGCGGATGAAAAAG
>JADEWQ010000131.1 GCA_015207585.1 Pleurocapsales cyanobacterium LEGE 06147 | reverse complement strand
GGATTAGACTGACTTTCAGGCTTTTTAGGGCACTACTGAACCACAACCTCGATTTGGAGTACTATTTGCGAAAGTAGCACATTTTCATCCTTGGTTGTGAGATTTTCTCGTGGGAGACTGACTTGAAGCAAGAAGTCTATTGTTTTTCGTGCTTAAGCTTAGGCTACTTTATCGATAGTAATAGATTGAGTCCAAGTGCGAACTTTCTCAAACAGCACCTGTTTGGAAACAATGCCCGCAAGGCGATCGCTAACTTGACCTCCCGCAAAAAACAAGAGATTAGGAATCGCTTCAATTCGATATTTACTAGCTATCTGCGGGTAATCATCGATGTTTAGTTTTCCTACTTTGACAATACCATCAAAGGTTTCTGCCAGTTCGGTTACGATGGGATTCATCACCCGACAGGGACCGCACCAAGCAGCCCAAAAATCGACGATTACGGGAAGGGAACTTTTGAGAACTTCAGTCTCGAAGTTTTCATTACTCAAGGTAATTGTTTTAACTGTTTCAGACATGGATGCTATTCTCCTGGTTAAGAAAAATTTGAATCATCATTCCAGATTTGGCAAAAAAAGAAAGGCGCTAATCTAGTATAGAGAGAGCAATTTGGGTAATGTCTTTTAAAACTTCCCGATGGGGATTGACTTTGCAGATAACCCGCAAACCTTGTAAGGTACAGGTAAGATAGCGGGCTAAAGCTTTTAAGTCATCTATGTTTTTTAATTCTCCTTTGGCTACTGCTCTTTGTAGGGCATGGTGGAAAGCGTTTTCAATTCTTTCCAAGTTAGTGGCAATACGTTTGGCAGTATCGGCATCGTGAGGACACAGTTCGATCGCAGTGTTCGTAAGCAAACAGCCGCGACGAGTTTTATCCGTAGCAGCTCCCTCGATTAAATCCTCAAAATAGTTAATAATGGCTTGTTTGGACGTATCGGGAGCTTCGAGGCGAGTGACGATCTTCTCCACTACTGTCTCATCATAGTGAGCGATCGCCGCTAGAAACAAGGAGCGTTTATCACCAAAGGTATCGTAGAGACTGCCACGGTTAAGGCCCATGCTCTCGACTAAATCTTGGATAGACGTGCCCTCATAGCCATAACGCCAAAAAGTTTCCATGGCTTTTTCAAGGGCTTTTTGTCGATCGAACTCCTTGTGTCTTGCCATAGTCTCTAACTAACCCTCTAATTAAAGTCTAATTATTTTGGAACGATCGGTCAAGTATTAAAAACTAATCCATCTAATTTCTTAATTGTGACTGGGAAACTTTTTTCGACGCAAGCTCTGCCGTAAGACGACGGAGCCTGCTTGCACTCTGTCCAAAAAGGGCGAAGATTGTAACCTGTTGGCTACAAATTTTCTAAACTAGATCGAGAGTAGTATAAAATCAAATTTTTATGACAGAAACGAATCAAGCTCGCGATCGCTTTCGTGCCGCCTACGAAAACCGCTATACTTGGGACGAAAATTTTCCAGGTTACACCACAAAATTAGAACTAAGACAAGGAGAGCAAGGATATACGGGTAATATTCGTGTTAATAGCGACCTAAGCGTTGAAGTTACGGGTATTGAAGACGAAAAAGTAGAAGAAAGCATCTACAATCACATGCGAGATGTAATTACTCACCGCAAGCGTAGTTCTTTTGAACAAGCCCACGGTAAAAGTACTTTTTCTTTCGGCGAAGAAGACTCTACTGGCGCAGTAGAAATACTAGTTGAAGGAGATGCCATGGGGTCTAATTATAAAATACGCGACAAAGAAATTTGCCAAGTAAGCCGAGTTATGGGTCCGATCGCCTTTACGATTAACACTAATGAAAGTTTAGATACAGGAGAAGGCTATATTTCTACTGGTTATAATGCGATTTTCCGTGATTCAAAAACTAATTCACTAAAAGGAAAACGGGAATTTAAAGAAAGTTACGCCAAATTTGGTAATTATTATCTACCGACGCATCAGATTATTGAGTCTATCGATAAAGACGGAGAAAAGATGACCATTGAATTTATTTTCTCAGAGATAGAGTTACTCGAACCTGTAGCAGTAGCTTAGTTACCAATCAATTGATAATTGATAATTAAGGTTTAAAGCCTCTCCTTTTAAGGAAAAAACAAAAAAAATCTTTCTTAATTTCTATCCTCTTTTTTCCTAGGGAGAGGTAATTGTCAATGGTTCATTGTTGAGCTTTCTCTAGCCTCTAACGTTAAGATCGATGTAACCGGATTTATAAATAAAGGAAAAATAAACTATGGCTGTAGCATTAACTGAAGAAAACGTAGAACAAGTTTTGGACGAAATGCGTCCTTACTTGATGGCTGATGGGGGTAATGTAGAATTAGTCGAAATTGAAGGTCCCGTCGTCAGACTGAGGCTACAGGGTGCTTGCGGTGCTTGCCCTAGCTCGACTATGACCTTGAGAATGGGTATCGAACGTCGTTTACGCGAAATTATCCCCGAAATCGCGGAAGTGGAACAAATTATGTAAGATAGCGATCGCCTAGCGGTAAATCTCAATTGATAACTAAGGTAGGGGCAATTCGCGAATTGCCCCTACTATTTACCCTGGCAACTTTTTACCCAATAATTGATTGGTTAACTTCGGATCGGCGCGTCCGCTTGTTTGCTTCATTACTTGTCCGACGAAGAAACCTTTTAGTTTGGTTTTGCCGTTACGGAATTGCTCTACTTCTTTAGGATGGGCAGCAAGAACTTCATCGATGATTTTTTCGAGTTCGCCAGTATCGGAAATTTGGATTAGTCCTTTAGTTTCAACTATTTTTTTGACCGAACCGCCTTTCGTTAATAGTTCCGGTAAAATTTCCTTACCAATTTTGCCGCTAATCGTACCTTTTTCGATTAATTTGACTAATTCAGCCAAATTATCGGGTTTGAGTGCAATTTCTGTCATACTTAGGACGTTACTTTTGAGATAGGCCGCAATATCGCCCATCACCCAGTTAGCTACTTGTTTGGCATCGCCACCAGCCTCTACAGCCGCTTCAAAGTATTCGGCAACGGTGCGGTCATCGGTTAAAACCCGAGCATCGTAGGCAGATAATCCCAAATCTTCCTCATAGCGATGGCGTTTTTGGGCAGGCAGTTCGGCAATTTCTGCCTTCCATTTTTCTAACTGTTCTGGAGATACTTCAATCGGGGGTAAATCCGGTTCGGGGAAGTAGCGATAATCGCTCGAACCTTCTTTAGAACGCATGCTGATAGTGCGTTGACTGCCTTCTTCCCAAAGACGAGTTTCTTGAATAATGCGATCGCCGTTTTCTATCGCTTCAATTTGCCTATCAATTTCATAGTCGATCGCTTTTTGAATGGCACTAAAGGAGTTCATATTCTTAATTTCTACCTTGGTGCCAAATTCTTTTTGTCCGACGGGACGGATCGAGATATTGACATCGCACCGTAGGGAACCTTCTTGCATCTTACCGTCGCTGATGCCCAAATAAAGCATGATTCGGCGCAATTCTTGCGCGTATTCGGCTGCTTCCCTACCAGAACGCAGATCCGGTTCGGAAACAATTTCCAACAAGGGAATGCCAGCACGATTGAAATCTACTAGGGAATAGGTAGAACCAGAAAGCCTGTCGCTGCCACCGTGAGTCAATTTTCCCGCATCTTCTTCCATGTGCAAGCGAGTAATCCCAATTTTTTTCCTTGTTGGTGTGGAATTGGGTTTATCGGCAATTTCTATTTCTAACCAACCGTGTTCGGCGATAGGCAGATCGAATTGGGAAATTTGATAGTTTTTGGGTAGATCTGGATAAAAATACTGTTTTCGGTCAAATTTACTGTAAGGAGCGATGCGACAATTAAGGGCTAAACCAGCTTTGACGGCGTATTCGAGTACTTTTTCATTGAGGACGGGTAACACTCCTGGATAACCCAGACAGATAGGAGAGATATTGGTGTTGGGGTTGTCGGGATCGAATTTGGTCGATTCACTGCTAAAAATTTTTGTTGTGGTGTTTAACTGACAGTGAGTTTCCAGTCCTATAATTGCTTCGTACTTTGTCTTTGCTGGTGCAGCAGTAGTCATAGTTTGTTGCTCGATATCGATACCTATAGCTTCTTTATTTTATAACTTTGCTTCGTTTGACAGTTCAAACTATCTAAATTACTACCAAACGGTCTGCGATCGCTCGTGTATAATCCTGCCATAAACTGCCTCTGTTTGTTGAGCGAGTTTTGACCAACTAAAACGGGTAGATAAAGATTCGTAGGCGTTATCGATCAACCACTGAGCATAACCTGGATTTTTCAAGATTTCCAAAATTCCCCAAGCCAAAGAATCGGAGTTATTAGTCTGAGTAACAATTCCTGTTTTGGTATGTTGTACTACCTCGGGCAATCCTCCCGTATCGGAGACGACTACTGGAACGCGGGCGGCAAAACTTTCTAGGGCAACGATGCCAAAAGGTTCGTAAAGGCTGGGAAATACGGCACAATCTGCCACGGTTTGGAATTTATTTAAGTCTTTATCGGACATAAAGCCTGTAAAATAGCACTTATCCCAAATGCCTAAATTCCAAGCTTGCTCCTTAAGGCGATCGGTATTACCGCCACCGACGATTACAAACTTAGCATTGCCCCCCATTTCCCACAACACTTTTGGCGCGGCATTGAGTAGGACAAAAACGCCTTTTTCATAAGCCATGCGTCCTACATAGTAAACAATTTTTTCTTCATCTTTAGCAAAGCGACGACGAAAACCAACTGCATCGAAGTCAGGCTGACGATGCTTTTTCTCCGGACAAATGCCATTGTAGACTACATCAATTTTATCCCAAGGAGAGTGCAATGCCCGTTCCACTTCGTAGCGCATATACTGACTGCAGACGATGATGCGCCAAGCATTGTAGGCTAATAATTTTTCTTTTCCTGAAATATAATGTTGCTCTCTGGTAGAGATACCGTTGTAACGACCGTACTCGGTAGCGTGTATTGTAGCGACTAGGGGAATTTTAAAATTATGCTTGAGAGCGATCGCTACATCTCCTACCAGCCAATCATGGGCATGAATCAAATTGAAAGGTCCTTCTTCAAGGATAATTTTTCCTCCGTGACTGCCCATGCTTTGATTCATGTTGGCAATCCAGTGGAAAAAGTCCTTGCCAGGAGAAACGGGTACGCGATGAACGCGAATCCCATCTACTACTTCATAATTAGGTGCCTCGCCAAACTCGATCGTTATTAAATGAACCTCGTGTCCTAACTTAATTATTTCTGGATACAGTTCTGCTACGTGACGTGCAATTCCTCCCACAAGACGAGGCGGAAATTCCCAGGTAATTACCAAAATTTTCATCAGCCCTATTCCCCAAAAGACCTCAATTGCATACAACTTTACCTACTTATTCAAGTTTTGCAAAGAGGGATTTTATCAGTTATTCAGTCAAGAAATTAAGAGTTTTAAAAAACGTCAGTTTTACACCTAAAACACAAAGTGTGTTTGCTCTAGGTAACTCCTACATTGCCAATCTCAATGCTGCTAACTGTGCTTCAGCTTTATTGAGAGATTCATACCATTCCCTCTCTGGATCGCTGTCGGCAACAATCCCCGCACCGACTTGCCCATAAACCATAGATTCTCTAGTGTATAACAAAGTACGAATGAGGATATTTAAATCCAAATTCCCTCGCCAATCCAAATAACCACAAGAACCATAAAATAAATTACGGCGGACTGGTTCTAATTCTTCGATAATTTCTAAACAACGGACTTTTGGGCAGCCTGTAATCGTTCCTCCAGGAAACATCCCGCCAATTAAATCTACTGCATCGCAGTCGGCTCTTAATTTCCCCCTGACGTTACTAACCAAGTGCATGACGTGGCTATAGCGTTCGATAACCAAAAGCTCATCTACTTCCACCGAACCCCATTGGCAGACTCTACCCAAGTCGTTGCGTTCTAAATCTACCAACATAATATGTTCTGCTCTTTCCTTAACATTAGCAATAAGTTCTTTTGCTAATTGTCGGTCGAGTTCGGGTGTATTGCCGCGCGATCGCGTTCCGGCGATCGGTCTGGTTTGCGCTAGATTTTCCTGTAATTGAATTAATCTTTCCGGTGAACAACTAATTACTGAACCCCAAGGAGTACGCCAATAGCTGGCAAAAGGAGAAGGATTTATCTTTTGTAAAGTTCGATAGATTGACCAACTATCAGCGGTGGTTTGAGTTTGAAATCTTAAAGAGAGATTAGCCTGAAAAATATCTCCTGCCTGAATGTACTTCTTGGCTTGTCTGACAGCATCTTCATAATCAGTTTGAGAAGTCAAGAAGGAGAGGGGGAGAGGGGGAGAAAAAAATGATTTTAATCGATCTTGTAGGCGATCTAGTTCGTGGGAATTTGTAGCGGCTAGCCAAAGGATTTGTTGTTGATGATCTAAAACCGCAAAACAATCGGGTTCGTACCAGCAAGCAACGGGAAAAGGAAGGGGATCTGCTTTGAGATGCGGTAGTTTTTCAATTTCCCAAGCGAGGTCATATCCAAGCCAGCCTAGCCAGCCTCCTGTGAAGGGTAGGTGTTCTACTTGGGAAAAGCTAACTGTTTCTGTGAGTAAGAGATTACGCAGGAAAGGCAAAATTTTTCCTACTGATGGCGTCCATAACTGTGTTTGTCCGTTAAGCTGACGGGGAGAACCGGCACAAATAGAATAACGAGATAGTTGTGGTCGGTCTGTAGGCCTAGGAAAAGGACTTTCTAGCAGGGTAGCAATCTCATCTTCCCAACCAAATAATAGTTCAAAAACTTCTGCACCAGTTCGATGGTTGAGAGGAAGCGATCGCCAATGCCACGGTAATAATTGTTTCATCCAGTACAATTAAAAAGCTTTTTGACTTTTGTAGGGGCGATTGACCAATTGCCCCTACAACTGTTTACTTTTTTAAGCTACTCCGCCAAAATAAAAACGAGCGAACCAAAAAGGAATCAAACTGCCTAAAGCCAACCAATCTCGCCAGCGCAGGCGCAGTTGATGCCATTGGACGCGATGTTCGTTTGGACTAGTAAACCCACGCACGTCCATGGCGATCGCAATTTGTTCTGCCCGCATCAGCAAATTTGCCAGTAGTTTTTCTGCTACGACTAACCACACTTTGAGACTGCGTCGAATACCTAACTTTTTCCAGTTAATTGCCCTAGTACGAACCGAACGAACTAAATTTTGTACTTCTTCTAAAACTAGGGGAATAAAGCGCAACGAGAGAGTTAAGGTAAGGGCAATCTCGGTAATGGGTAGCTTGAAACGGCGCAAGGGTTCCATTAATTCTTCTAATCCCGCAGTAATTTCTTCTGGAGCAGTAGTTAGTAAGAAAAGATTAGTGCTTTGTATCAGGGTAAAGATAAGAGTGCTTATCCTGACTGCCACATCCAAAGAACGACGAGTAATAGTAAATCTACCCCCATCCCACAATACGTATTGATAAGAAGTAGGTTGAGGTAAATCGAGTTCCGTGGCTGGCAATCTAGGTTGATGATTTACAGCAAGCCCATCGGGAGCAATGGCAGTAATAATAAAAACTAGAATACATAGAGGTATTAACCAACCCATTTGTTGTCGCCACACTCTCCAAGGAATGGCGGTGGCAAGAGTCATCAATAGTAACAATCCTGATAATCCAATACGCCAATAAGGATTAGCCAACAAAGGGGCGGCTAAAAAAGTCATTAACCAGGCTAATTTTACCCTCGGATCGAGTCGATGTAGCCAAGTAACGGGTTGTTCTAAATACAACCCAATCGGTAGCGATCGCAATAAATCCATTAATGATGATGGGGTGTTTGGAGTTAGCTATTTTTCCTCAGTCTACTGCGACCGAATCTATTTTTTCCAATTAATCTAGCAATATTTAGTTATTTTGGACAATTTTTTTTACAGTTAACAACTATTAGTTCATCGGTAAATTCCAACTTTTCCAGATTAGCAATCTCAGAAGACTAATTTTCGTATTTTAGCTGTAAATAGATAGCGATCGCTACTTAAGAAAAACAACTTTTTTTAATTTCTTTGAACAACAAACCTATTTATTCAAAGATTTAATTATTACTATAATTATTCATTAGCGATCGCTAATGAATAATTAATTTTTGTGTTTTATTGTTGTCTATAAGCACCCATTGCCAGAGCGCAGGCAACTGGATCGTCACAAGCAAACATTTCCACCTCTATATTATTAATAAAGATTAATAATCAAATTTAAGTCTAATTATTGATTTGCTATTTTCAATATTTTAGCCGCAGCGCGATCGCACACGCCTACTTCTCCCAGAAGAGAACGCATTTGCTGATAACCAGCTAAGATTTGAGCTTGTTTGTCTCGATTAAACAATATTTTTAGAGATTCTGCAGCAATATTTGCTGCTGTTGCTCGTTCCTGTTGAAATTCGGGTACTATTTCTCGGTTTACCACCAAATTTGGTGGCGACATCAGGGGAATAGAAAATCCCAGCAATTTACGAGCAATCCACGCCGTGAAAGGATGAATCCGATAGAGTACTACTTGAGGTACATTAAGTAAGGCGATTTCTAAATTAACCGTACCAGATTTAGTAATAGCCAGATCCGCAGCAGCGATCGCTTCTAAGGTTTTTCCTTCTAAAATAGTTGCTTGCAAACCGTAACTTTTAACCGCCTTTTCAATAACGTCGCGATAAATAGCTAAAGAAACGGGAATTAAAAAGGTAACTTGAGGTAGCTTGGCTTGAATTTCTTGGGCAGCTTCGCAAATTACGGGCAAAAGATATTTTAATTCTTGCGGACGAGATGCTGGTAGTAGAGCGATCGCCTGTCGATCTAGTTCAATCCCCAAACAAATACGAGCATTTTCTCTACTAGGACTTTTTTCTATCCTATCTAGTAACGGATGACCGACCCAAGTAACATTGATACCTTGCTTGCGAAAATAATTAGCCTCTTGGGGAAAAATAGCTAATAACTTATCCGCAATTCGAGCAATCTTTTTAGCGTTACCCAACATTGGTACTGCCCAATCTTGTGGTGCAATGTAATACACTACTGTTACTTGCGGTAATTGTTGGCGAATGTAATTGCCAATTGCTAGATTTGGTCCGGGATAATCAATTAAAACAACTATATCTGGAGGATTTTGCTGTAAATAGTTTTTTGCTTGATTCTGAATTTGCCAAGTGGGTACAACGAAAGGCACGGCTTCTAAAAAACCTACCGAACCTATACTTGTAGTATCTGCTAACAAATTAGCCCCTGCCGCAGCCATGCGATCGCCTCCCAAGGCAACTATCTCTAGGTCGCTTTTTATTGCTCCTGCTTGGCGTTTGAGGGCATCTATTAACATCGCCCCCTGTAAATCCCCAGAAACTTCGCCAGTGCTAATAAAAATCCGCATTTTTTGTCAGTTATCAGTTATCAGTCAAGAAGTCAATGGAGAATTGATAATTATCAATTCTCCATTGTCAATTATCCATTATTGACTGTTCTCTATTCCCTACTTTCTTGCCTGGAATCAATCCTCGTCTGCCTTCAGAAGTAGATAACTGTAAAAAGCGACTTAGATGTTGAACGTGTTCGCTATCAGAGAGCATCTCTAATTGCGCGATCGCTTTTTGAAGAGAAATGCCTTCAGAATAGAGAAGACGAAAGGCTTTTTTGAGCAGTTTAAGGTCTGTTGTGGCGACACCTCTTCGTTTCAATCCGACTAGGTTAAGAGATCGCACTTTGGCAGGATTGCCTTCTACTAGCATATAAGGCGGTACGTCCCGACTGATCCGACTCATACCCCCGATCATTGCCATCTGTCCGATATGGACAAATTGATGAATGCCCAAAACACCGCTAATGACTGCCATCGATTCAATATAAACATGACCTGCCATGGCAACGTTGTTAGCAATAATTACCTCGTCTTCAATGACGCAATTGTGAGCAACATGAGCATAAGCCATCAGTAGATTATCATTGCCAATTACCGTGGCTTCGTTTTCTCCCGTCGCCCGATTGATAGTAACGTATTCGCGAATGCGATTGCGATCGCCAATTCTGACCCAACTTTTTGCCCCTTTATACTTTAAGTCTTGTGGTTCTAAACCAATAGCCGCGCCAGCAAAGATCTGATTGTCTTCTCCTATTTCCGTCAGTCCTTCAATTACAGCATGAGCACCGACAGTAGTATTAGCTCTTATAGTTACTCCCGCCCCAATAACTGCATAGGGTTCTACTCGAACCGTTGGATGTAGTTCGGCATTGGGGTGAATAACGGCAGTGGGATGAATTAAAGTACTCAAGAGAGTAAGCAACTAAAAATTAAAAATACAACATTCAAAATTGAGCAATAATTCACTAGTAAGCTTTTGGATTACTGATGTATACAAATTAGTTACACTACAGCTTATCTCCAGGGACTGATTCGCTCAAAAAAAATACAGTGTACAACTTATAAATATAAATAAAGAGAACTAATCAATCACAGAAAACAGCATTTCTCCCTGTACTGCGAGTTGACCGTCTACTTCTCCTCGTCCTTGCATCTTCGCGATTCTGTTTCGTTTCAAAGATAGCAATTCTACTGTCATGATTAGCTGATCTCCTGGCGTGACCGGACGACGAAAACGTATCTTATCTATGCCAGCAAAGGCGAAAAATTTACCATCCATGTTTGGTAGCTGCATTAAAATTACACCCCCTACTTGTGCCATTGCTTCTACCATGAGGACTCCAGGCATCAACGGACGATTGGGAATATGACCGGGAAAGTGAGGTTCGTTAAAAGTAACGTTTTTAATGCCAACCGCTTTTTCTCCCGGTACGTATTCGATAATTCTGTCTACCAGGGCAAAGGGATAGCGATGAGGTAGTAATTGCTGAATTTCTTCAACGGTAAAAATTTGTTTTGGGGAAGATGATTGATGATTTTCGCGATCGGTTGCTGTCACAGAATCAGTAGCAATTGACATGGACTTTAGTAACTAGGGACTACTTTAATTTAGCTGATAATCGGGGTCAAATATTTAGGCGTTAAAGAGATTGGCTAATTTTTGTGCCAGTTGGATATGTAACTTATGACTAGCTTTGTAGGCAAGAAAATGAGCTTGAGGTAATCTACCTAGCAAACTAAGATCGCCTATTAAATCTAACAGTTTATGACGAGCTGGCTCATTAGTAAATCTCAAAGGCGGATTTAACCAACCTCGATCGCTGCAAACCAAGGCATTTTCTAAACTACCACCTTTAATTAAACCTGCCTGTTTTAGTTGTTCGATAGCTTCAGCAAAACCAAAAGTACGGGCAGGGGCGATCGCTTCAGCAAAATTTCCTGTTTGGGGATTCCAGCTATGCCACTGATTGCCGATCGCTTGGTAGGGAAAATCAATTCCATAAGTAAAGCGTGTCTCTGATGAGGGCAAGGCGGCAACAAAAGAATCTTCTTCTCTAATCCAAATGGGTTCAGCTAAAGGGACGGAAAGACGGGGAGACGGGGGGACGGGGAGAGAAGCAATACCAACATTGGCGATCGCCTCGCTCCACATTTTAGCCGAACCGTCTAGTAAAGGCACTTCTGCCCCATCTATTTCTATCCGAGCATTATCTACCCCGTGACCAAAAAGGGCAGCCAGTAAATGTTCTACAGTCCTTACCTTCGCTTGTCCTCTAGCTAATTCCGTTGATAGAGTCGTTTGACTAACCGCTTCTAGCCGGGCGGGAATTAAAGGGCGAGCGGGCAAATCCACTCGGACAAAATAACGTCCTGCTTCTGCCTGAGTTGGCACTACCCTAACTGTAGTAGTAACGCCAGAGTGTAATCCAACCCCCGATAATTCAAAAGACTCCTTAATCGTCTTACCCATCTGCTAACAACTGGTAACTGTTCACGAGTCACTGTTTTTAGAGTTTAAAGTTCAAAACAAATTGATAATTAATAATTGATAATTGATAACTATTAATTATTAATTATCCATTATCAATTATCCATTGACCCCTGTTCCCTATTTAAAACCTTTCCCCAATACCAAAATGAATGCGACTGTCTCCTTCATCATTAATTCCGTAGTCTACCCGAATTGGACCTAAAGGAGATTGAACTCTTACCCCAAGACCGTAGCCAAAACCAACGCCAGGTAAATCTCGAACTTCTCCAGGTTCGCCAGGAACAGCACCTTGAGAACCGAGAGTGGTACCGAAGTCAACGAATAAGGCTCCACCAATTACAGAAAAAATGGGAAAACGATATTCGGCAGTTCCCTGGAGATAACTGCGACCGTTTCCTAATTCTCCTTCAGGATAACCCCGTACAGAGTTACTTCCTCCTAAAACAAAAGCTTCATAAGGAGGTAAATCGCCCAAAACAGTTCCTGCTTGTATGTTAAAGGCTAATGCTTGCGGTCCTTCCGTAAATGTCAACAACCCGACGGGAATATAATAGCTGTAACTACCTCGTACGCGACTGAGCAAAATACTGCCCGAGCCAAGAGGAGCACTTTGATCTAAATTGAGCCGTAATACAGAACCCCGAGTAGGTTGCAAAACACTATTGCGGCGATCGCGAGTCGCTCCAAAGCGAAAGAGAAATAAGTCGTCTTCACCATCATCGCTAAAAGCCAAATTCTGGCTACCGTCTTCTGGTCGAGATATGGGTGCTATGTCACCATCAGCATTTTTGATAGTAACATGCTGATATTGAAATCCCGCTGATAAATTCCAATCTGCCCGATTGAAAGGAGTGGGTGCAATAGGGCGAGTAAAGTTAATACCTCCTCCGGTACGGACTACCCTGGGACTGTCGTCTCCATCAGCGGTTCTAATATCATTATCATCGCCATCAAAGACGAGAGATATGGAGCGACGGCGAAAAGCATCGATGGTGTATCCGGTACGAAAGGGATCGCCACCAATCCAAGGATCGGTAAAACTAAGATCGAACAAGACTTCTCGTTGCCCTAGCTGAAACTCCGCCCCTAAAGTCTGATTATTGCCCCCCAAATTTTGCTGTTGATAACTAACGGTACCGAATAAACCGCTAGCAGAACTAATACCAGCCCCTGCAGAGATAGAACCCGTGCTACTTTCTACTACATCTACATTCATAACTACTTCACTGGGATCGGTTCCTGGACTGAAAGATAGACGTACATCTTCAAAAATCCCCAGACCAAAAACTCTTTGTAAATCTCGCTGAGCTGTATTACGATTGAACACATCCCCTGGTTCTAGCTGCATCTCCCGCGTAACGATAAAATCGCGAGTTCTTCCGCCAGTTGGCTCGTCTTCTTCATCAAAAAATCTGACTTGAATATCTTCAATTACCCCTTCAGCGACAATTAGAGTAACGGTGCCATCTGGAGATACTTGGGGAGCAGCAACTACTTGGGCTAGTTCGTAACCATTTTTGGTGTACCACTGATTTAGCTGCTTAATTCCTTCTTGTAAATCCCGCAGATTGAGAATTTGACCATATTCATCGCTAAATATGTTTTGCACTACTTCTGGTGGCAATACTCTTTCTGCTTCTGGAGGTATTGTCTCTACTACTACTTTATCCAACACTGGATTGGGAACGACGGCAAAAGTGATTCTTACCCCCAAAGGAGTGTCTTCTGGAGTTACGCGTACGTCTTGAAAGAATCCAGTAGCGTAGACTGCGTTTACATCTTCTTGTAGTTGAGAACGAGTGGTTGTACGTCCAGGTGTTGTCCCAATAGTTGCGTAGACAACATCTTGTAGTTCTTCATCTACACCTACTACTTCCACTTCTGCTACCAACACGCGAGGTTCTGGTGCGGGTGTCGGTGCTTGCTCCGTAGGCTGTGGTGGTGCTGCTGGTGGTTCGGTTTCTGGTTCCGGTGCCTGTTCCGGTGTCTCTGGCAGTTGCTCGTCTGTCGTCGGTGGTTCGGTTTCTGGCACTGGGGGCTGTTCTGGCGTTACTGGAGGCTGGGTTTCCGATCCAGGAGTTGGAATTGGGAACTCGGATGGTCGATCGCCTCCTTGAGGAATTTCCAGTTGAGGTGATTCGTTATCGGGGAATTCCGCCTGAGTAGTGTTAAAAATTTCTTGGGCAGCAACAATTGTTTCAGGGGAAATACACGCACCTACACGAGGAGATAGCGTACACGTCGATTCTTGTTTGAGATTTGTCTGCTTTAACTTTGACGAAGTCCGAGATCCCTTACCTTTCGAGGATGTAGTCTGCTTGGACTGTTTATCCGGCACAGGAATATTTGGTTCATCAATTACTGTCTTTACAGCCGAATGAGAATTAATATTTTCTCCTCTAGCCGATAGTGGCAAGCTTGCCGTAAATGAAGCCGCCAAGATAGTTACTACAGCTGGAGATAAAAGTAATTTTTTTCTTTCCTTCAACACTTCCACTCACTTATATCAAGCAATAGCAATAATGTCATATTTTTTTGCCTTTTGTTTTTCGGCAATTGCAGACAGGTAACACTATAACTAAATATCAGAGAATACTGACTTTCTATTAGCACAAATGTTCCTCTCTGTAGCTTGGTTGTCAGTTATGAGCATTGCTCAGCTAAAAAATCCTTCGATTGTAGAAACCGTGCGTCTTTAGGAGGGAAAGTTAGTCGTGAAAACATAGGCTGTTGTTGGTTTTTGTAAGTAACTTCTAATAAGTACGATGTAACCGACCCTGAAAGCTCCACCCCGATATGGTGAGGGCTAAACACAACCGATAGATGTCTGGGAGCTAATGCTCCCGTACTTCAGTCGGGAGTGAGGTTACTCTGTTTTGCTAGAAAGCTATCAGAGTATACGCTTCAATTGATAAGTTATGGATAACAAAACAGTTATCAGTGAACAGTCAGTAGGGGCGGTGAGTGGGGACGAAGAGTTCGCTCGCTCCGAGACCCTGCCGCTGCGTGTAGTGGGGCGGGTAGAAAACCGCGCGCGCCCTCTTTGCACTGCCGTAGGCAGCACCGCCCGTACAGGAGTCAAAAGTCTAATTTAAACTCTACTAGAGTAATATCGCCGCGGAAATATTTGTAACCGATTCTCGCTGGTTAAGTTGTTTGGTTTATCCCAGTGCTGCGGAAATTTTTAAGTTAGTTATCTATTCTTAATACCTAATATCTTCTTTTTACCCAGCAATTTAATTGTGCGTTACTACTTAATTCCCTTCACAAATGTATATTGTAAATTATTTGATGTTTTCTTAAATCATTCTTAGTCGCTTCATAGTTTTAAGACAGTTATTTCTTAAACATTAGTCAGTAAATTTGATATGTTTGACAGAATTAAAACTTCAGTAGAAGTTTATTAGTATGCAATTTAAACAGTATCCACTCTTCAGTCAGTTTCTTTTTCTTTCCTCACTGACCACTTCAATATTTGTTTTTTTTATTGTCATTTCTTCGATTATCTTTGTTCGACCAACAAATAGCAACAAATCTGAGGCGATCGCCAAGAACAATCGTTCGGTAGCTGAAGCGATCGCAGAATTAAATCGACTAATAATCGATCTCAAAAAAACTATTATTATTTCTCCCCAACCTATTCCCTGGCCGCACATTCACGAACGGGCAAAGTTAGCTAGGGTTCCTGTCATCATGTATCACGACATACTGTCCGAGAAAGAAGTATTTTTTGATGTTACGCCAGAGGAACTAGAAGCAGATTTTAAATTGATTAAGTCTAGTGGAATAATACCCATTACCCTAGAACAACTCGTCGCTCATTTACAAACAGGAATACCTCTACCAGAAAAACCTGTTTTATTAACTTTTGATGATGGCTATAAAGGTCATTACCAATACGTTTATCCCTTGCTCCAAAAGTATGGCTTTCCTGCTGTATTTTCTGTTTATCTTAATAAGATGAATCTGAAAATGGGTCGCCCTGGAGTAACTTGGGAACAGCTTCAAGAAATGGCTGCTAATCCCTTAGTAACTATTGCTTCTCACAGCATGACTCATCCCGATGACTTAACAACTTTATCAGAAGAGGAACTAACTCAAGAAATTGTCAACTCGAAACGCTTATTAGAAGAAAAATTAGGAATTTCTATACCTTACTTCACCTATCCTGCAGGAAAGTCAGACGAACGAGTGCGTAAGATGGTCACAAAAGCTGGTTATCAAGCAGCATTATCTATGGACGACTTGAATGAAGATTTTGCCGGAAGCTCGAAAAACCTACTCGCTATTAACAGATTTGGACAATCTCGTTTGGAACGAGTCACCGAGCAGGCTTGGGGAGGTTCCCCTCTACCGAGGCTTAATGGCATAGACGATGGATTCAATTTTACTACCCCCATCCGCAAACAAGAACATACGCTCGATGAAATTTCTCTGATTTTAGTTATTGGCGGTAGACCAAAAACAATTCACGCTAACAGCCGTTACCAAGTAGCAGAAATTATTAAGAATACCGGAGCAGTTGCTGCCGTAGACGGAGCATTTTTTTCCCTAAAATACCTAGATTCTAATGTATTAATCGGACCAGTACTGACTAACAAGCAACAGTTTATATCGGGTAATGATGGAGAAAATCGTAAATTACAAGGACGACCTTTAGTATTGATCGATCGCGATCGCGTCAGCTTTGTTCCCTTCGTTCCCAATCAACACAATACTTTAGCTGGTATAAAAGCAGAACTGAAGTCGGTTGAAGATGCTTTTGTAGGAGCAGCTTGGTTGGTCAAAAATGGCGAACCGCAGCCAGCCGAGACTTTTGGCAGCCTTTTTGATTTTGACGCTTTACGTCATCGTGCTTTTTGGGGAATCGATTATATTGGTCAGCCAGTAATTGGGATCTCTACCAATCTAGTTGACTCCGTCTCTTTAGGAAAAGTACTGCATAAGTTAGGACTAAAAGATGCAGTCATGCTCGACTCTGGTGCAAGCACTTCCCTAGCTTACCAAGGTAATACTTTAGTGAACTATATTCCTCGTCCCGTCCCTCATGTAGTAGCTTTGTTTCCGACTAATTCTGTAAAAGTTAAATAATTTAATAATTGGAAATACAACAAGTTTGACAGTTCGCCCTTTGACTTCATGATTACTTAAAGTCATCGAGTCAGAAGTAAGTCATCATAACTGGTGACTGGTGACTGCTCACTTGTTCACTGATTGCCGCCACTGCTCGATCTGCGCCAAAACTCGTTGCTGAACCTGTTGATAAGCTGATTCTACTTGTCCTAAATCTTTGCGGAAGCGATCTTTGTCCATGACTCTTGCTTGAGGATCGGTTTCTCTTCGATCCCAAAGGCGACAAGTATCGGGACTTATTTCATCTGCTAAAAGGATTTGATTTTGAGCATCCAGACCAAATTCTAATTTGAAATCTACTAGAGTAATCTCGCAGCGATTGAAGAAGTCTTGGAGATGTTCGTTAATTTTTAATGCCATCTCTTTTATTTGTGTCAGTTGCTCTTGAGTTATGATATCGAGCAACATAAGGCGATCGCCAGTTAATAAAGGGTCTCCCAACTCATCGTTTTTGAGGTAATATTCTACCAGTGGAAAGGGCAATACTTTTCCTTCAGGTAAGCCTGTTTGTCGGCAAAGACTACCTGCAGCTCTATTTCTCACTACTACCTCAACGGGCAAAATTTTAACTGCTTTAACTCGCATCTGGTTAGCGGCTGGGCGATCGATGTAATGAGTAGGTATACCCAAAGATTCTAGCCACTCAAATAGAGCTGCTGCGATCGCGCAATTTACTTCTCCTTTTCCTTCGATCTGTCCTCGCTTCTGAGCGTTAAAGGCAGTAGCATCGTCTTTATAATAAGTCAATAAAACTTCTGGCTCTTCTGTAGAGTAGAGAATTTTCGCTTTTCCTTCGTAAAGTTTTTTCTTCTGTGTCATCTCTCCGCCTCCGTGGAGACCCTCGCCATAGCTGTACTCAGCTTGGCGAAGGGAGGAAACGGAGGGCAGGAATTAATTGGCATATTTTGTCCTCCATGTGTTGTAGGTTAAGAAGTTAATA
>JADEWQ010000130.1 GCA_015207585.1 Pleurocapsales cyanobacterium LEGE 06147 | reverse complement strand
AAGTTTGGAATCAAAGAGGATGGGACTATTTAAAAAAGTCCAGATCCTCATGGCAGAGTCCTCGACCTCAAAATAAAAAAGGAGATAAATTAGAACAAGAGATATTTAAAGCCAACTTTCCCTTAAACGTACTTGGTATCATTTTTCTTTTAGCAGCGATCGCCAAAAATCTACCAAGAGAAGTATAGATTAAGATATCGATACTTTCTACAGGAAACAGAGTATTTTGAACTTTGTAGGGATGTAGCATGCTACGTCCCTACTATCATTACTTTATTCTTCGTCAGAACTGAGAATTTGTGGTACGCGGAAATAATTTCCTTCCCGTTCTGGCGCTGCTTCCAAGAGAGCTTTTTTATTAGAAAAAGGTTTTAGTTCGTCACGACGAGTAATATTGCTCAGTTCGATTGCTCTAGTTGTTGGCGGTACATTGTCGGTGTCTAATTCACTCAACTGTTCAAAATATTCCAGGATGCTGTTGAGTTGAGTAGTAAATTGTTCTTCTTCTTCAGCAGTAATTTGCAGACGTGCCAGATGGGCGACTTTTTTAACCTGTTCGCGATCGATCATTTTGTTTTTTGATTAAGTAATATTGCTCGAATAGTTAAAATAAAACATCGATTTCCGAACGTCCGGTAATTTTCAGCCAGTTTTGGGCTTCCATGTAGTTGTTCGGGGCAAGACGAATTGCTTGTTTCCAGTATTCAGCTGCTTTATCGTATAATGCTTCTGCCTCGTCTTCGTTGCCCGCTTCTTTAGCTTTGTCACCTTTATAATGGTAAATTACGGCAATATTATTGAGAGCTTGAGGCATTCTGGGATTAAGCTCGATTGCCCGATCGTAATAATTTAGGGCTTGGTCGAATTCTCCATTACTAGCATAAATTAACCCCATGTTGTAAAGAATATAACTGCGATCGTTGTCGTCATCTTCTAGGGTGAGGGCTTCTTGATAATTTTCAAGGGCTTCAGCATATTCACCATCTGCTTGAGCAGACATGCCATCACGATAGTAGGCAAAAGCTTCTTTCGCTCTTTTGTTGGTAGGCAAGACTTTTAAAATTAAATCTGCCATTACGGAAAAACTTTTATCAATGAAGTTGTCGTTACGCTGAGTACGAGGCATGGCAAGTTTTTAAATTAGATGATTGTTATTATTCGATCCTACTGTTTTCGATGATTAGCGATCGCCAACTACTAAACAAGCGATCGCTCCCTATCTGTTACTCTACATTTTGAGTTTCTTTAGATAAGGCTATTTAACCATTGAACTTAAACTTTAGTAAAATCTTAACCAAACAGTTACAAAAATTTCTTCTCTAATTATCGATCTCACAAGTTAAATCTACTGCTTTTTGGGAAAAACGCAAATTTTCTTGATAATCTACCGGACAATCAATTACTGTCGGTACATCTTGAGCTAAAGCTTCTTTTAAGGTTGGAATCAGATCGGCTGCCGATTTGACGCGATAACCTTTTAAGCCCATACTTTCGGCAAGTTTAACAAAGTCGGGATTGCCAAAATCGACAAAAGCAGGATGACCGAATTGATCGATCTGCTTCCATTCGATCAAGCCATAACCGTTGTCATTAAAAATCAGAGTAACAAAAGGAGTGCCAACTCGTAAGGCAGTTTCTAATTCCTGGCAGTTCATCATAAAGCCTCCGTCCCCAGAGACGGCAACGACTTTTTTGTCAGGATGAACTAATTTAGCTGCTATCGCTCCAGGAATAGCAATACCCATCGCCGCAAAACCATTAGAAATAATACAAGTATTGGGACAATCGCAATGATAATGCCGTGCCATCCACATTTTATGGGCTCCGACATCGGAAATAACAATATCTTCTGGTCCCATTACCTGACGTAAATCGTAAACGATCTTTTGGGGCTTGATGGGAAAAGCTTCATCGTTAGCGTAAAGCTCGTAATCTTCTCTAATTTGCATGCGCAAAGTAGCAGCAAAAGGTGTGGGTTTACTCTGACGATCCGTCCGCTTCAAAATGTCAATGAGGGAATCGGAAATATCTCCCACTACTTCAACTATAGGAATATAACTGCTATCAATTTCTGCATGAGTCATCCCGATGTGAATAATGGGAATATTACCTTCGGGATTCCATTTTTTAGGAGAATATTCGATCAGATCGTAGCCAATCGCAATGACTAAATCGGTTTGGTCGAAAGCGCAGCTGATCAAATCTCGTTGTTGCAATCCTACCGTCCACATGGAGAGAGGATGAGTGTAGGGAATTGCTCCTTTGCCCATGAAGGTATTAGCTACAGGAATATTTAACTGAGTTGCAAATTCTGTTAAAGCTTCACTGGCATTAGCGCGAATTGTTCCGTTTCCCACTAAGATTAGAGGATGTTTTGCCTTAGAAATTGCCGCTGCTGCCGCATTAATACTGCGGTAGGAAGCATAAGTTTTTTCTAGATCCTCTTTCTTGAGAGGTTTAGCGTTCACTGGCATCGCCGCAATATTTTCCGGTAAATCTATATGAACTGCTCCTGGTTTTTCGCTTTGAGCAATTTTAAAAGCTTTGCGAATAATCTCCGGCGTATTGCTAGGACGGACAATTTGCTTATTCCACTTAGTTACCGGGGCAAACATAGCTACTAAGTCGAGATATTGATGGGACTCGATGTGCATTCGGTCGGTTCCTACTTGTCCGGTAATGGCTACTAATGGTGCCCCATCAAGATTAGCATCAGCTACTCCCGTCATTAAGTTAGTCGCCCCAGGACCGAGGGTAGACAGACATACACCGGCTTTACCCGTTAAGCGACCATACACATCTGCCATAAAGGCAGCACCTTGTTCGTGGCGAGTAGTAATAAACTTAATTGATGAATTTCTAAGTGCTTCTAAAACGTGTAAGTTTTCTTCCCCTGGCAGCCCGAAAACGTATTCGACTCCTTCGTTTTCCAGGCATTGAACTAATATTTCAGCTGTGTTCAATTCGCCCATGATAACTTCCCCAAGCTCGATCCTCTTTGCCTATTCGGCAAAGCTATTACTTTATTTGGCTTCTCAACTCTAACATAGTTGCTTCAGTCCAATTATCAAACTTCTTCTATTTGATAACGGCTTCCTATAAAAAATTGTAAGTAGTAAACAATTATTGAATTTTGAACCAAGCCGTCGATAAAAAAAGCACGGATTCCAACAGCGATCGCCAGTTCCGAGCTAAACCCGATTGAGCCAGTATGGCATATCTCAAGCGGCGATTCCATAGTTCAAAACGTCCTTACAAAGTTCTTTTCTACTTATTCCTCAGAGTTAGGATGAAGCAGTTTGTCTTAGGATCGTGACAATCGCCCGGACTAGTCTCTCTGGCTCCACAGGTTTAGAAACATGCTTCTGGAATCCTACTGATAGCGCCTGCCGTCGATCGAACTCCCCAGCGTAGGCTGTGAGCGCGATCGCCGGAATCTGTCCTCCCTGTTGGGGGGGCAAGGCTCTGATTTGTCGAAGCAACATGTATCCATTCATTTCCGGCATCCCAATGTCACTGACTAGGACATCGGGTTGGGATTTAGTTAAAGCTGTCAATGCTTCCCTTGCGGAAGTGGCTGTGATTACGCTTGCCCCTGCTTGTTCCAATAGAAAAGCAACAAAGTCTCGTGTATCGGTATCATCATCGACTACTAAAACTTGGATACCATTTAAATCAAGAGCTGGTTCCAATAATTGAGAATCTTGGTTGAACGTTGGCTGAGCGGGCATCAGTGGAAGTCTAACCGTGAATGTGGCTCCCAAACCTTCACCGGGGCTATCGGCTTGAATCGTCCCCCCATGCAGTTCGACCAAGTGACGCACGATCGCTAATCCTAACCCCAAGCCACCAAACTTACGAGTGGTGGCGCTATCCTCTTGGCGAAAGTAGTCAAACACGTGGGGGAGAAAGTCAGGAGAAATGCCTTTTCCGGTATCGCTGACGGTGATTTGAGCAAATTTGTTATTTGTCATTAGTCTTTTGTCATTCGTCCTTTGCGATTTGTCAGTTTCTACCAATGACGAATGACTAGTGACCGATGACAGTCTTATCTCAACTCGTCCACCTGCAGGTGTAAATTTAATGGCATTGGAAAGCAAGTTCCACACTACTTGCTGCAAGCGGGTTGAGTCGCCCAAAACAAGTCCTATTTCAGGATCTAGCATTGTTTCTATCCGAATGGACTTAGCCTCTGCCGCCAGTCGTACGGTTTCGATCGCCGCTTTAATGGTTGATGCTAAAATAATCGGACTAACCGTGAGACTGAGCTTACCTCGCAAAATTCGAGAAATATCGAGCAAATCTTCAATCAGTTCGGCTTGCAGCTTGGCATTACGTTCAATGGTTGCGAGAGCTTGCTTTGTCCTTGCCTCGTCTAGCTTGCCGTCTTGTAGGAGCCTTGACCAACCGAGAATTGGGTTCAGGGGCGATCGCAACTCATGGGACACTACTGCCAGAAACTCATCTTTGATGCGATTGGCGGCTTCGGCTGCCTCCCGTGCTGCCTGTTCCCGTGCCAAAAGCTGTTCTCGTTCTGCTTCAGCTCGTTTGCGATCTTCAATATCAGTTGCGGTGCCAAACCAATACAGAATTTGACCTCGATCGTCTTTAAAGGGTACCACACGAGCCAGATGCCAACGATAGGTTCGATCGGCCCGTTTGAGACGGCATTCTACTTCATAGGCTTCGCCAGCTTGAATGGCTTTTGTTCTCGTTTCTAAGGTGGTTTGAAAATCATCGGGGTGAATGATGTCCACCCACAACCCTATACCCAACTCTAGATCGACAACTCCTGTATACTCTTGCCATTGTTGGTTGTAAAATTGCATGTTACCGTTGGCATCATTCACCCACATCAACTGGGCAACTGCATGGGCAAGGGTGCGATAGCGACTCTCGCTCAGACGCAGTGCTTCTTCGGCTTGTTTGCGAGCGCTAATGTCACTGAAGAAAATTGCCACCCCATCCTCTAACTTAACGGTCATATTGCGGAACCATCCGGTAATGCCGTCTGCATTGTAGGACAGTTCGATATCGTGAGGTTCTCCGGTTTCCACCACTCGTACATAGCGTTCAAATAATTCGCTGTTGGTCTGGTTGCCAGGAAGCACTTCGAGTAGGCGTTGCCCGACTAGTTCATCAACAGGATGCTGGAGAATCTCGGCAGCTTTGGGATTGGCATACATCCAGACAAAATCCACAATTGCTCCGGTTTCATCCCGCACACTATCGAGAATAGTAAAGGCATCCAGGGAGAGTTCCTGGCTCACGCGGAACCGTTCTTCACTCTGGCGAAGTGCCAATTCCGTCTGTTTTAAACGAGTTATGTTCACAGCAGCACAGGTAATGCCCAATATTTTACCATCTGCATTCCGCAGTGGCTCTACGGTCAGGTCATGATACAGCGTGCGACCCTTTCCAGTCGTTTCGATCTCTGCGCGCGTGCCTATTCCGGTTTCTAAGACCCGGCGTTTTATCTGGGTTAAAATCTCTGCTTCCTCGGCAGCGAGTAAGTCTGCATCGTGTTTGCCAATAAGTTCTACATCGGCAAATTCTGGCGTTGGGTTATAGACCCAGGTGTAGCGTAATTCTCGATCTTGGGTGTAGAGCGTAATCGGTGAATTTTTGAGGGCGATTCGCAACCGTTCTTCACTTTGGCGTAACGCTTCTTCAGTTTGTTTGCGTTCCGCTTCGCGGTGCTTCGCATCGGTAATTTCAGCGATAAAAACCGTCAATCCATTGGGCGATGGGTAAACCCGGTGTTCGTACCAGCGATTCCAGGTAGCGTAGAGATACTCAAACTGAAGAGATGTTTGCTCACTCATCGCCCGCTGAAATTGAACGTAAATGTCGGTGTCAACGGCATCGGGAAACAACTCCCAAACATTCCGTCCCAACAAGTCTTCCCGCTGCATCCCAGCCATTTCGCAGTAGCGATCGTTGACGTAGGTGTAACGCCAGTCGCGATCGAGCGTATAAAACCCGTCACTGATGCTAGAAAGTACCTTTTCCAAGCATTCTTTTGCAGCCTGTGCCTCACTTTGGGCTGCTTCGCTGGCAGCCCGCAATCTCTGTTCTCGATGTAAAGCAGTTCGGCGTGACTCATTTAACCCACCGATCAGCAGTGCTGCCATCACAAACACACCCAGGCGAATTATGCTTCCCGGTTCAGCAATTTTCAGGGAAGACAACGGCGGAACGAAGCAGTAGTTGATTGCCAGCGTAGACAAAACAGTCGCTACCAAACCCGGACCCAAACCGCCATACCAGGCACTCACCATTACCGCCAAAAAGAACAGTGATTTCGGTATTGGATCTATCAAAGGGGCAAATAGCAGGGTGATCCCCAGTGCCAAGGCAGTAGAAAACAACGCTATGCCGTAGGAAAGCAGTCGGGCACTCCTGGTGACTTTTCTCCCAACTTTCAACGACATCCTCCTATGGGTCATCTTCCTGCTCCGCTAGATATTCGCTCGGGACGAGCTGGGTTTGCGACCAATTGGCGTTGCCTTCAGCACACGCGAAGTCTGCTCGCAAGAGTACCGTCATCTTGCTGTTACCAACAAAAGATATTTTCAGAGCTATTAGAGTTCATCTTAGGGGTCACAGTTACAGCTCCCGAATCAAGGTGCTAAACATCGGTCGATCCAGAGCTACCGTCTTTTTAGCCGTAGCCATTGCAAGGAAGCCGACATGGGGTGGATACTATATGATATCTCCATGCCGATCTTCTGCCATTAGATAGAACAGGCAATCTATCTGTAGAAAGAACTTTCAGCACTAAATTGAAAAGGAAGTAAGTAGGTGAACCTAATTATTTGTAGGATGGGTTAGGGAAGCATAACCCATGCTGGTGTTGGGTTTCCTGCGTCAACTACGCGCATCTTCAATTTAATTGTGTCCATCTACTTAATGTAACTGGTATAGAATTGACCAATTAGGAAGTTCGGACGGGACTATTTGCCTCCAAAGTACTCCGCTCTACAAGGGCTGAGCCTGCTTGGACTTCGTCAAAAGAGCTAACTTTTCTGTTTCTGTTTCGGTTAAATCTGTTGATTGTCCGGTAATTTCCTTATAAATTTGAAGATATTGGAGAGCCGATTTAACCCAACTGAAATCCTGACTCATTCCCCGCTTTTGTAACTCTTGCCATTTATCTTTGTAGCGGAATCCCTCCCAAGCACGTACCATACAAGTATAAAGATCTAAAGGCTCGTAGCGATCAAAGCAATAACCAGTGCCAGTATTATTCATCGGGTCGTGATGGATAACAGTGTCTACCAATCCCCCCGTACGGCGCACGATAGGAACACATCCATAACGCATTGCTAACATTTGACTGATGCCACAGGGTTCAAATCGAGAAGGCATTAACAAAGCATCAGAACCTGCATAAATTCTTCTTGCTAGAGCATCGTTAAAAAGCAGTTGCACTGACATCCGACCGGAAAAACGAGATGCCATCTGCCACAACTGAGTTTCATAGTAGCGTTCGCCAGTTCCCAAAACTACAAATTGGCAATCAGTATAAGCCATGAATCGCTCAAGCATTTGCAAGAGCAGACCAATCCCTTTTTGTTCTACTAAGCGTGAAACTATTCCGATTAAAAAGACACCTTTATTGACCTCTAATCCCAGTTCTTCTTGTAAGGCAATTTTATTAGCTATCCGTTTGTCGAGGGTATCAGCAGTAAAATTTTCTTTGATAGAGCGATCGCTAGCCGGATTATAGCTATCGGTATCGATTCCATTGATAATTCCCCGCAGTTTGCCGCTAATAAAGGAAAGTAGTCCTTCAAGTTTCTCTCCATATTCTGCCGTCTGAATTTGTTGAGCGTAAGTGGGGGATACGGTAGTTACTCTCTCGGCAAATTGAACGGCAGCAGCCATGGTATTGTGACCTTGCATGTACCAGGGACACCAAGTAATACGCTCTAGATACCAACGCCAGGGACCTTGATAAGCAAGGTTGTGAATGGTAAATACGCTGGAAATATCAGGAGATTGATGCATCCATACAGGAATCATACCTGTATGCCAATCATGACAGTGAACTATTTGTGGCTTCCAGTAATTCCAACAAAATTCTGCTGCACCATTGGCAAAGAACGTAAACCGCCAAAATTCGTCTTCTCCGGCATAAATACGGCGACGATCGAACGCTGGATGACCGAATAAATATAAGGGAACGTCTGTTTCGGGTAAAACCGTTTCGTATACGGCAAAATTCTGGAACATGGCAAATCCCCACCAGATAGGTTCGCTCGGAATGACGATTTTATCTGGGAGGAAGCCATAATAAGGCATAAAAATACGAACGTCGTGTCCTAACCTTCTCAGTACTTTAGGTAAAGCACCGACAACATCCCCCAAACCACCTACTTTTGCTATCGGAGCTGCTTCTGCAGCTACAAATAAAATTCGCATATTGACTTGTGCTTCCTCACTAGATTTGCACTGTTAGTGATTATAGAATGTTGCCGAGAAAACCTATAAGTTTCAAGGCAGCTCGATATTTTTCTTTTTCAGTTTCCACTCTGCCTCTATAGAATCAGCCTTTGTTGAGTATGCATTTTAAATAAAAAAACCTCAGTTTTTTACTGAGGTAGTAAGTTAGAGAAAATCTAACAGACAGCTTATCGTAGGAATTTATAAGTTAATAAATTAGAAATTTAATATTTTAGAGATATTTTTTGTTTAAGCCAGTAAACCTACTCTTTTCCCGTTATCGCGAGCTATTCTGATTAAATTTTGTTTTTCTTTGCTTTCTATGCCAAGGCGATCGCAAAAGTTAGTAATTGCTTGAGCGTGAATTGCTATAGCTTTGCCACGCAGTTGATTAAATTTGGCTTTTCCTAGCAATCTACGCAGTAAGACAACGATAGGTGCAAACATACCCAGTCTCCTTTTAGGTAAATAAATACTCTGTCTCGAAATAATCTAAAAATTCTTAACTAACGGCTAATGCAGTTAAAAACAAGGAACTAACTAATAAAATTGCTAATCCACCTTGCAATGCGTAACGACGTTGTTGTTCGGGAGAAGGATATTCGGCATAGTACATTTTGGGTTCGGTGGCGTAGTTGTTGAGAATACCTTCTTGGTTAGTAGTAGTGTACATAGTTCGTTTTTTGGCTTTGTTAACTTATGTAACTAAATATAACCCAACTTGTTACATAATGTAAATCTAACTTGACAAAATAAAATAAATATCAGTAATAATCATGGCTTATGAGATTCCATTTGATGTACTCTTTTAAGTTGGTTGGAACGAGCAGAGAGAATATAGGAGTTTCCAAACCAGAATAAAAATAATCTCCTGGCTCCTTTTTAAATAACCTTTACCCAAAAAAACCTCAGTGAAAAACTGAGGTTCGACTAGATTGACAAAGCTTAGGCAGATGAGTTGACAGTTAGCTCGATAAAAATTTGAATCAGGAGTCAGAATTCAGGATTCAGGAGAATTAAAGAATAAATTGATTCTGACTACTAGCTCCTGTCTCCTGATTAGATAAAAGTAGTTGTTATCGTTTAGAAATTAAAAAATCAGCCCAGACGAATGGATCAAACAGCTAAATACTGCGCGACAACGTTAACTAAGCGATCTGTCCAGTAATGGGTGAGTTCTTGATTAACTGCTTCCACCATAACCCGAATCACTGGCTCGGTTCCCGAAGCGCGAACTAAAACTCTTCCTTGCTCTCCCATTGCAGCTTCTGCTTGAGCGATCGCCCTTTGCAGTGGTTCGCATTCTTGCCATTGGCAGCGGCGATCTCGGTCTTCAACGCGGACATTGCGCAGCAATTGAGGATAGGTTTGAAAAGTCCCATCGATTAATTCTACGAGAGAAACGCCGGACTGACACACTAGGGCGGTCAAATGAAGGGCTGTTTGTACTCCATCGCCAGAAAAGCTATGATGGTGACAGAGAATATGTCCGGATTGCTCTCCACCGAGCATTGCACCACTACGCCACATCTCTTCTTGTACGTAGCGATCGCCTACAGCAGTTCTTTTTAATCGACCGCCAATTTGCTGCCAAGCTCGCTCAAAGCCCAAATTAGCCATGACTGTAGCAATAATTAAATTTTCGGGTAATTGACCTCGCTCTTTAAGCAGGTTGCCCCACAAATAAAGAATATAATCGCCGTCAACTACTCTACCCTTGGCATCAACAGCCATGACGCGATCGGCATCTCCATCAAAAGCAAAACCGAGATCGGCTCTATGTTCTTTGACGGCTTGTTGAAGGAAATCGAGATGAGTCGAACCACAATTTACATTAATGCGATCGCCATCGGGTCGATCGTGTAAGCTAATAACTCGGGCACCCAATTGTTCAAAGATGCTTGGTGCTACCTCAACCGATGCGCCCCAAGCCAAATCTAAAACGATACGCATACCGTGGAAATTGGTGATCGTCGAGAGCGATCGCTTTAAAAAGTTAACGTAATCGTCTACCAATGCAGAACGGTAATAATGCTTACCCCAACCTTGGAGAGCAAAGGAAGCTTTTTCCGTTCCTCGACTTTCATAGGCAGCCCTTAATTTAGCTTCAATTTGAACAGTCAGTTCCTTGGCTAACTTAGTACCCCTACTGCTAAAAAATTTAATTCCGTTATCTTCAGGAGGATTATGACTGGCAGAGATCATAATTCCTCCTACAGCTTCGGTCATACTGGTGAGGGCAGCAACACAGGGAGTAGGGCACAATCCCAAATGCCAAACTTCCATACCCGCAGAAGTCAAACCCGCAGCGATCGCAGTGGCTAGCATATCGCTAGAGTTACGAGAATCCTGCCCAATAATTATTGGTCCTGGATTAGCATTAGCCGATCGCAATACTTCTCCTGCTGCATAACCTAATTCTAAGGCAAAAGAAGCGTTGAGTAATTCTCCTGCTTTGCCTCGGATACCATCCGTACCAAATAAAGGCGTTGGGGGCAAAATAGTAGTTTGTGGAAATTTTGCTTTTACAGTCTGATGGGAATAGCTCACACCACTAAGCTCCTCAGTTTGGATTAAAATTATAGTCAAAATCTTATCTCATCAACTTGATTTTGCTAACAATAAAACTACCAAAAAGCTTTAATATCCACCAGGAAATCAATTTCCTCACCTTAAAGCTAAAGTCAGTTAAAACTGACGAGGCGTACCTTAGACTCGAAATATTGATTAAGCTAACCCATTGAAATGGGTTTGAGCTTTGAGCCGGAACTTTAGTTCACGGCTTTAAATTAAGCCACAATTTTTATTAGGTAAAATTCTAAAGTAGAGCAGTGCTTACAATCCCCGCAGCCGAGCGATAATTCGTTCAATCCATAAAACAGAACGCGGTTCGTGTTTTCTTACCAAGAGAACTGAGCAAGGTGCTTCTTCTGCAACGCGATCCCGCTTTGCAGGTGCTGCCGCACCGCTTAAGGCACCGAAAAGCCACTGATGGAGAAACCACCGTTCGGAAGCACCTAAGATAGCTAAGTCGTACCCCTGCTTTGCCTCGTCCAAAATTCCCTCTAGATAATTTAGGTATAAATTCTGTCTAGATTTAAAGCTCAAAGCCAAACAGCTCGATCGTGAAGTAGAGAACAGCTACCACTGTGAAAAATAATCCCGACAGAAGCATCACCGTAAACGCCATCCATCCGGGTTGAAGTTCTTCCGGGAGTTTTGTCTTATTTAAATAAAGGGTCAAAAAGGCAACAACTGGCTGATGTGCTGCGGCAACAATACCGCCGACCTCAAGGATGTCTACAGGTTCGCGCACCAGGAAAAAGACCAGCAGCGGCAAAATTGTCACCGTAACAATGACATAAATATTCTTCAGCTTTTCTCGATCTGATAACCATTGCTTCCATTGCGATCGCCCGTTACCTCGATGCCTACTCCTACCATTGTTGCCGTTTTCATTTGCCTCTTCTGGCTCATCAAGTCGGTCTTCTGCAAGAATGAGCGTGGCGTCGGCAAACATTCTGGGCCATCCGTCTTGGTTGGCTAAGATAGTGCCACCGAGAGCGATCGCAACGCTGACGATTAGCAACCAGTAGCCGAACTCCCCCCATACTTCTGACAAGAGCCTCGTCAGATCCTCCGCAACCCGAATCCCTTCTGGGATAATTCCCTCCGGACGCAGGAGTTCTACGCCTAAAATCAAAAAGCCAACAATCACCAAACCTCCACCAATCGTGCCGATGGCGGCTGTGGTACTCATAATTTGCATCCATTTTTTTAGACGAGACTTTCGTCGTTGCTGAAACTCCTCATCATCTTCATAGTATGAGGAGTTACCATCATTAGTCTCTCTATCTTCCGAGCTGTCCTCCACAGAACCACCATATTCGCGGGCGGCAACCCAATAGGAAAACCACATAATTCCGGCTGCACCAGCGAGGATAAAACCTAACCAGGGAAGCAGAAATTCCAGGTCAAAGTCTTCTCCAATGCCAGGAACCAAACCGCCTGTAAATCGATCGAACTCAGGAAAAACCCGAATAGCGGTGACTAGTACGGCGAGAATTAGAACCCCTGCCATGACTGACGTGGCTTGTTCCACCCTCTTGTACCGACCCGATATGACTAAGATTGCCGACAGGATAATTAAAGCCACTGCATACATAGCTTGATTTCCAGGAAAAGCAATCATCAGGGCACTGCCAGCAAGAGCGGCAATCCCAGCAATGGTGACAACAGCGGCAATCAGTTGTGGTAGATAAATTAACCAAATAGCCCAGGTTTTTGGTCCCGGTAAATCCCGGTAGCCATCGAGAATTGTTTTGCCAGTAACGACAGTATAACGACCGACTTCTCGAATCATCACCCACATAAAAAAGATGACGATAAGTAATGCCCACAGATATTCGTACCCATAGCGCGAACCCACTCTAGGGGTAAACAGAACAGAACCCGAACCAACCGAGGAAATCATCCACATAAAACCAGGTCCGTACCACTTCAATTGTTTCCATCCCCTCGGCGGTTTAGGCGTACTCGCGCGAATCTCTTTGCGCTCTCGTGCTTCAATCATTTTGCTTTTCTCCTTTACTTAGCGATCGCTTTGAACTAATTGCCCGTTCGGGGCGATACAGTAATCTAGGTTTTTGCTTGAAGATTACGAGAGTGCTTCTCGAACAAACAAGTTGAAATTTTTTACACCACTGGACTGGTGAGGTTTCTAAAGTACCCAAGGTTTCCAGGGCTTTTCCCGAACATCGATACTACCGTCTCCGACAGAAGCATCCCATCGGGTTTGTTCCCCTTCGCGCCAAAATCGCAAGTCAATAAAAGTATTGCCAACTTCGAGACGGCGTAGGGTTATGTCCTTTAGCCATTCAGGGAGAAGAGGATCTACATAAAGAGTTTTGTTAGGAGCATCTGCTTGTAAACCGAGCATTGCCTGTAGAAATTGAAAGACCGAGCCAGCCGCCCAGGCTTGAGGTACGTTGGCATCTTTATAAGGCACTGGAAAATTGCCTGGTTTTCGCTCTATACCCGAATAGAGTTCTGGCAGGCGATAGCTGGCAAAATAGCTAGCTGCCATAAAGATATCGCGGGCGATTTGGGCTACCTCTGCTCCAAAGCCATAGCGTTTGAATCCCAGAGCAATTATGCCGTTATCATGAGGCCAGACACTTCCTAGATGGTAAGAAAAAGGATTGTAAGCAGGATTTTGGGCAGATAGGGTGCGAATGCCCCAGCCGCAGGACAGATCGGGTTGCAGCAATCGCTCTACAACGCGCTTGGTCCGTTCTGGGCTGACAATACCACTCCATAGGCAATGACCTGGGTTAGAGGCGATCGTTTTAACTGGTTTTTTGTCGGGATCGAGAGTCAAGGCATAAAAACCGATGTCTTCGCACCAAAAGCTTTCTTCAAAACGAGTACGGAGTTTGGCGGCTTTTTCTCTTAACTCGGTGGAACGATCTTGTTCGCCCAATGCCTCAAAAACTTCTGCCATTCGCATCCAAGCATCAAAGACATAACCTTGCAGTTCGCACAATGCTTTCGGTGCCTTTACCTGGCTGCCATCGGGGTAGACAATTGCTTCCCCAGAATCTTTCCAACCTTGATTTTCAATTCCTTTTGAAGAACGACATTTGTATTCTTGAAAGCCATCGCCATCTAAATCTCCATAGCGATCGATCCACTCCAAACAACCCAGTGCCACATCTCGGTAATCGTGCAAGAGAGAATCATCTCCCAGCCATTTCCAAGTTTCGTGTAGGAGAATTAGATACAAGGGCGTAGCATCGGCAGTGCCGTAGTATGGTGTATGGGGTATCTGTTTTAAATAGGCTAATTCCCCCAGACGGATCTCGTGCAGTATCTTACCTGGTTGTGAATCGCGCCAATCCTCTACCTCAGTTGCCTGTAACTGAGCTAATTTCTGTAAAGCACCCCGTGCAAAACCAGGATGGACGATCGCGTTTTGCAAGCTGATAATCAAACTGTCGCGACCGAAAAGAGTCACGAACTTGGGAACGCCAGCGGCAGGTAGCCAAACGTCGGAGGCAAAGTCGTAGTCGTATAGCCGGAGTGCCCCTATGTCATTGACTGATTGACGATACAACCTTTTCAAATCCTCGTTAGAGGTAGCGATCTCGGTAGCACAATTAATCCACTGACTATGCAATCGCTCTATTTCTGTATTAATAACTTCTGTATCGACTCCACTACTCTTTTAAGTTTTTCGTAGGGATGGGAGATAGTAATCAACCCATCTGCCCATTGCCCTACCCACTCTGCTGTTGCAGGAGTAATTGCTGCGCCAATGATGGGTGGTGGAGTTTCTGGGCGGGTGTAGAGCTTGGCTTCTTCCACTTGCACTAAACCGTAATGAGTAACGGTCTCTCCTGCCCACAAAGCGCGAATAACATCGACACATTCCTGGAGGCGGGCGTTACGGTCGGCTTTAGAAGGCCAAATCTCGCCAGTAATTTGTTCGTTCAGTGCCTGACCGCTGCCTAAAGCTAGCCAAAAGCGGTTGGGAAACATTTGGGCTAATGTAGCAGCAGCTTGGGCTACGATCGCAGGATGGTATCGCTGTCCGGGAGCGCACACAACACCGTAGGGCAGAGAAGTCGCCTGCATCGCTGCACCCAGCCAAGACCAGGCAAAGCCACTTTCTCCTTGGCGATCGCTCCAAGGATAGAAGTGGTCGGAGGACAATGCGCCAGTGAATCCAGCTCGTTCGGCAGCTTTCGCATACTCTAATAAGGTACTGGGCTTAAACTGTTCGTGGGAAGCGTGATATCCAAACTTTGCCATGATCGTGACCTAAATAACACTAGTAATTAAAAAAGAGGTCGCATAAATAACTGCGTAATGTAATAGGTATTACCATCGCGCCAAATTCCCACACCTGTTTCGGTAAAAGCATCGCGCAGGATATTTTCCCGATGACCGGGGCTATTCATCCAGCCTTCTACGGCTAAGGATGCGGGTTGGGCAGCGCGAGTACTTTTGAACAAGTTTTCTCCAACTACCCGGAAGGAAATCCCTGCATTGCGAACTCGCTCAGCTGGAGTACTACCTTCTGGTCCTGTATGACTAAAGAATTCTTCCTGCGCCATTTTTTGACTGTAATCCCGTGCGACTTGAGCTAATCTTTCATTGTTCTGTAATGGATTTAAACCATTTTCCTGACGAATTTCATTGATCCTTTGACGGATTTCTGCTTCCATCTCGGCAATGGCATCCGATTGAGCTTGGATCTCATTGTCGGGCTGTTCGGTAACGGGAGCATCCCGTCCGGGCAATCGCGGTAAAAAATCTAAAATAGGCTCGCATCCGAGCAAGATTAAAGCAATTGGTGTCGAAATTATCCACAATTTCCGTAGTAGTTTTTGGCGAATCGTTTTCATTGAAGTTTTGTAGTTTTCAGACTCCCTCTATCCCTCCTAAAAGGAGGGAAGACAGAGGAATTTTTTTTTATTCGAGAGGGAACAAATTGTCTCCCCTAAACGGGGAGATTCAGAGGGGTTGAGGCTTTTAAATCTTTTGCAGGGGGCTAGGGTGGCAAAAACCATTAGAAATTCAGCCGATATGACTTTTCAGATATTCTCTGAGCAAGTCAACAGTTTGATAACTAGTACGAGGTACTCTCTACCTGCTTGCACTTCGTCAACTGAGATTACAGTCTGTTGCTATCAATCCAGAGAATATTATTCAGCGATCGCTACTAGAAACATCCAATCAACCAACTCTTTTAGTTAATAGTCAAAAAGATTAGGACACATTAAATTAGAGAGACAAGGGAGAAGAGAAGACAAGGTAGCTTTCTTGTCCTCCTTGTCTCTTAAATTGTCCAAACCATTGCAGTTTACGAATAATACTTCTGTACGCGCTCCCGAAGGGTCCATAGCGACTACCGAAGGTCTTCCTGACTCTTGACTCCTGATTTCTGCTATATCTTTTTCCAATTTTGACAATAAAGTGTGACGAAAAAATGACAATAAATGTTCACATGTCATGACTTATCTTTAGATAGAGCTAGATAAAAAAGTATTTCTGCCATAAGTTAGAGGAAACAGAATTTTTCGCTTCTTAGCATAAATCTAAGTCAATAGAAGCTAAAAGTTTTGTTATCTCGTCCTTCAGCATGCAGACACGAGAATTTCCCGTTCTCGGAGCTAAAATACTTTGACTTTAGTTCATCGAGCTTTTTCAAACAACCGATCGCACTCGTGTGATGATGGAGGTTTTAGACGAGGTCATCTAGAAGGGCGACAGCTTTCAGCACGGGGCAATCTAAATCTCCTCAAACTGCGGGACACTTTGAGGGAGTAGTCTATATTCCGCGACCGAGCACATCAGTCATTATTTCAGAAACTTGTCCCTCTGCTGTTTAGATGATTTAGGAATCAATGCCATGAGCCTTTTATCGATTGATGAACTCAAAATGCTAGTAGAACAGCCTGAAGGACTGTGTGTCTCAATTTATATGCCAACCTATCGAGCCGGTTCCGAAACGCGGCAAAATCCCATTCGGTTTAAAAATTTAATCAAACAAGCCGAGGCAAATTTACAAGAAAATCAACTGAGTCGCACCGATGCTCTAGAATTATTACAACCTGCCTTAGATTTAGACACAGAAGATTTCTGGCAGCATCAAGATGAAGGACTAGCCATCTTTGTGGCTGAAAACTTTTTCCGCTATTATCGCCTACCTCTCAAATTTGAAGACTTAGCGATCGTGGACGATCGCTTTCAGCTTAAGCCTCTAATGCCTTTACTGACAGGAGATGGAGAATATTACATTCTTGCTTTAAGTCAAAAGCAAGTTCGGCTATTAGTCGGCACGCGCTACAGCGTCAGGGAAATTGAACTAGAAGATGTTCCCCAAAGCTTAGCTGATGCCCTGCGGTATGACGAACCAGAAAATGAGTTGCAAAATAGAATCAGTACACCTCGCGGCGGGACAAGCAACCCCTTTCCCCAAGCAGGATCTTTTCACGGTCATGGTAGCCCCGATACCGATGATAACCGACGCAATATTTTGCAATTCTTTCTCCAACTGGATCGAGGCATTCAGGATTATCTAAAAAATAAGCAGGCACCTCTAGTATTGGTAGGCGTTGAGTATCTCTTTCCAATCTATAAAGAAGCAAACACTTACGAGCATCTTATTGAGGAGGGTATCACAGAAAATCCTGAAATTCTCAAACCGGAGGAACTGCAGTCCAAAACCTGGTCGATTGTAGAGCCTTATTTTACTCAAGCCCAACAAGCAGCGCTCGAACAGTATCGGGAATTAATCGGGATTGGCAAAGCTTCTGTTGACTTAGAAGAAATTATTCCCGCTGCTTACTACGGTCGTGTAGATAAACTGTTTGTTGCGATCGCAAGACAGCAGTGGGGAAGTTTTGACCCTCAAACCAACCAACTGCAAATTCATTCTCAAGCCGAACCCGGAGATGAGGACCTCCTCAATTCAGCCACCATTCAAACCTTTCTTAACAGCGGCACAGTCTACGCCGTCGAACCAGAACAAGTCCCCGATGGCGCACCGCTAGCCGCCGTGTTCCGTTATTAATTAATCTTTGTAATTGGGAGAAAAACTATGAGTAGTGGTCAAGCCAGCCATAAAGGCACTTCTAATAAAATTAATGTCAATGCCAGCGGTCAAATCAATACCGATCCTCAAGAAGCTTTGCTGGAAGATGAATCTCCTCGCGCAGGTAGAGAGGAGGAGGGAAAACATATTCCTGCCGCCACTGAGCGAGCAGCTCGCCCATCTGAAGAAACTTCCTCCCAAGAGGTGCACCAGTACGAGCAACCTAAAGAAGGATCGCCCCGATTAAACTCAGCAAGGCTGTCACCAGCCCTGCTGGTCTTCAAAACCGGACGTGAAAGGTTACCTTCATCCGGCTCCTCAGTAATCTGGTGCTTGTCAAACATACCGTTTCAAACTGCCATCTTGA
>JADEWQ010000129.1 GCA_015207585.1 Pleurocapsales cyanobacterium LEGE 06147 | reverse complement strand
ACTTATTTGCTCTATTATCACAGATGTTGGGCACTTAGTGAGAAGTTCGCTCTCGACGCGGAGCGAACCTCTCTCAACGCTTTCCTAGCGGATAAGCGTGAGGCTTCCCGCTCACGGAGCTAAAATCTGAGACAGTGCAGTAGCAATGAGTCTGTAAAATAAATTGTGTAAAAAATCGGGCGATCGCTGGCTTAGTTTAAGGTTGCTAGCATAGATCTTGAGTTTCAAACGTTATATTTGTAAAGTATGACTCGTGCCTTCTCGTCTGGCTTTTTAATATTCACTTTATTTTCTAAATTAGTTGCTTAATAAACAAAACAAACTTTTGGTGAACCAGTAAAAATAATCTGATGGATCTCAGTACTACTCCTCGAACTAATCTTACACAAACCAATTCTCAAGATAGCTTTGCTATTACCTTTGCGCCTCTTTCCTTAGAAGAAATCTATCGTCTGGCAGACGACTCCGCTAACGGGGCAGTGGTAATTATGAGCGGTACAGTTCGCGATCGCACTGATGGCAAACCAGTAATATCCTTAAAATATCAATGTTATGAGCCGATGGCACTGACAGTTTTCCGTTCCATTGCCGCCCAAATTCGTCAAAGATGGCAAGATATAAACAAAGTCGTCATCCATCATCGCGTGGGACATTTGCAAATTGGCGAAATTAGCGTTTTAGTGGCAGTTGGCTGCCCCCATCGTGCCGAAGCTTTTGAGGCTTGTCGTTATGCAATCGATACCCTCAAACATAATGCTCCTATTTGGAAAAAAGAATATTGGGCTGATGGTTCTAGTAGCTGGGTAAGTATTGGTGCTTGCGAACAAAATGGCAATATTTGTTAAAGACCCTTTCTCTGGGACTAATCCTGGCGATCGCTCATGGCAAAATGAACTTTTTGCATGATATTAATGCTTGGTACACATATTGGTCATCAATTAGTTATTTAAGCCATAAAACACTTCGAGCAAACAATAATAAAATCCCTAACAAATCTCTCTATAATATCTAAAAATTAAAAAGTTCTTGAGAGATACTTCGCTAACCAAATTCAGTAGAGTGACAATCCCGTGACTCATTTCCCACAAGAAATCCAAACAGATAGCCAATTATTAGCAATCGAGAACACCATTGCCCAAGCGATCGCGGCTGCTAGGCAACAGGACTGGTCATTAGTTACCCGCTATCTACAACAATTACCTCAAGATAAGCAAAAAAATCAGTTACTCCTCAAAAAACAAACTTTGAGGGAGCAATTAGAGCGATTAGCTTTAGCAGTACTATATGAGGGCGATTTTCAGCAGCGTTGGGAAATAAGCAAAATTTTGCCTCTCTTAGGGAAACAAGTAATTAATCCTCTAATTGCCATTGTGGAAGATGAAGAGGTCGAACTAGAGCTTCGTTGGTTTGTCTGTCGCATTCTGGGAGAGTTCAAAGAGCAAACGGTTACCCTTGCTTTAGTTAATTTAATCCAGCAAACAGAAGAGGAAGAATTAGCTATTGCCGCAGCTCAAAGTTTAGCACAGCTCGGTACTGCTGCCATTGAAGCTTTGAGTAGCTTATTAGCAAAACCAGAGTGCCGTCTTTTAGCAGTGCGGTCTCTAGCTCATATCCGCCGCCGAGAAACTATTACTCTTCTACTACCAGTTGTTAGCGATCGCCAACCAGAAATTCGTGCTACAGCAATTGAAGCTCTTGGCAGTTTTCACGACGAGCGCATTCCTCCAATCTTAATCGAGGCACTAACAGATCCCGCTTCTGCAGTAAGAAAACAAGCGGTAATTGCTTTAGGTTTGCGCGGAGATCTCTGCGACGAATTAGACTTAGTTAGCCATTTTCAACCCCTACTCTACGATCTCGATCTCGAAATTTGCCGCCAAACAGCGATCGCTCTCGGACGAATGGGCAACGATCGAGCTGCTACCGTACTATTTGAAGTACTCCAATCTCCAGTTACTCCCACCTCGTTTAAACTAGATCTAGTCAGGACTTTAAGTTGGATTGAAACAGAGCGAGCTTTAGATTATTTGGCATGGACATTAACAACAGAAAACGAGCCAATCTGTCAAGAAATTATCACCGTCTTGGGAAGAGTAGCAGAGCCTGACTTAAAAACAAAAGCAACGCAAATTTTGCTTGACTTTTTTCAGGCAGACTCGGACAGACAAAATCAACCCCAGTTAAAACAAGCATTAGCTCTTTCTTTAGGGGAACTGGGCAAATCGCAAGCCGCTTCCACTCTCAATCTACTAGCTGTCGATCGAGAAAAAGGGGTCAGATTACACGCGATCGCTGCTCTCAAAAAATTATCAAGCAGGAGACAGTAGGGGCGAATGGTCATTCACCCGTACAGAAGTCAGCATAAATTTTAATTTGCACTACATCTAGTTATTGCAGCTTTGGCTGCTTCATAATCTGGTTTGAGTTGCAGGGCTTGTTCGAAAGCATTGATAGCAGCGCTAGTACTGCCAGTTTTGCAGAAATTCGAGCCTAGATAAAACCAAGTAACTGCTTGTTGTTGGGGTAAAAGGTTTGTTTGCTTAAGAATCCGGTTAAATTCTGCTCTTGCTTCGCCATGTCGTTCTAATTTTTGCAAAGTTATTCCTTTACCCCACTGAGCTGATAAGTAATTCTGTCCATAACCCAGAGCCTGTTCATAAGTAGCTAAAGCTGCTAAATACTGCTGCTGTTTGAAGAATATTTGACCTTTGTGGTAATAAGCAACTTTGAGCTCGTCTTTAACAGCATCGATCCCGTGAACTGCTTGAGTATTCTCCAATAAATCGATAGCTTTATTTAGTGCTGCTAAGGAAGCTTGAGATTGTTGTAGTTGAGCTAGAGATAAACCTTTGTTGATCCAAAAAATTGGCTCTTGAAAATCGATCTCAATGGCTCGCTCGAAAGCAGCCAGTGCCTGTTCGTATCGCTCTAAATAGTAAAGTGCTTCTCCCTGACAATTCCACCCATATTCTGCTCGGGCTTCAATAACAGTTGCTGACGAGCAAGATTGTAGCATTTGCTCGTACTGCTCCAATCCAGCTAAGGCGTAGCCTCGATTAGTCCAAGCTTGGTAGTAGTTATTATTAATACTTAGTAATTGGTCATAGGTTTTGAGTGCCCTATCGTATTCTTTTTGCTGTAACAGTTTATTGCCTCGAGCAAAGAGGCGCGTTTCTCGATTGTTAGTCCAAACGTTGAAACTGAAAAGAAAAATACCGCCTAAAACCAGTAATCCTAAAATTGGGATTGACAAAGGCACAGCTTTGCCAAATGCATTTTTTTTGGTTTTTGGCTCAGTAGGAGGAGATAATTGTTGAAGTTCATCTTTTTGGAGAACTTCTGTTTGTGCTTCATCTTTAGTTACCCGAGGCAGAAAAGTAAGAGTAAGTGCGTCTAAATGCTCATCAATCCAGCTTTGATTAAAAACAGACTCATAAATGCGATTGGCAACGCTCATTTTGCCTTGCCGTTTTTCGATTAAGCCAATCTCTAGCAATTGAGCTTGTTCGATACTGTCATTGGCTCTCATTTCTTTTTGTTGCCAAATTTTTTTATATACCATAAGTAATTTGACCGGAGAGCATCGCTCATTGTGGAGGAGGCGAGCGCTCAATTCGTTTAAATGTTCTCCCAATACTTGATTTTGCCAGTTGTCAATTATGCAAGTTTGGACTAACTCTTCAATAATTGCCGCTTCTTGTCCTTTAGGAATATAAGATTGGCGATCGCGAATGAGTCGATACAATTTTTGCGTCAGTAACGGCTGATTGCCCGTCCAAGAACGTACTTCCGTCAGCACTTTATAGGGAGAGCTAGCTATGGAATCCAAACCAAATAGTTTGAGACGAATTTGGCTGTAAGGTTGAAGACGAGCTAACTCTTGCTCGATCCAGCTTTCGTTAAAAGCAGATTGGTAAATCGGTTTAGCTATTTTAACTCGATCTTCATCTCGAACTATCAATCCACTTTCGAGCAATTCGCCTTCTTCAATACTATCCGTAGCTGGCACTTGACCTTGTTGCCAAATTTGCTCATAAAGCTTGAGCAAGACAACGGGATCGCATTTTTGATTGTTTATTAGATAATTACTGATAAAGCGTAACTCTTCAGATTGAGGTGTTTGTAACTCGAACAGCTCATCTACTGAACTATCATCTGCTCCGATAATTTTCAGTTCTTCTAAAAAAAAGTCCAGGGTAGCTTGTTCGATTAATCCCTGAAATACTGCCAAAATACCAAATTTTAGCCCTGTAACCTTTTGTTCTTTCAGTATAGTTTCAATTTGTTGCTCGTTGAGTAAAGCAGCAGCTTTTAAGTATTGTCCTAATGGTTGTTTTTGCTTCTGCTGAATTAACTTAGGCCACTTTTCGGCAAAAAAGCTGACAGTTTCTGGTTTAATCCAGCCTCTGAGAGCCAAAATTTCACCAATTCTGCGATTGGGTAATCGAGTTTGGTCTCGGAGAGCGATTTTTATTTGTTCGGGAGAAACTAATCCCGCTCTTTGCAGAACTAATCCAAGAGGCTTGAAAGCAACACTTTTAGCCATGACCTAACATGATGACAAGCTAACTTGACGAAGTGCAAGCAGGTAAGGGACCGTGTGCAGAAACAGTTTCGCACGGAAGTATTAAGTAAAGGACACGTCAGCACCTTGTGAGTCCCGCTCTGTCGTCTTACGACGGAGTAGCTTGCACCCATATATTAAACCGTCCGATCGAGATAAGCACGTTCTATTGTTACGTTTATTTATGTACGAGTAAGGATTCATCTTGTCTTAAAGAAAGTTCGGTAAATGCCACAGTTGCGGTTGAAACTCGCTCAAACAATTCAAAATTTGATCGGCATCTCGATACAACTGTCGGTCAAAATCGGGATGAGGAATCGCTACTACTGACATCCCTGCCGTTTTTGCCGCTTTCATTCCTGCCAGAGAATCTTCAAAAACAAGACATTGTTCGGCAGCTGCACCTAATCTTTGTGCGGCAAGTAAAAAAATATCTGGTGCGGGTTTACCTCGTTTGAGTTCTAAATCGTCTCCCAGTACCCAGCAATCAAATAGCTGCAACCATTCTCGATGATGAGTGATTTTCATCTCGAAATGATGGCTAGAGGAACTGGTAGCAATACCCTGAGGAATTTTTTGCTGATATAAATGATTAGTCAGACGCATTGCTCCTGGCAGGGGTCGTGCATGAGAATAGAGAGGATAGAGTAGTTTTTTCCTTTCTTCGAGATAGGCTTCTGGGGTTAAAGGAAGTTTGAGTAAATCGACGATTATTGCCGCTGAGTCTGAAGTTGGTCTTCCAGCAATCTTGAGCTTGATGGAAAGATCGAAGATTTTGCCATAGCGTCGAGCCATCTCCTTATTTACACTTTCGTGTAGGGATTCTGTGTCTAAAAGCAATCCATCCAAGTCATAGATAATATGAGTAATGGGTTTATACATATAAGATAAGAGTCAGCGGTTAATAGTCAAAGTAGCTGAGTTAAAAAGGCTATCGATATTCCTACTAGACAATTTAGTAACTTAACTTTATCTCGAAGTTAAGTTTTGTATTGCTAGTTCAATTGATTTATATTAACTTTGGCTTTTCTCTCGATCCTGTCAATTGTTCGAGTTCAAAAAAATTTTATCTTTGCTTAACCTGCTACTTTTTTCTAGTTTTCTGAATTTTAGATAACATTTCAATGAGACAGATCGAGTCATAATCAGCAATAGACTAGTTTTTGACATTGCACTAGATGGAGAAGTGTAGTGGTAGAAGCAAAGGTTATCTCGCTCTAAGTGAAAACACTGCGCTTCCTGCGCGGGAACGGGGCTTACAAGGGGCTGAAGTAAATTCAGCCCACAGCCCCTCACCAAGTTCCCGCGCCCAGCGCACTCAACTATCAAAAATTCCTTTTTGTAATTAAGGTATTAACTAAAAAGCTGGAAATCAAAGATAGACACAGTTATTTTGACCGATGATAGATTTGAGAAATTTAATTTGAGTTATCTAGTCTATCAAAGATGCAAATATTAAAAAAATATTAAAAGGTCTACAATAGTGAGTGGTGTTTGGAGGAAAAAAGTGTTTACCAGACTTGCACAGCAACACCGTCAATTTGTTCGCGACTTGGTCATGAATCTCCAAGCGTTAGCGATTGCTTTGGAAAATAAAGGTTATCTTGCTTCTTGCTATACCTGCGGAAGTCAGATGAACAGTGCTTCTTTTATGGTCAGTTTAGGGGATAATCATCTCATTCGCTTCTTGGTGTCCGACTACGGAATTACCTGGACAGAAATGCGCGATGACCGCGAACTGATGAAACTAGAGGGAGCCGAAGCGATCAATCAATTGCAAGATTTGGCCGATCTCATTAAATATCAAATCAAACCATTTTCATCTATCGATGGCGACGAGCCATGTAATTCCAAGTACATACAGCACATCTGATATCAGGTTCGCTTAAAAACAGTTAAATATGATGATTGACGCGGAGAAGAGAAACACGGTGACTCAGCTTTCGTTTATTAAAGCTTGCGGAGAAGTCTTATTTTAAGTGATTATCCAAACTTGATATGACTATACTATGGAGAAAGCCAAAAAAAAATAATACTTAACATACCCTACGAAATTTGTAAGGAATAGTCTTGTAACTTCCTCCAAACATCAACGGCTAACTTCAATACCTCTTTCCCTCAGTTGCTCCATGAAAAATTCTTCTAGGGATGGACGAGCAAGATGTAGACTGATTAGTCGCGCATCAATTTGAGCTAAATGAGCAAGAAATCGATCTGGTTCTTTTTTTAGTTGACCGTGCCAGTAATGATTTTCCCCTGTTAAATGGTCAATCCAAGGTGTCAGTGTTTGAGAGTCTCCGCCTTTAACTATTACCTGATAAGCATCGCTATTACCTAATAGTTGTGTCAGAGAACCTTCACAAATTAGTTCTCCCAAAGCTAGAAGGGCAATGCGATCGCAAATTTGTTCTACATCAGCTAAGATGTGAGAGTTAAAGAAAATAGTCTTACCCTGTCGCTTTAAAGAAAGAATAATCTCTCGCATCCGATAACGTCCCATCGGGTCTAATCCCGACATGGGTTCGTCTAAAAAAACGACTTCGGGCTCGTTAATCAAAGCTTGTGCCATACCTACCCGTTGCAGCATTCCTTTAGAATACTGTCTTAATTTCTTCTTGCGGGCGGTAGATTTGGCTAGTCCTACTAAATCCAAGAGTTCGGTTATTCGGCGACGCTGAACTGTCTTGGGAATCTGAAACAGTCCGGCGGTAAACTCTAAAAATTCCCAAGCCGTTAAATAATCGTAGAGATAAGCGTTTTCTGGTAAGTAACCAATTCTTTGTTTAACATTGCGATCGCCTATAGGTCTTTCCAATAAAACTGCTTTTCCTGAGGTAGGACGGATAATTCCTAGCAAAATCTTTAATAAAGTTGTTTTTCCCGCACCATTAGGACCTAGCAAACCAAAGGTTTCTCCCTGATATACTGTTAGGGAACAATCTTGGAGAGATTCTATTTTTTGATTCATCCAGAAGCCGGTACGATAGACTTTACGCAAATTCCAAGTCTGCACCACTGGTCTTGAATCAAGTGTACTGGGTTCAGTTGGTAAATTGACAGCAGAATACATACTAGCTAGCTTTCGGAAATTTACATTGATAGAGTTCCCCAAATTTCATTATTTTTTAACACTACACCGAACAAAAAAAAGAGAGCTAAGGATAGTAATAGGGAAACTTTCCTTGTCTCTCTTTTCTCAAAAAAATTGCGATTTGTTTCAGAATGTTATTAATTATTCGACAATAATTTTACCCACCATTCCTGCACCGCGATGGGGTTCACAGTAGTAAGGGTATGTTCCTGGCTCGATATCTTTGGGGAAAGTTGTTTCAAAAGATTCACCGGGTGAAAATGCCAAACTTTTGTGAGATAGCTTGTTAGCTATGCTATCGGGTACTTTGCTGTTATCAAAGACCACATTGTGAGGAGCTAGCTTATTATTAACCCATTTAACCGTATCCCCTGGTTTGATGGTTAAAGTATCGGGGACGAACTGCAGCATACCATTATCCGAACCCATTTTGACTTCGTAAGTCTCTGCCGCTGCAGGATTTGCTGTTAAAACAAAGCTAGTCAACACCAACAGCACAGTAGACAGTAATAAACCCAGCTTCTTTGCCATTTTTACTTTACTCTCTATCTAACTAAAATTTTATTACTACGTGCCCTAGAGTGTTCAGGGCGTAAGCAGAGCAAAACTTGGTAGTTACTCTAAATTTGGAAGTTTATTGCTTAATTTATGCTTCCTCAAACAATAGTACTACAAAAGTTTGACAGCTTGTCAAACTTTGACAGCCTGTCTTTTGACGAAACCACCAGCATAGCTAAGGATAATAGTCGGTTCAAATAGAATTCGAGAGGAGAAATCATGTTGAATAAACTATTTGCCGTATTTTATGTGTTTTTAATAGCGGCTATTTTCCTATTTGCTACTCCCGCATGGGCTGCAGATGCGTCTAAGGGGGCAAAAATCTTTAGTGCCAACTGCGCTTCTTGTCATGCTGGCGGTAACAACCTAGTCAATGCAACCAAAACTCTCAAAAAAGACGCTTTGGAAAAATACGATATGTACTCTTTAGAAGCCGTCAAGAATCAGATAGTTAACGGTAAAAATGCCATGCCAGCTTTTGGAGGACGTTTGAGCGACGAGCAAATTGAAGATGTCGCTACTTACGTTCTTTCTCAAGCAGATAAAGGCTGGTAAGACTATTTCGATCTAAGTTTGCATGACTATGGAGGAAATAAGGAGGTAAAGAAAAAACTTTCTAAATCTCATCATTTCAAAGACAACGAGACAATAAATACAGCTTATAAATTCTCGTAGTGAGTGGGACGTGCTACCTTGCCTGCCTTTTGATTAGACAAAGTAGCACGTTCCCGACAATAGATTTGGAATTCAAGATATAGTAATTGAAATCGCCTTTTCCTCGGCGACACATGAGGAAAGATGATTAAGTCATCTTGAACCAACCTTGGCTTGAAGAAACGGGCATTGACAATTGTCTTGCTATACAATCTTTAAGATGATCTTCAATTACGATTTCAATTTACTACCTCAATATCTAGATAAGCTAAAATCTCGATTGCGCCTGGCGATAATTCACGGTGGGGACAAAGAACGAGAGGGTTCCGTAATTTACAAAACTCACAATCCCCGTTCCACTAAAACCTATGAAGCAGTTGCCCATAATATAGCTCAAGCACTTCAGAAAATAGGATTTCAGCACATTTATGTCATGGCTGATGACATGACTTTGTTAGACAAGCTCAACCGAAAACAAATACATCTAGCGTGGCTTAATACTGGCGGAGTGCAAGGCTACAATCCTGTCTGTCATACCCCTGCTTTACTAGAAATGGTAGGAGTTCCTTATGTCGGTCATAATCCCCTTAATAGTTCGATTCTCGATAACAAACACGCTTTCAAGCGAGAACTACAAGGTTTAGGATTTAATACTGCTCCTTTCATGATTTGGCATCCATCTCAAGGAAGGTTACAACCAGAAAATAATCCCAATTTTGTTCGTGTTTTTGGCGACTATGCGGGACCTTTTTTGGTTAAACCCGTATCGGGAAGAGCTTCATTAAATATTCACTACATAGATACAGTCGCAGATTTATCCTCAGCAGTAGCAGAAATTCATCGAGTCACTCACAATACAGCTCTTATCGAAACTTATTTGTCAGGAAGAGAATTTTGTGTTTCTGTTTGTGGTTATGTTATCTATAGTAGCGGTAAGTTCAAGAAAAATCTCTATCCTTTTACTTTTTCTACTATTGAAAGGGTTTTAGAAGATAATGAAAAAATTTTTACTTCAATGGATAAAAAAGCCATCACTACTAGCCGATTACGTTTGCTAGGAGATGACGAATTAAACCTCAAACAAAAATTAATCGAAATAGCACAGAAAATTTACTGGAACTTTAGTCTAAATTCCCTTGTACGGATCGATCTTCGTGCCGACAATGCAGGGAAACTTTACATATTAGAAGCAAATCCCAAACCAGATCTCAAGCGACCGACAAAAAATGTTACTAGTCTAGTAGTTCAAGGTCTTTCAGAGTATGGCATGAGCTATGAAGATTTAATCTTAAGTTTACTTAGCGATCGCCTTGACTATCTTTTTACTTACCATCAGGGTATTATTTCCCATATTGTTGAACTACTATAGTATAGGGAAAACGAGATTATTTAGAAGTCAGTCTACTTCTGCGGCGAAAATAGCAGAACAGGAAACCAACTAGAACGTAGCAAATTGTTAGCAAAACTAGGAACAGTCCATTCGAGCAGGCTATTGCGATAATCTGTAGCGAGCGCGATCGCGCTAATATCAAAAGTTAAAGCTGCAGCTAAAATCTCTTGTTGGGGGTTTCCCTCTTTTACTTCCAGATTTACCTCTAAATCTAGCTTTTCCAACTCGGCTTTTACTAATTCTAACTTCTCTTTTGCTTCTTGCAGGCGATAATCTGCTAGTATCCCCCGTCTCCCAGAACTGTCTATCACCCACATCAGCATACACTGTTTTAGTGAATTTTCCGGACGGTTTTGAGCATATTTTTTAATTTGTTCTATTAAATAACGAGCCGACTTACTGTCATTGTAGGGAATCAACAAGTATCGCCAAAGATGCTGACAGCGCAAGGTTAGCTCTTCACGGGTATAAATAGTAATTAGTTGCGGACGAATAATAGTTAATGGCTTTGCAGTTAATTTAGCCAATCCCACACTAGTACTACCGAAACACTTTTCTTCCAGTAAACTACGAATAGGCGTTCCTGTCAGAATAACCTCAACTGGATAGGTATTTAAAATGCGAGGAATAGTATCTAGTGGTTTTCCTGAGGAGACTTCTACTTTGACATCCACTCCTTCAGGCACTCGTTGTAATGCTACAGATAGGCGTTCTTTAGCTACTTTAATTTTTTCTTCATCTATTCTGGGAACTTCACCTTCTTCCCATAACGGTACGCTGTAAAAGAAAATAATTTGCTTGAGTCCGCCGCTAGCTAAGTCAGGAACAAAATCAACCAGACGCTGTAAACCGTCAGTAAAATCCGTACAGATTAAGCAACTCCGAAACATATAATTTGGAAAATTACTTTCCCCTTAACATTAGCAAAAAAGTCTTTCCAAAAATTTTATAATCGATTATTTTTAATTCGGACTTAAAAATAACGCCCCAACAACCCCAGCTTATTTCCTCTCAGGAAACTAGCAAGAGAAGGAGGTCGCTAACACATCAAATGAAGCTATTATGAATGAGCATTAGGCTCGAATCCCCATTGATGTTTGAGAAACTCTTTGTACATATTTTCGCGTACGAGCATTTGTTCGTAGAGTTTGATAAGAAACTCTTGAGCTTGTTCGTGACTCATTTGCTGTACTTGAGTTTCAAAAGAACGCAAGTTGAACTTTTGTTCTAGAGATAATTCTTTCGATGGTAACATGATTTACACTCCTAGATTAGATCAACCATAATTAGCTTTTTAGGGTGAACAGCTAAAAAATAAGCTGAATTTCAAATTAATGTAACAATTAATTGACAAGATGTCCACATAGCTATAGGGCTGTTAGTGTTAAACTGTCAATAGCAATACTCTCTTGGGTCAACGTTCAGAATAGTTAGGTAATCAATTGACTAAAAGTGTAAACATTCTGTAATAATCAAAATAGACGCGCAATCTAGGTGAATCCTCAGCAGAGGAAGCTAATGAGTTGGAAATTTGACTAATCTTGAACCTGTCATTTTGAGGTAAGTGTATTTTGACAGAGCCAATATCGTCCCAAACAGTTTGCCAAAGAATCAGCTTATGGGAGAATTTTTGGCAGAGTTTTATTTATTTTGGCTCAGTCATTGTCGATAGGATGTTTGTTTTGTACATAATCACTCGATTAATTTAAGTTAGGAGGTACGTTTTCATGTCCGTTCGTCTTTATGTAGGTAATTTACCCAAAGAATCCATAGACCGCGAAGCGTTAGCAGCGATGTTTGCCGAGTCAGGTCAGGATGTAACTACTAAGGTGATTAAAGACCGCAAAACAGGCAAATGTCGGGGTTTTGCTTTCGTTACTGTTTCTACCGATGAAGTGGCTGACGCATTTATTGAAAAATATAACGGTCAGTCTTTTATGGACAGTCCGCTGAAAATAGAAAAAGCCCTACCTCGCTCTAAAACTACTAAGAGCAAGGATGAACAAGCTTCGCCTGAAGGAGCAGCCAATACTAGTGCTCCCAAGCGCAAAAATAAGCGTGCTAAAAGACAAAACGATAATCCTCAAACGTCTGAAGCGATTCAACCCGATCCTCGTTGGGCAGATGAGTTGGCTAAACTCAAAGAAATGTTGGCAGCCGCTAATAACTAAAATTTTAGTCAGCTACATTTCTCAATCGCTGATTAGCAAAAACTTAGATGACGACTGTTGCACTCGTCAAACTTTTAGTTTTTGGCGAGACAGCCAAAAAACATTCAAACTAATAAGGGAGGCGTTTATTCGGATTGCCACCGTAATTAACTATTGCCTTCCTTAAAAAAAATTTTGTCTTTTTATCAATTGTTTTTACTCGATTATGTATTTTTTACTCAGGAAATAATAGAGTAAATCATCATACGCACGAAAATTAAGGAGCTTTAGTAATGGCTGAAAACACCGATCCTGTTCGGGTAATGAAGCAAGAAGTTGGCAAAGCGGCTGCAGCAAAAGTGAAGTCAAATTCCATAGTAGGATTGGGAACGGGGTCAACAACAGCCTATGCCATAGAGTATTTAGGAGAAAGACTCCGTACGGGAGAAATCGAAAATATAGTGGGCATTCCCACCTCCTTCCAGGCAGAAGTATTAGCCAAAAAATATGGCATTCCTTTAACTAGCCTAGACGCAGTAGATTCCATCGATATAGCAATTGATGGTGCAGATGAAGTAGATCCGAGCAAAAATTTAATTAAGGGTGGCGGTGCCGCTCATACCCGCGAGAAGGTAGTAGATACTCTAGCCAATTTATTTGTTGTAGTCGTCGATAGCGGTAAGCTGGTAGACAAACTAGGTTCGACTTTTTTACTTCCTGTAGAAGTCATCCCCATGGCAGTTACCCCAGTAATGCGCCGTCTCGAAAAATTAGGTGGTAAGCCAGAACTACGTATGGGAGTTAAAAAAGCGGGTCCAGTAGTCACCGATCAGGGAAACTTGGTGATAGATGTAAAATTTGAGCAGATTGACAATCCGGCCGAGTTAGAAAAGACGATTAACAATATTCCAGGAGTGTTGGAAAATGGCTTATTTGTCGGGGTAGCCGATGTAGTATTAGTCGGCGAGATTAAAGAGGGTAAACCAGTGGTTTTCGAGATTTAAAAATAGTCTATTTCTTGAGGCGAGGTGCGGCAGCACCCGCCAAAGCCGAGATTGCGTACCAGTCATTAGTCATCAGTTATCAGTCACCAATTAAATAATTCGGCAAGAAAATTTATAAGTATTTAACAAAAACTTAAGTAGGGACGTAGCATGCTACGTCCCTACAAACAATGAATTTAATTTAGTCAGACTGACTTAATTTAATGTTTTTCGAGCTAACTCAATCGACTAAAACCTCTGTTAAGGCTTTTCGTTGTTCTTTTCTGGACTTTATTGAAGACCCGTTCTACGTTTCCACAGCCGAAAGCGTTCGCTACATTGCAGACGGCATGTTAGTTATAGAGAAAGGAAAGGTTAAGGAATTAGGAACCTACGAGAACCTTAAAAACAAATATTCAAAAATTCCAGTTACTTTTTATCCTGATATGACGATCGTGCCGGGATTTATTGACACTCATATTCACTTTCCTCAAATGGAAATTATCGCCTCTTATGGCGAACAGCTTTTGGAATGGTTGAATAAATATACTTTCCCCACGGAAGGAAAGTTTAAAGATAAAGCTTATGCTCAAAAAGTTGCTGCCGTTTTTCTCGATGAGTTACTCAGAAACGGTACGACTACGACACTAGTTTTTGCGGCTGTCTATCCAGAGTCCGTCGAAGCATTTTTTGAAGAAGCAAGCCGTCGTAATCTCCGGGCGATCGCGGGTAAAGTCATGATGGATCGCCATGCTCCCGATTTTCTTAGGGATACAGCCCAAACCTCTTATCTACAGAGTAAGCAATTAATCCAGAAGTGGCATAAAAAAGGACGTTTACTCTATGCAGTCACTCCTCGATTTGCCATCACATCTACGGACGAACAATTGCGTTTAGCAGGCAAACTTTTGCAAGAGTTTCCAGATGTCTACCTACACACTCACTTATCGGAAAACGTCGATGAAGTTGCCTGGGTTCGAGAGCTTTTTCCCGACTGCGAGAGCTATTTAAATGTTTACGATCGCGCGGGACTTGTCGGCGAAAAATCTGTCTTTGCTCACGGAGTTCACCTTAGCGATGAAGAATTTAGACGATTATCCGCAGCAAAGTCCGCGATCGCTTTTTGTCCGACTTCCAATCTGTTTTTAGGTAGCGGACTATTTAAGCTCGAACAAGCTAAATCTAAAGAATATCCGGTTAAAGTGGGTTTGGGAACGGATATAGGAGGTGGAACGAGTTTTTCTCTGCTTCAGACGGCAAGCGAAGCTTATAAAGTGGCACAATTGCAACGACAAAAACTTTCTCCCTTTCAAGCTTTGTTTTTGGCGACCCTAGGGGGAGCAAGAGCTTTATCTTTAGAAGACAAAATTGGCAACTTTGATGCTGGTAAAGAAGCCGATTTCATCGTTGTAAATATGCGTTCGACACCACTGATGGCATTTCGCAATCGAGAGGCTACTCCAACATCCCTAGAGGAACTGGTCGATCGAGTATTTTCTTTAGTGATGTTGGGAGACGATCGCGCTATTAGTGCTACTTACATCATGGGAGAACTGGCTTACGAAGTAAAAAGATGAATCAGAAGTCAGGAGCCAGAATACAGGAGCCAGGAGAATTTCCCTACACCACAAAGAGGTAAGTTTCCAAAAGGAATTCTTTTTTTATGTTTTTACCCCCCATGGCGAGGCTTTAAACCATTGGAGACGGTATATTTATTAGTTCTTCTAATTACGGTATAATTCGAGCTAACACTAATAATTCTCATTTAATAGATACAAAAGTAGTTGCCTGGCTGAAGCGTGCCTCTGGCTTGGTTGGAGATTTGACGATGAGCTTAAAACTTTCGGGTTCGGATTTGAGCGAACTATGGCAGGAGGAAAAGTGTAGGGAGATCGCTCCATTCAGTTTATCCGAGCAAGTCTGGACATTTTCTGGACAGTTTGGTCGAGGAAGCGAGCAGTATATTCCACTCCGTAATGGGTTGCCCTTGGAAGTCTGCGACTACGAACTGTGGGAGGACGTAACCATCAGTGGTCAACATTGCAGCGAGATCTCTCCGGACCATCCTTGTGTCAGCTTTGTGGTTTCTGGAACCGTCAGAACGATTCATCATGGACTAACGGATTATATTTTTGAAGTGCCGAGAAAAAACTACCTGGAGTTTGTACGTGAAGGCAAGGAAACAGAAGACTGGTCGGCAGGCGATCGCATTCTCAAAGTTCGAGTCGGCATTCAAACCGAAGCGTTGCGGGAGATGAGCGGTGGGTCAGTTTCTGCACTACCCAAGGAACTGAAATTACTTGTTGAAGGACAAGAGTTGCCGCCTTCCTATCGGTTGGAAACAACTACCCCTGAAATGCAGGTGATTCTACAGCAAATTCTCAATTGCCCCTATCAGGACTGGACTCGTCAGTTCTATCTGGAAAGTAAGGCATTAGAACTACTCATTTTATGGTTGGCTCAAACAGCGGAACGGGATAAAGTTCCTGAGTTGTGTAAACTCTCGTTCAGTGATATCGATTGCATTCATCAAGCCAGAGATATTTTGACCCATCGCTTGAAACAGCCCCCTTCGCTGTTAGAATTGGCGCGACAGGTTGGACTCAACGATCGGAAGTTAAAACAGGGCTTTCGTCAGGTCTTTGGCACGACAGTGTTTGGCTACTTGCACGATTACCGAATGCAGCAAGCACAACAGTTGCTAATTGCAGGGCAGGCAAATGTCAAAGAGACCGCACAGTTAGTCGGCTACGCCAGCCAGAGTGTGTTTAATGCTGCCTTTAAGAAAAAGTTTGGCGTGAATCCCAAAACGATACAGCGAGGGAAGTAGGGTTAAGGCATAAACTAAAAATCAGATGTTCTCTGATTCTAACGTTGGGTAGGTAGAAATCTCAAGAGGAACAGCCGTGAGAGCGATGAGTGAGAGGGACTGGATGACGTCATACTATACTTGGGTTAGGAGATGAACGCAGCGTCAGGAGTAGTGTGATGAGTCAAATGGCAACGGGTCGAGTGCGGTGGACTGTTTCTGATGTGGAGCTGCTGGCAGCAGATGAATGGAAGCGTTACGAAATTATTGATGGGGAATTATTTGTGACGAGGGCACCACACTGGGGACATCAAAATACCGCAGGCAATATCCATGCAGAATTACGAATGTGGTCGCAATCCACTGGACAAGGTAGAACAGTCCCAACCCCTGGAATTATATTCACCGAGGCAGATAGTGTGATTCCAGATGTAGTGTGGATTAGCAACGATCGCCTTGCGGTGTTGTTGGATGAGGCAGGTCATTTGACCGGAGCACCCGAATTGGTTGTGGAGGTGCTGTCGCCGGGAGCAATGAATGAACGGCGAGATAAAGAAGCGAAGTTGAAACTGTATTCGGTTCAAGGCGTTCAGGAATATTGGATTGTGGATTGGCGGTTGCAGCAGATGGAGATTTATCGCAGAGACAATGCTCAGTTAACTTTGGTGACAACACTATTGGCTGGAGACGAAATTACGTCACCCCTGCTGCCCGATTTTCGTTGCCCTATTCAGCGATTTTTTGCTTGAGAACGAGTTGATTTCTAAAAAGTCCGGTTGAAGCAATTTGCGATCGCCCATTACAGAAGCTCTTTTAAGTAGAATAGTGCTAAATCTCTGAATTCGCTGACTTTGTGAACTCGCTAACACTTGATTTACTGGATCAAATTACGCAACGATTGGTGTCTGCTCTCGACCCAGAACAGATCATCTTGTTTGGTTCCCATGCTTACGGAGAACCGACTGAGGATAGCGATATTGACTTATTAGTTATCATCTCTCAGTCAGATGAACCGCGCTATCGGCGGGCGCGTAAGGCTTATAGGGCATTGCGCGGTATGGGTATTCCTAAAGATATTTTGGTGATGACTCGCGCAGAAGTAGAACGCAAGGCTGCTGTACCCAGTTCGCTAGTCAGTCAAGCACTCCGTCAGGGTAAAGTCTTGTATGGATAGTGCACAATATGAAGAAGTTCAGCAGTGGTTAATCAAGAGCCAACGAGATTTAAGGGTTGCTCAGGTACTGCTTGATAATGAGGAATCTTTACTGGATCATTTTGTTAAAGACTTTTATAAAATTATCGGTAACGATGAAACTATTGGTGCGATCGCTCTTTATGCTCAATAGCAAGATAATTTGTTAAAAAAATATGTAACGAACAAGCAATCGCACTTTTAAGGATTACCCACTAAGCCAAAAAACTTGGCTGCACTGCCTAAAATCACCACAACAAGCCCAATCAAGATTCCACGATTGGTAAACTCGCTGTTACTAATTCTCTTGTCTAATTGCTCTACCTTGGTGTCTAGGGTTTTTATATCGCCTTTTATCTCAGCTAGACTTACCTCAAGCTCGTTGACTTTTTTGAGTATTTCTTTTTGACCAGAGCGCATCTCCTCTAGCATTGCTTTCTGGTCTGATTTAATTTCTTTCAGGATTTCTGCAAGATCGGTTTCTATCTGAATATTACTCATTGCTATACTCTTAATAGATTTAATTTGACGGGGAAGCTTCTAGATTTGGTCGTCGGGAAGTTTCCTTATTATTTTATTGTCTCACTGTCATAATCATCATTGGTTCAGTATCAACTTCAGTATTAATTTCATCACCAGCAATGAATTGTTTTTGGGTATCGGAACATCTAAGTAATAAGTAATAAATATTACTCCCCACTTCCTATACTTGGGTAATTCCTTAATTTTTTCCGGCAATTCTTCGTTAATTTTGGGATCATTTTCCTCTGTCCAAATAAAGATTGCACTGAGTATGTCTAACCTCTCGACAGTTTTGATTAACTACTACAGGAGATTTTGACAACCCAACGATCTTGCCCTTATCATTTCAAAAAGTCCGGCTGGAGCAAAAAAAAGTCCGGTTGAAGCAATTTGCGATCGCCCATTACGTGTCTACACCCTGTAAGATTATCTTGCAAAAGATTATCAATTGGAAACAGAGGACGGGGCGGTTATTAGACATCTCCAATAACTTATAATTTGGGCAGAGCAATAGTTTGGGCATCTTTAAGAATTTCATGATAACTAGCGATCGCCACGGTGGCTCAAGTATTAGAGGTAACGTATGGTAAATCTCGAC
>JADEWQ010000128.1 GCA_015207585.1 Pleurocapsales cyanobacterium LEGE 06147 | reverse complement strand
CCCTGGTACTGATTATTATGAACAACAATATCGAGAACGAATGGTGAACAATCTCAGGAAAAAGGCGATTTCTTTGGGTTTTGAACTAGTGGCTCAATCCCAGTAACTAATGGTGTTTCTCGAGAGTAGCCTAGCTGGACGCTTACTTAGTTTCATCCCTTGGCTGAAGCGCAAGGGCTTTCACTCTCGCTGTTCGGTAAAAATTAAAAATAATTTGTCGCAGCTTATCATGAGTGGAATTGCCTAATATAAATATAGTTGTAACAAAACTTAAATATTATTCATGACTTTTGCTTCCCTTAACTTAAAGGATGCCAAAAAATTATTACAAGAGAAAATTCTGTTTGGCAACGAACCAAATCTTGAGCTAGTTGCCATTATGACTGTTTATTTCGTCCAAGGAATTCTGGGATTGGCTCGTTTAGCAGTCAGCTTTTTCCTTAAAGATGACTTGGGTTTGAGTCCGGCACAAGTTGCTGCACTAATGGGAATTGCCGCTTTACCTTGGACTATTAAACCTTTATTTGGCTTTATGTCTGATGGGTTACCTTTGTTTGGTTATCGCAGGCGACCGTATCTAGTTATCTCAGGCTTATTAGGAGCTTTATCTTGGCTTGCTTTAGCCACGTTGGTAGATAATGCCTGGACTGCTACTACTGCCATTTTGTTAACTTCCTTATCGGTAGCGATTAGCGATGTAATTGTCGATTCTCTGGTGGTGGAAAGAGCTAGAGAAGAATCTTTAGCACGAGCCGGTTCTCTCCAATCTCTATCCTGGGGTTGTTCTGCTGTGGGAGGATTAATTACTGCCTATCTCAGTGGTTGGCTGCTAGAGCACTTGAGTAGTAATGCAGTGTTCGAGATTACTGCTACTTTTCCCTTACTGGTAGCAGTCGTGGCGTGGTTAATTGTCGAAGAAAGAATAGATAAAAATGCTTCTCTCACAGAAAGAGAAAAATCAAAAGTCACTACACAAATTCAACAATTGTGGACTGCAATCGGACAAAAATCTATTTGGCTACCTGCGGCTTTTCTGTTTATTTGGCAAGCAACCCCTACGGCAGATTCAGCTTTCTTTTTCTTTACCACTAACGAATTGGGATTTGAACCAGAGTTTTTAGGAAGAGTGCGTTTGGTGACTAGTTTAGCTTCTCTAATCGGTATTTGGATTTTTCAAAGTTTTCTCAAAACCGTTCCTTTTCGCCTCATTTTGGGTTGGAGTACAGTTATTGCTGCTGCTTTGGGCATGACAACTTTACTCCTAGTTACCCATGCTAATCGAGCCATTGGTATTGATGACCATTGGTTTAGTCTCGGAGATAGCATGATTTTAACTGTGATGGGACAGATTACTTGGATGCCAGTGTTAGTTCTTTCAGCACGTCTTTGTCCTGAAGGAGTTGAAGCAACTCTGTTTGCCTTGCTGATGTCTATCTGGAATTTTTCTGGATTAATATCTCACGAAATAGGAGCATTGCTTACTTCTTGGTTAGGAGTAACAGAAACTAATTTTGATAATCTTTGGCTCTTAGTAATCATTACCAATCTGTCTACACTTCTACCTTTGCCTTTTCTAGGTTGGTTACCCGCAGGAGACCCCAAAGAAAAAAGAAACGAGCTTGGAGAGACCTCTTTAGCCCCAGCAGAAGTCTTCGATCGCCATTCTCCCGGTTCAATGGCAGAACAGCCCTACATGCCCAATTTGGTACCAGAATTTGTGGTTAATGCCTCATCAGAAGAACACGACAAATAATTAGTGAGCAGTGAGCAGTGAGCAGTTATCAGTTACCAGTAAATAGTATTTACTTCTTACTCCTGACTCCTGACCCAGAGTTCTGACTCCTTGACTCCTAACTGAAAAAAACTTAGAAATTTAGTTTATCGAGTTTGTTGATTGTTGGGGTTTTCTAGACTAATTTCCCGTACGGGATCGTTACGTAGAGGTCGGTTAAAAGCAGGAGGTCTCAGGATCTGTTGCCAAGCTTGAATTTGAGATTGAGCTTGCTCATAACTAGTAGTCCCTGAAGGAACCATTTCGGCGATCGCAATTGCTCTTTCCAGGGAATATTGAGATTCAGCCTGGGCAAGTGCTAAGATTTGCGTGCTCCAACGATTAATATATTCGACTGTTCCATCATAAATAGTTGTAGAAGAAGATACTTGTCGAGCAATTCTGATAGCTTCAGCCAAAGCTTCTGGCGTTCCTCGATTGGCAAGGTCGTAGGCTTGCTGTAGGTATTCTCTGCCCTGCATTTCCTGTCGCCAAGTGCTAATTTTTTCTTGGGCGTTGGGATAAAGTGCTCTTCCCGGTCTAATTTTTTGTGCCGTCTCTATGGCAGCCGTATAATTTCTCATACTTGCCAAGTCTATCGCTTGTTCCAGGAAAGGTCGGTCTTCTACTGTTTCGATATTGGCTTTCCAGGTGTTGACGTGTTCTTGGGCTTCTGGATAAAGAGGACTAGTTGAAGAGATGAGACTGGCTTCGGCGATCGCCCTTTGCCAGGCACTGATATTGTCTTCAAAAGCTAGTTGTTTGGCTCGCTCTAAAATGGGTCGGTCTTCTATAATTTGGAGCTGACGCCGCCAATCAGTAATAGTTTGTTGTGCTTCGCGGTAGCGAGGATTGCCTGGCGCAATCCGACTGGCTTCGGCAATAGCAGCATTTAACCGCTCTACCCCTCCACCTTCGGCCAATTGTCGTGCTTGGGTCAAATGCTTGACATCTTCTATTTCTAGTTTCCAGCGAGCGATCAGGCTTTGTGCTTTTGGATAATAAGGACTGTTAGCTGGTAATTTTTCGGCCTCGATGATAGCATCTTCCAAGCCATACACTGTACCTACATCCGCACTCGAACCGGCATTAGCGAGAATATTCCAATCAACCGCTTGCTCTTGTAGTTCGAGACCGGAGGGAAGACGATGAGTAACTTGTAGTAATTCCCGCCAATTTTGATTATCGATTAAGTTTTGAATATGTTTGAGAAGTCGATCTTTGCCTTCGGCAATTAAATCTTGTGCTTCTTGATAGGCGTAGCTGTCCTGTCTAATTGCCTGGGCGCGAGCGATCGCCTCGAACCAATCATCCAGTCTGCCCTGACGCAGTTGATTATAGGCACGGTCCAAAGTAGAACTTTCTTCCTGAGCAATGTTAATCTTGTCAATTGTCTCTTGATACTTAGTATTTGCCCAATACTGATTTTCACTATTGGTCAAACGTACTGCCCAGACCAAAGCTTGATTCCAATTAGAAGCGCGCAACTGTTTTTCTACTTCAGCGTAAGTTTCTTCTGCTTTTGCCCAAATTGACTGCCAATTGGCAATTTTTGCTTCTACTAAGTTATGTGCTTCAACATCTTCAGGAATTTTCTGGGCGATCGCTACTGCTGCTTCTAAGTTACCTTCTTGAAACTTAGTTTCTCCTATCTCCAAAATTGCTGTTGCCCATTTTTCGACATTGCGATTAATTTCTGGTCTGAGGGGATGATTTGGGGGCAGAATATCTACTAGAGCGATCGCTTCAAGTAAACTCTCGACAGAGTTTTTTTCTGCTGCTATCTGAGCGCAATATAGCCGTATTGATGCCGATGCCACAGGCCAAAACACCTTCGAACAGCTTTGTGCTTTAGGTAACCTTAGCAATAAAGACGTAGCACCATAGCCAATTCCACCAGAAATCAACACCAGCATAATTGCCCATAACTGCCAAGTTTGCCACCAAGGACTCTGCCGTGAAGATTCTGTGTGCATAGAGCGATCTTGATTACCTTCTCGATTTATTTTAGGAAAAATTCCAGTAGCTGACTCGGAAGTGGAGTTTGTTCCCGTATTGTTGCTTTCCTCGTAACAGTTCGAGTTAGCGGGCGAAATGGCTCGCTCTGGTTTGAGGAAGCTAGAATCTTGTTTCTCTGGATTAATCGCCATAAACCATCCAATCTACGGAAGCAACTACCTTTCGATCTCAGCTAGGGATCGATTAAATTGTTTTCATCATATCATTTGCTTTTCATGAGTAGATCTGCTCGGGATCGTCCTCAAACTGAGACCGAGGTAATTGCTATAGTTTACGAAGACCCAGCACGTAAATCTTCAACCAATTGAGTCAGTTCCTCTTTTGTCGCTTTATAGACCTCTCCGCAGAACTGACAAGTAGCTTCTGCTCCTTCATCTTTTTCAATCATGTCTCTTAGTTCTGCTTCTCCTAACATTTTCAAAGCCCCCAAGACGCGACTAAAAGAGCAGCGACAGTCAAAACGAACCATTTGAACTTCGGGTAAGATCGATAGTCCCAGATCGCCCACTAACTGCTCCATAATTTCTGTCAGGGTTTTTCCTGCTCGTAGAAGGGGAGTAAATCCCGATAATTGACTGACACGGGAATCTAGCAGTGCCACTAAAGACTCGTCACGAGCAGCCTTTGGCAAGACTTGCAGAAGCACTCCTCCAGAGGCACTTACTCCCTTTGAACTAACAAATACTCCCACAAGTAAAGCAGAAGGCGTTTGTTCGGAAGTCATTAGATAGTTGGCAACGTCATCGCCAATTTCACCAGATACTAATTCTACCGTACTCGAGTAGGGATAGCCATAACCTATATCACGTACTACATAAAGGTATCCATCCTTACCAATAGCTCCACCAACATCTAATTTTCCCTTAGAGTTAGGTGGTAATTCTACACGAGGATTTTCAATATATCCTCTTACTGTTCCGTCTAAACCCGCATCTACTAACAACCCACCAAGAGGACCATTTCCTTTGATGCGAAGATTTACTCGAGAACCTTCCCGCTTCATGTTAGAAGCTAATAATAAACTTGAAGACATAGCACGTCCCAAAGCTGCTGTTGCTACATAGGAAAGTTGATGTCTTTGACGTGCTTCTTCTGTGAGACGGGTAGTAATTACTCCTACTGCTCTAATACCGCCATCTGCTGCTGTAGCTCTAATTAATTGATCGGCCATTAATTTCCTTGGATTTTACTGCTGGACAAACCAAAGAATACCTCTCAGAGTCAGTCACGCTTGGGATGGAAAACCCAAGGATCTCTGAATTAGTAATCTAGATTTTTATTTTTTATCTTTAACTTAAAATACAATTTCTCTAAATTGCATTACTATTTAGTACGAATTAGTAGAACTGCGAGATAAAAAACATGAAAAAATTAATCGCTCTCTCTGTAGCTCTTGGATTAACAACTTTGTTGGGTGCTTGTGAACCAGGAACACAACAACCAGATACAGGTGCTCCTACCGATGGAACAGCCCCACCAGCTGGTGAACCTACTACTCCCCCTGCTGAACCGGGACAGTAACTGACCTAACCATAATTCAAGATCTGATTCTCAGCAAAAATGCTGAGAATTTCGTTCATCATCAACTCGTGATGAGCTAGCTCCGACTAGTAAAAATTCAGTCACCAAATTATGAAAAGCAAAAAGTACAATTTATCAAGACTGTTAGCTGTTAGCTGTTTGTGGCTAACAGCATTGACTACAGGCGTATCCATTCTCGCTCAACCTAGCTATGCTCAAACTACTTCGCCTGAATCTTCTCCCGAGCCTCAACCTGGTGGAGAAAACCCCACTCAGCCTCAAACAGAAGTCAGTCAAGAAGAACTTCAGCAATTTGCCCAAGCCTATAAACAAATACAGCAAATTAGGCAAGATTCAGAGGTAAAAATGGTCGAGGCGGTGCAAAATGAAGGTTTGAGCCCAGAGAGATTTATTGAAATCAGTGAATTACAACAAAGTCCGCAAGCTCCACAAGGTCAAGAAGATGGACAAAGTCAACAAGCTCCACAAAATACAGAAATAACTGCCCAAGAACAACAAGGTTTCGAGAATGCTAAAACCAAAATTCTCGAAATTAGACAACAATCAGAGTCACAAATGGAACAAGCCATTCAAGCAGAAGGTTTGGATGTACCGCGCTTTAATGAAATTGTTGCTGCCTTACAACAAGACCCTGCTCTTCGAGACCAAGTGCAACAAATGATTCTCAATTAAACTGATTTTTTAACTGAGAATTACAACTAGCAGCTATTACATTGGTGGGCAATTGACGTAGTCCAAGCAGGCTCCCCTGCCGACCGAGCTGCCGTCGCCCTACTACGCGAAGTGTCTCGGCAGCTCGCCCCGCGCACCTTGGCAGAAGTGCGCCTACGAAGGACGGTGGCACAAGCCGAAAGCATTCCGTGCAGTGCATCTGCACCGTCTTACGGCGGAGTAATTTGGACTATAAGAGCGATTCCCACCGTAATATTTTGTAATAATATTTGTATAGCAGTCCTAAATTATTTATAAAAATTTCTAGCACCTAACACCTCATCTCCACTCCTTAATTCACAACTCAAATAGGATTGCCATGTCAGATGCTCGTTTTTAATATCAATTATGCTGCTGCCATCAAAGCAAAGATCTAAACTAGACGAAACAGACGATACAGAATTTTATTCCTTTCCCCGTTTTGTTACTCACGTCGATGAAAGCTTTATCGACCAATTAACCAGTCTCTATCGAGAAAAACTGCAACCGAACACCCGCATCCTCGATCTAATGAGTAGTTGGGTTTCTCATCTACCAGAGGAGATAGAATTTGCCCATGTAGAAGGTCATGGCATGAACGCGGAGGAACTAGCTAAAAATCCTAGGCTAAACCATTATTTTGTCCAAAATCTTAATATAGACCTTAAGTTACCTCTGCCAGATGCCGATTTTGCTGCAGCATTGATTGCAGTTTCGGTACAGTATTTACAGTATCCAGAAGCAGTGTTTGCCGAGGTATACCGTGTCCTCAAACCAGGAGGAATTTTTATTGTCAGTTTTTCCAACCGCATGTTTTATCAAAAAGCGATCGCTGCTTGGCGCGATGGTACAGAAACGAGTCGGGTAGAACTAGTTAAACAGTACTTTCAATCGGTTCCTGGTTTTAGCGAACCAGAAATAATAGCACGACAGTCCTCTGTACCCGTTCTCTTACAAATGTTGGGTCTTGTTAGCGGCGACCCCTTTTATGCCGTTCTGGCAAATAAACTATAATACAGCTTACTTGCAGCTGAGTAAGTCGGTGGGAATAAACTAAACTATGTTATGAAACATAAACACGCTTGAAACCTTTACCAATGACGCCACTTGCTATAAGCTGGGAAACCCGTCCAACGCAGTGGCTTACCAATGACAGAGGACAAATGACGAGCTTAGCCAGTTAGCTTGATTTGTGCCGACCTACTTAGGGCATGATTTCTTTACCCACTGCCCTATATTTAGACCAAGCGAGGTTCGCTCGCGGATCGGGATAATCTTTAACAGTCACACCCCGACTCGGTGCTCTCTCAAAAGCAACTAAGCGGGGAATATCTGTTTTAAATAAAGGAAGTTTTGCCTCTTCCAAGAATTTTCTTGCTTCTCGTCCGTTTTTAGTACGAGGATCTACTTGAGTCAGCAAAACCTTAAAATTCACCTTAAGCGGTGTTAACAACTCCACTGCTTTGACTGTAGTATCTAAGTCCAGATGGTTGGGAGTTGTGGGCAAAATTAATAAATCGCTGCCTATAGCTAAATCTTCTAGTTCCTCCGGTTCGGGTCTGGCTTGGGTATCGATCAAAATATGGGTAAATTTTTTAATTAAGCTAGGAGAACCAGCTTGAGAAGCTACATAAAAAGGCAGTTTATCTTCTTTCGACCAAACTAGAGCCGATCGATTTTTATCGGCATCAATGAGGAGAGTGGGAGCTTTAGACTGAAAGTAAGCAGCTAAGTGAATGGCTGTTGTGGTTTTGCCTACTCCTCCCTTCAAAGCAGTAATCGCAATAATCATCGGCTGCTACTGAAATACTTAGTAGTATGTAGTTTACCTAGAAGCGCGTCCAAGTTAGCAAGATAATTGTTGTTATTATGTAAAATATGTGTTACATTGATTTACATAAATTAACAAATTAACTGAACCACTATTATTAACTGTCTTATTGCTGTTAAACAAGCCTTAAGCAGCTTAGGTATCTCGCGTCAACATTGATTTCTCCTGAATTAACCTCGGCAGATAGCCGAGTTTTTTTTAGGGATTAGCTATTGTAACTGAAAACTCTGATCGAAGTTTCCTGTTGAGATAAATCTGATGGTGTAAAAGAAATAGAGTTGCTATCCAATTTGCGTATTTCTGCTCCCTCTGTTAATGCCAAAAAGTCATCTACCGGAACGAGGTTGCAAGCCTCTTTGTCTGCTGCGGCAGTAAGATATTGAGTAGGAATGACAATTCTTGGTTTCAAAACGCCAATCGCCTGGATGGCTTCTTGAGGATTATAAGCTTTCGGGCCGCCTCCCACAGGAATTAAGACTAAATCGGGGCTACCCATTAGTATTCTTTGCTCCATACCAATAGCACCAGCAGCACCACCTAGATGAAGAATATCAATTCCTCCTTGAGTCCATCGCCAAGCAATGTTAGTACCGAATCTTCTACCTCCTTCGCGGTCATGAGGAAGGGTAATTCCCTGAAATTTAGTGTTGTTAATTTGATAATCTCCTGCTTGGGTTAATATCCTCGGGTTGCCTGGTAGTTGTTCGACTGCTCCCTCATCCAAAAGAAAGCTACTGATGAGAACGAGATCTGCTGCGACTTTAGGGGCAGGATAACCAGCAGTACAGCCAAGGGGACGGAAAGGATTAACCAAAACTCTAAAACCATTACTAGTAAAGAGAAAGCAACTATGTCCCAGCCATTGAACATTGAGGGAACTATCGGATGACTGGGCTTGTGAGGTTTGCTGAGGGGAAGCCCAAGCTGCACCTATAGCCGCAAGCAAACTTGCCCCAGCGTAGCGCATTAACTGTCGCCGTTTCATACTTCTAATTTTTAGTCGTTATTTGTTTACGATCGAGAGATGCTAAAAAATTACGTAATAACAGTTTTCCCGAATTAGTTAGAATACTCTCTGGATGGAATTGGACTCCTTGAATGTGGGGATAGTTCCGATGGCGAATCCCCATAATCGTACCGTCTTCTACCCAAGCAGTGATTTCTAACACCTCAGGCAGACTGTCTTGCTCGATAACAAGGCTATGATAGCGCGTCGCAGTAAATGGAGTTTCCAGCCCTTCAAAAACGCCAACATTATGATGATAGATTTCGGAGGTTTTGCCGTGCATTAGCACAGGTGCAGAGACGATTTTACCTCCAAATACCTGTCCAATACTTTGGTGACCCAAACAAACACCTAAAATGGGTAATTTGGGTCCGAGTTGTTCGATTAATTGTAGGGAAATACCCGCATCTTCGGGACGACCCGGACCAGGAGAGATAACGATTCCATCAGGAGCAAGCTGTTTGATGGTTTCTAGAGTAATTTGGTCGTTGCGATAAACTTTAATTGCTGCTGCAACGGACAATTCCTGACCCAACTCACCTAGATATTGGACTAGATTATAAGTAAAACTATCGTAGTTATCAATTACAATAATCAAAGTTTATACTTCTAAAAAGTTAAGAGAATTAATTTTAAAAGAGGAGGAAGCAATATAAAACCAGCAACTAATACAGCGGCGATCGCGGAAATCAACACTGCACCAGCAGCACAGTCTTTAGCAATTTTAGCTAATTCGTGATATGTCTGCTTAACCGTTAGATCGACTACCGATTCAATAGCCGTGTTGATTAACTCCAGTACCAAAACGATGGCACAAGTAAGAGTAATTACAGCCATTTCCACTGCCGAGATATGTAAAAAAATACCCAAGCTAATTGCTAAAGCACTAATTGCCGCGTGAATGCGAAAATTTCTCTGAGTAACGAAGGCATAAGAAACTCCAGCCCAAGCATATTTAAAACTCAATAATAAATTGGGAGCAACTTGCCAAGCTAGATTACGCAAATGTCGTTCTTTGGTCGGATTGGTCGAATGGTTTTGAAGGACAGTTGGAGTGAGGCTATTGCTCATTAGAGGAGAACCAGCGTTAAACAACTTTAAAGTGGGAAATTTTCCATTTGTTGATTCTGTCATCTTAATAAAATAAGGATTTCTAATCCTTACGTTTATTTACTCAGTTTGAAATTTTTACGCGATATATTTAGATAATATGTTCGATCGAGATAGATAATGCAACGATCTTATCTAGTAATATTGACGTACTTTAGTAATTTCGTTTGCTCGGCTAGCATTTTTTCTAGACTTTGCTCATCGGGATGATCCCAACCGAGAAGGTGAAGCAATCCATGAGCAGCTAGCCAAGCAAGTTCGACACTCAAAGAATGCACTTCTGCTTGAGCTTGTCGAGCAGCTGTATCTAGAGAAATAACAATATCTCCTAAATATAAAGGTTCGGATAAGTAATCCTCATCAGGCGGAAGGGGGATATCAGCTTCGAGGGCAGCAAAAGCTAAAACATCGGTAGGTCGATTTTTCTGACGATATTGCTCGTTGAGAATCGTTATTTGGCGATCGCTAGTCAGTCGCAGGCTGAGTTCGTAAGCGTCGGCTACAGGTATATTAGGATAAAGAGCTTCTAGCCAAGTTTGAAACCAATATTTCCAGGGCAGAGATTCTGGAGAAAAGTCAGCCTTGTCACTCTCTGTTAATAGACTCCCTTCATAGTCTATTTCTACGTACGTTTCTACTGTTAACGTCTGTTTTGCAGACAAATTCATCAATTTTAAGGTCGGGTTAAATAGGAAAGACCGACTAATAAGGTTAACAATCCCATAGTAGTCAGAAAAAAGTGTTTTAGAGAAGTACCTCTTTTGCGTACCATATTACGCATAGCTAGTTTGACATAGCTGGGTTGGGGATCGGTAGTTGCTGCGTTATTTATTTGTTTGTCCGAAACTTCTGTCGAATCAGATGAGTTAGTCATTGCTAGGAGAATTAAAAATGACAATTGCGTTACTCATGTATTATAAATCGAGTTCTAGATAGCTCAAAGTAATAGCTGAGTGCATAATAAGAAACAAGATACACTACTAGCAAGGGGAACGGTCAAGTTATCGATTCCGAATTTAGAAAAGGCTTCTAAACTAGTAGCGACTATCGCAACAACCAGAGAAATTAGCCAAGTTTGCCAACTAGTTCCTTGTACTGCTAAAAGAATAAGGCAAGTGACGAGATAAGTTGCCACTGCCATTGCCAGCGAACCTTCCCAGCTTTTTTTAATTCCTAAGACAGTGTAGGTATGCTTGCCAAATCTTTGACCGATAATGGCTGCCATGCCATCACCCCAAGCCATGACGAGAATGCCAACAACAGTATATTCTGGATAATTTTCCCAGAAACAAGCAGCTAGTATACCGATGCTGAGGGCATAAAATAGAGTACCCAGACTTTTGCGTCCGACACTGTTAATACTGGGTAAGATGGGAACGAAATAGGAAATAACAGCAATTGCTGAAGCGATCGCTGCCGCTGCGATAATAACCCAAGTAGAAATATTTAACCACCAAGCCAATAAAATAACGTTACCACTGCCGATATGGACAATTTTTCTAGTGGATTCCGGATCGGTAGTGATGAAACGATTTAACCTCTCAGCAACGGCGACTAAAATTGCAAGGTAGAGGAAAATGATACTTAGGGGATACCAGAGATGAGCCAGAAAATCGAACAAGGTTTTATCTATACTTTAGGTAGTGCTCAAATCCTAATTCTATCTCTTGGTCTAGGTCTTTGGCGTTCTTCTAAAGTAAGCGTAAAATTAGCGCCCGAGTTTAAAATACTCCCAAAATTAATTTGGTGGGAATGAAAATTTTACTAATTTGGTTAATTCAAGGTTACCGAACTTTTATTTCTCCTCTATTTCCTCCTAGTTGTCGCTTTCAGCCAACTTGTTCTCAGTATGCCCTCGAAGCAGTAGAAAAATTTGGCATCTGGCGGGGCAGTTGGCTGGCAATTAGACGAATATTGCGCTGTCATCCCTGGCATTCTGGCGGTTACGATCCCGTTCCTCCTTGCCAAGATAAACATTTGAATTAAACTGCGTCTACTTTGAAAACCTTAGTATTAATTAGATTACAAACTCAGGGTTAGTTGTAAGTAATTAGAGTTATCAGAGTTTACTGGCTTAGATTTAGTTATATTTGTCAAAGTATCGTCTTCCCAGAAAATCGAACTACCAGGAAGTTGTCGGTCGGCAATTAACCATCGTTGGAAAACTTTTTGTCTGTCGTCTTGAGGTTGTACTATTTGATAAACACGAATTCGTTGTCGATCGCCGCTTTCGCAACGGATGCATTTAAGTCTGTAATCGATCTTATCTAAAAAACGTCTGATGATTGTAATAGGGCTGGCAGTTTTAGCAATCCCAATCCCTACCGTGGTTTTGATCGCAAAACGATTCTGTAGGGCGATCGCTGCCATTTCTTTTAAATCTTCATCGGTGTTGCGCAATTGTCTAGTCGTATCTGCCAGAAGTACGGGAATACCCAAAATTTCCATGGTGCCGACAATGGCACCGAGTTGAGAACCATTAAAATCCGGTAAAAACAAATTGCCATTGCCTTGTTCGATTAATTTGCGCGCTACTACAGCATTTCTTGCGGCTAGATAAGAACGACCGACTGTCAGAAAATAATGAAGTCGTATTTTTTGATACCAACCGTCATCGTCTAAAGCTACTAATTGAGAGGTAACGGGTAAATGATAGCGTTTTTGTAGTTCGTATTTCCTAATTTTACGTCGCTGGGCAGTAGTTTTAACTAAACGTTTTTTGAGGATTTGGTATTCTTTTTGACTAAGACTACGACAAGAAGCGATCGCCTCGCATTCTTGCTGGTAGTTTTGTTCTCTAACTTCTGTAATAGCTTCAATCAAAGAGTTAGTTTCTCTTTTTGTTTTGGACTTTTTCTCTTGCTTGGTTTTGACAGAGGGAGGTGCCTCAACAATCTGATGTCCCTCTTCCCGCAATGCAGCTAGGATTGAATCTCGATAATTAATCATGGCAGCATTAAATCGCACTGCCATTTTTGCCCAACCTAATAAAGATTCCGCTTGAAAATCCGTATCGATATCATCTAAACTCTCAAAGTCCGATTGCTGTAGCAAGCGAATATTTAGTTGAGTGAGGCGTTGTCCCGAAGTTAGTAAGGCGGGGATAGAAGTCGAACCATTTCCTACCTGATTAAAACCATAAGTAGCGCACCACAAATATCTGGGTACATTGGCACGAACTCGCCCTAAAATTTGTCTGACAGTATTTTCTCCTTGAATTCCTTGAGCAATACCCCAAACAGAAGTAAAATGCCCTTTCAGTTCGATACTAACTCCCGTTTCAATAGAGGGACTGGCTAAAACAATATCGTAGTTGACCAAGACTTCATTCAACTTAGCAATGCAGTTATAAGCAGGATGACTGGGATCGGCGACGGATTCGGAATCGATCCGCAGGATCTTGATTTGCCCAAATCGCTTCTGTAAATAAGCTTCTAAAGTTCTGGTTCCCCACTGACTGGTTAACTTTTGTGCTGAGAGACAGACAAAGGGTTTTCCTCCCTGTTTGATATGTTTTTCTAAATCTTTAACTAATTTTTTGGGAGTGGTTTCTGAATAATTATAGACTTGCCACGATTCTTGTTCGTTCGGTTTCCACTCGTTTTGAACGATATAGGGTTCGAGGTTAATTCCTGATAGAGAAATTAAATAATCGAGAGAAATATCGCTCAAATCGGCATCGGCGACGAATACCTGTCCCTGACCTCCCAGTATATTCTGCATCAGGGTTTTTAAAGACTTAAGAATAGCAACCCGATTATCCTTACAGGTATTAGAATTCAATCCGTGCCATAAAACCTGTTCTACTTCATCGATAATTATTATTCCATCGGACCAACTAGCTGCATCAAATTGTGCCTGGGAGTGAGAATGAAGAGAATCGATACAAAGACCGTATCCTAAAATAGTTTGAAGATTATCTCGTACTTCCGTAACATAATTGAGTCCAAAACGCTGGCACAATGCTTGTACTAGTTGTATTCGATGACCGATTACCAGAACTTTCTGCTGACGCTTTAGAGCTTGAGAAACTATAGCTTCGAGTAACTTAGTCTTTCCCGTATTTTTAGGTGATTTAATGCCAATCAGTTTAGCTGTTGAAGGAATGGTTAATTCTGATAGATAACGGCAATTTAGCTGGATTTGCGGCGTATAAGTTAGGCGAGTCCATGATTTAGCTTTCCAAGTTTCTAGAGAAAGAGCATTTTGATAAACTTCATCAAAGTATTCGGGACCTCTATGGGCAATGAGATCGTCTACTCCTTTGCCCAAATCTGGGTTCCAAACGATTACTTTGACCGGACAACCAGCTTGTTGTAGTAGATAGCCAGTTTTTCTAATCGCTGCATTAACTGCTTTAACGGTAGTAGGTTTAGAATCTTGGTCGAAGACGAGGTAGATTTCTCGCTGATGACTGGCTAGCTTTTGTAATTGAGGAATCAGATGGGATTTACCAATGCGGTTGCCCCGTTCATCTTTGAGGGTACGATAACCGCTATTTATTCCTGGTAAAGCAATAGCAGCATAACCTGCTGATAATAATGCTCCTGCTTTCTTTGCTCCTTCGGTTATACAAAGAGGAATGGTAGTACGAGTAATTAACCATTGCCAAAAACCATTATCTGGTTGATTTTCATCTATATCTATAGGTAAAATATCTACTCCATAACGCTGGGCGATTTTTTCCCACACATGGAGAGGAACTCTAAGAGCAAAAATTCCGGTTGAAACCTTGGGGGGATGTTCATACTTGATGATCTTTCCTTTATCTATACTTACACGGGGTTGGTTCGGTTTAAAACAACCCCACAGATCTTCTTCTCCGGTGAGTAAATCAATTCCCGAACACCACCACCCTCCTAAGCTAGTGTGATCGTAACGTTGAAGAAATCCTTCAGATATGCGACCATCATTTCTTCTAGGTATAGCATCAGAATAAAGTAGATATTCGGAAGGATAGGAACCCTCTAAAGGAATGACATTAAGAAGCGTAAGCTTTTCGTCTACACAACTTGCTTTCCATTCCAATAAATGATTCATTGCTTTTAACCTTTTTCCCTGAGAGCTTAGAGATCGTATCACACTATATGTAGTGTATAAAAATTATTTTTTGCCACAAAACGCTATATGGGGACTTAAACAATTTTAAATAATAATTAGCTACCGATGAGGAATTGCATAATGAAACTAACCGCTAAGAAGATTTATCGAGTGATGTGCAGCACACTGGCTGCTGCAACGCTTGGGTTCACCCTATGGCAACCTGTCGCTGATGCTTGTACCCGAATCCTATGGAACACTAACAAGCTCGCAGTTGTAGTCGGACGATCCATGGATTGGCCAGAATCCACTGAACCAATGCTCACCGTTTTTCCGCGAGGCATGAAACGGGATGGCGGACTGCTCGGCTCCAATGTAGTGGTTAAGGAGAATCCAGCACGATGGACTTCGAAATATGGAAGCCTCGTCACCACATCCTATGGCGCTGGCGCTATGGACGGCTTGAACAAAAAAGGTCTAGGGATGCATTTGCTGTTCCTGACCGCGACCGATTTTGGACCGCGCGATCGCAGTAAGCTGGGCGTACATGCGGGTCTCTGGGGTCAGTATCTGTTAGATAACGCCGCTACCGTCAAAGAAGCGCTGGAACTCGCAAAAGGAATTCAACCCATCATGGCGAAAATATAGGGTTCGTGTCATATGGTGCAGCTTGTAGCTGAAACCGTTATTAGGTATAGCTTACGCGCCTAAACTACCTCTTGATTGTTCTTGCTACTTTTTAGGCTTATAGATAAGTTTTTTAAATATATATAGTTAAAGCTATTTGACAAATATTTTCAAATCTGCATTTTTTCTAAATTTCTGAGATGACGATGACTTCTTCATCTATGCTGGCTTATCTGTACGACACTGCTCAAAATTGAGCTTTAGGATGAATGGTCAAGCCACATTGGGAAACAGAAGAATTAATTGAAAATTGGACGCTTCTCCCACAAGAATTAGAACTGGTCAAAACCAAAGTTGGAGGCAATCAAATTGGTTTTGCACTTTTACTGAAGTATTTTCAACTTTTTGCTCGTTTTCCTGATGCAGTTTCATCCATACCTAAAATTATTATCTCCTACATTGCCAATCAAATTGCAAGAATATCTCCGAAACTAATTAAAACCTACCGTCAAAGAGCTGCAACCGAATCTCCTTACGATTTACGACAACACAAAGATGCCATTCGCTATACTCTCATGGCAGCTTTCTGCTACTCGCGAAGTCAAGAGATTATCGATAATTTGATAGAGTTATTAATTCAAATCATTCAACGCATTGGCACGAGGGCAGAAAGACGCATTAATAAAGAACTGGTAGATGACTTCAAATTGGTTATGGGAAAAACCAATTTACTATTTCGTATCGCTGAAGTAGCCGTTGACCAACCAAATGGGACGATTCAACAAGTTATTTATCCTGTAGTTAGTCAGCAAACTCTCAGAGATTTAGTCAAAGAATACAAATCTACTGGTACCGCCTATCGCCAGCGAGTACATACTGTGATGCGTTCTTCCTTTGCCAGTCACTACAGACGGATGATACCTCAACTGTTAGAAGCATTAGAATTTCGCTCCAATAATGACCAGCACCGTCCCGTCATAGAAGCCTTAGAAATCCTGAAAAAATACGCTCACAACAAAGCTCGATATTACGACAGTAGTGAGGTTTTACCCATCGATGGAATCTTAAAAAGTGGCTGGAAAGAGATTTTGCTGGAAAAAGACTCTTTTGGTAAGGAACGTATCAACCGGATCAACTACGAAATTAGTGTCCTACAAGCCCTCAGAGAAAGATTGTGCTGCAAGGAAATTTGGGTGGTGGGAGCATCTCGCTATCGCAACTCAGATGAAGATTTACCCACTGATTTCGAGCTACATCGACAAGTTTACTACCAAGCCCTGACCTTACCAGAAGATGTGGAAACCTTCATTGCTGACTTACAACAGCAGATGGCACAAAGGCTAGAAAAACTAAATCGAGGAATCCTCAATAACTCTCACGTAAGCATTATTGGGAAAGGAAAAGGTTTGATTAGACTTAGCCCAATAGAACCAATTCCCGAACCGATTAACCTCAAACACCTCAAGGGAGAAATCAATCGGCTTTGGCATCAAACCAGTCTGCTAGACATTCTCAAAGAGACGGATTTGCGAGTTAATTTTACCCGTAACTTTAAGAGTATGGGAACGAGAGAGATTATCGACTCGGAAAGCTTGCAAAAGCGATTATTACTGTGTCTGTACGGCATGGGAACGAATACGGGATTGAAACGGATTAATACAGGGATAGATGGCGAGAATTATCACGATTTGCTCTACGTGCGCCGTCGCTATATTCACAAAGACCAATTACGTAGTGCGATCGCCGAAGTGATTAATGCCATATTTGAGATTCGTAACCCACAGATTTGGGGAGAGGGAACTACCACCTGTGCTAGCGACAGCAAGCATTTTGGGGCATGGGAGCAGAATTTAATGACTCAGTACCATCTGCGCTATGGCGGTCGGGGAGTAATGATTTATTGGCACGTCGAGAAGAAATCTACTTGTATCTATTCCCAACTGAAAACCTGTTCTTCATCGGAAGTAGCAGCAATGATTGAAGGAGTTCTGCGTCATTGCACCAGTATGGATGTTCAGAAAAACTATGTCGATAGCCACGGACAAAGTGAAATCGCTTTCGCCTTTACGCACCTACTGGGATTTCAGTTAATGCCTAGGTTGAAGAGGATTAAGAGCCAGAAATTATATCGACCCTATACTGGTCAAGGTAATGCCTATCCCAATCTACAACCAATTCTTACCCGACCGATTAATTGGGACTTGATTCGTACTCAGTACGACCAGATGGTCAAGTATGCCACTGCTTTGAGGTTGGGTACGGCAGAAACCGAAGCTATCTTAAAACGTTTTAGCCGCAATCCTTTCAAGCATCCTACCTATTTGGCTTTGATGGAATTGGGTCGGGTGATTAAAACGATTTTTTTATGTCAATATCTCGAGGAGGAGACAGTGCGGCGGGAAGTAAATGAGGGGTTGAATGTGGTGGAACGCTGGAATGGAGTGAATGACTTTATTTTCTATGGTAAGGGTGGAGAGTTTGCCTCGAATCGTTTAGAGAGTCAGGAGTTATCGGTATTATCTTTGCATTTATTACAGATAAGTATGGTGTATGTGAACACTTTAATGATTCAGAGTGTTTTGGATTCACCTCATTGGCAGCAAAAGCTGACAGCGAATGATAAAAGAGCAATTACACCTTTGATTTTCAGCCATGTTAATCCTTATGGTACGTTCAAGTTGGATATGAAGGAAAGGATTTCTCGACTAACGCAACAAGGAGTAGCTTAATCTGTCCAAAAGTTTTCAAACCTTTGAGGTGACATCTGTGTATAGCGAACGGTATGGTGAATGTTCTTATGACCTAAATAGTCTTGAATTGCCCTGGTGTCATGTCCTTGAGCTGCTAGATAATAACCGCAAGCATGACGCAGTTGGTGTGGATGAACCTTAAAAGG